>NZ_JAUORW010000011.1:0-171686 GCF_030548245.1 Psychrosphaera sp. 1_MG-2023
TAGAACACAACTGAGGGTTTATCCAGTATTACTTTGAGGGTGAAGTATCTTCCCCGAGCTTGCGAGGCAGGTCCAACAGTTTAATCAGGGGAAAGTTTCCTCATATCCTGAAAAAATATTTTCCCTGTGTTTATTTTATTTATTAGTAGCAAATTCTTTGGGGTGCTTGCAACGTTTATGTTTGGGAGATTGTGGTTTTTTGGTGGATTTGTGGAAATGCGGAAAGTTTCCTCATTTCTTGACTAGTGAGGAAAATGCGCAATACTGTATATAAAAACAGCATTCATAAGGATATAAAATGCAAACTCGGTCGCCATTTTTGAATAGTATTGCCGATTTTATGTATAGTCGACAATATGCAAAAAAATCAATTGAAACATACTTGTTTTGGATCGCAGAGTTCATTCATTTTCATGATAAACGGCATCCAGTGACGATGGGTAATACGGAAGTTGAAGCATTCTTGGATTATTTGGTGCTAACTAAAAATGTGGCGGCGAGGACGCAAATGACGGCACTAAATGCACTTTCCTTTTTATATAAACATGTTTTAAAAAATGAATTGTCGCTAAATTTGTGTTTTGTAAAAAGTAGTCGCCAGCAAAAGCTTCCAGTTGTTTTAACTCAGGAAGAAGTAAAAAAGTTAATGACCAAGTTGCATAAGCGTCATCTCCTGGTGGCAAGTTTGCTGTATGGCAGTGGTTTGCGTTTAATGGAGGCTATGAAACTTAGGGTTCAGGATATTGATTTTGACTACAAGTGTATTCGAATTTGGAATGGTAAAGGCAATAAACATCGTGTTGTTACACTTGCTCAGGAGTTAGTTCCAGCTTTGAGGAATCAAATTATTCAGGTCGATGAATATTTAAAACTCGATTTAGATAATGAACAATATGCTGGAGTTTGGTTACCACACAGGTTAAGTAAAAAATATCCTGGAGCGAATAAAACGTTGCATTGGCATTTTTTATTTCCATCCCATAAATTAAGTGCTGACCCGGAAACCGGTGAGATTAGGCGTCATCACATTGACCATTCGGGTATCCGTAAAGCCGTAAAAGCAGCGTCAATAAATGCGGGTATCACCAAGCCCGTGACACCCCATACTTTGCGTCACTCCTTTGCCACCCATTTATTACAATCCGGTGCAGATATTAGAACGGTGCAAAGTCAATTAGGTCATACTGATGTCCGAACGACACAAATCTATACACACGTTTTGCAACAAGGTGCGAATGGCGTTGTCAGTCCGTTAAGTAAGCTGTACTAATTTACCTTTCGTTGATGTAAAAGGTATTATTTTTTTGAGTTAAATTTGCAATACCAACTCTGAAATTTTTACTAACATTGGTTCTAAATTGATATCTTTTTACCGCTGTAAATAAATTTTGGAATAATTTAAACTTTTTGTTGTTCTCACTCGACTATGCACTTAATCGTGTCACGAGAGTTGTTCAACGTAATTCACATCTTTTTTGTGAAAACTGGATTATTATCATGGCGAATTTAACGGAATAACAATTTTCGGAGAACGAATGAAGTTTCTCGCTTTATTATTATCAACCAGCTTTATATTTTCAGGCTTGGTCGAATCTGCGCCAATAGGCCAAAAAAAATCATCAAAAAAGTCACATATTAGTATTCCTAAGTCTGACAAGATTGCACTTATCGACGGTGTACTCGATAGTTCAGAGTGGCAAGACGCACGTCTAATTGCAGTTAATAACGAAACTTACCCTCGCGAGAATATGTCTGCTCCAGTAAAAACCGAAGCGTTTGTTTACGAAAACGGGGATACCTTATTTATTGCGTTTAAAGCTTATGATCCAGATCCTTCTAAGATCATCGCAAACTTAACGGACCGAGATTCAAATTGGAATGATGACCGTGTTGCGGTAAAAATAGACAGTTACCACGACCATTCCCTAGCCTATCAATTTTTCATAAATCCATTAGGCACTCAAGCTGATGCGATAGAAAATGAACTAACTAAAAACGAAAGTCCGGCATGGGATGGTATTTGGGAAGCTGCGGGACAAATTACGGATTTTGGTTATCAAGTTGAAATCGCGATACCGCTTCGTATCTTAAATTTTGACGACAGTTTAGACATTCAACATTGGGGCATGGAGTTTGTTCGTTTCTATCCTCGAGACACCCAAATGCGAATCTCTAATGCACAGATGAGCCAAGACAATAACTGTTGGATATGTCAGATGCCAATTGAACGTGGCTTTTCAGGTGCTAAGCAAGGCAATAACCTTACTGCTATACCAACCTTTGTTACAGGTAAAACGAAAAGTCGAGATTTAAGTGAAACAAACGATTGGAGCGAAGAAAGCAATAGTGACGTTGGGTTAGACGTCAAGTGGGGGATCACGCCAGACATTACCCTTAATGCCACCTTAAACCCCGATTTTTCTCAAGTAGAAGCTGACTCTGGGCAGCTCAACGTTAATAATACTTTTGCGTTATATTTACAGGAAAAACGAAGTTTCTTTCTTGAAAACCAAGACTATTTCGACACCCCAGTTAACCTGATCTATACACGTAATATAAATGCGCCTGATTATGGCGCAAAGATCACGGGTAAATCCGGTGACCATTCATTTGCTGCCTTTATAGCAAACGACAAAACCGCAAACATTATTACTCCTGGCAACTTACGTTCTTCTGGCTATAGCATTGAACAAGATACCTTAAATAGTGCGTTTCGCTATCGTTATGCTGTCAATAAAGAACTTGCAGTTGGCGTAGTTTCTACCATTCGAGACAACGACGACTATCATAACGAAGTGCTCAGTTTTGATACCAAATACCAACCTAGCCCTCAGGATACGGTTAATTTTCAGATAATAAGAACCAATACTGAATTCTCTGAAGTGGGATTAAGCGATGTATTTGACTATTTTTCAGATACGAGCACAGACGAACACACCAATATAACCACCTTTAACTTTGGCGAACAATACCTGCGAGCTTTTAGTGTCAATAGCTCAGACCTTGCCTATCGTATTCAATATACTCACGAAAACAGAGATTGGTACTTTAATGTTCGCCACGAAGATATAGGTGAAAATTTTAGGGCCGACTTAGCATTTATCGATACAGTCGACCGCACAATGAGTGTCATTGGTGGCGGTTATGTTTGGCGTGGTGACGACGATGACTGGTGGTCGCGATTTCGAATAAATGGAGATATCGACATCACACATAACCAAGATGGCGAGTTGTTAGAGCAAGAAAACGAATTTAATATTAATTTTAATGGTCCAAAACAAAGCTATCTTCGCGTTGGGTTTTTAGGGCGTGATAGAGTTGGTGCCCGCACTAACAACGAACTTGTCTACAGCCACGACAATCCAGTAATAATTGATGCTCAAAGCGCTCAGGACTATTTGGCTATTGATGCGAATACCGACATGTTTTATGAAAAGAACATCAACATGTGGGGCGAATTTAAACCAACATCTAACCTTTGGTTGGGCAATTACTTTAAAAAAGGTAAAGCGATTGACTATGCAAATAATAGGATTTCTGATCAACTTGTTTTAGAACCTAATATTTCTTGGAATATAAATACTCACCTCAAATCGCAAATACGATTTGAATACACGCGATTAGATCATGAAGGCGACAATGTTTTTACTGCGAAATTACTCGACTTGAGAAATACCTATCAGTTTTCCATTAAGAGCTTTTTACGACTGTCGTTGGTTTATACAGAGATAGATAGAAATTTGTCAAAATATGTAGATCCAGGCGATCGTAATGAAAATTTCCGTAGACTTTCTGCACAGCTTTTATATAGCTATAAAATTAACCCTCAAACGCTATTTTTTGTTGGTTATTCAGAAGCAGGTAAAGACAACGACTCACTAACAAATATTAAGTCCGATAATCGCAGTGTATTTATGAAACTGAGTTACGCTTGGTTATTGTAAATTAATTACCTATATGAATTTTTTGTTAAACAAGGGGGCTTCGGCTCCCTTTTTTAATGTAAATATGATTAATAGTAACCGAATTACGACATAAACTTATTGTTTCTATCCTGTTTTATTGCGGACTAAAATCCCATGGTTAGTTGCATTACATATGCGGTCAACCAGTTTAAACAGTAAGAAAAACGCATAACAATATAAGTAATTCGAAATTTTTTAGTGATACAATCGAATGCATAGAGTAAAAACACTAAAAATATATTTCCATTTTTTCAAAATTGGCTATATTTACAGCATTAAATTTAATTTAACTAGGGAAGTACATTATGAGCCTGAATAAAAAATACTTAAAAAGTAAACCAATTTGTAAAGTGACATTCAAAATCAAAAAAGAAGAATGTGATGCGGCTGAAAAAGTTGCAATTGCTGGTGATTTTAATGGTTGGAAAGAAGCTCCAATGAAAAAATTAAAATCAGGTGATTTCTCTCTTACTTTAGATTTAGAAACAGAAAATAAATATCAATTTAAATATTTATTAGACGATTCAAAATGGGAAAATGATTGGAACGCAGATGCCTACTGCCCTTCGCCAGTCAGTTTTGACGATAACTCTGTCGTTGTTGTTTAACCCTTTATAGTCGATTGCAGTTTAAATAAATAAGTGCGTTGTTTATTGCAGTAATTAACGACAGTTACTAAATAATAACTGTCGTTAATTTGTGTTTTGACGCCCTAAACCTTAATCTTTTGGTGCTGTTTCTAATACACCAGGTTGGGTACTGTTGTCTTTGATAAAACGTTGAATGTTCGGATAACCAGTAAAATCAAATAAACTTCTAAAGTTTGCCCATTCTACCGTTGCCAATAACGCAATACTTGGGTAGCGCCAATTTGAAAACTCCCCCTGAGCAATTTGGTCCTCTAAATATTCAAAGCTTGATAGTTGGCGCTCTCGCTGAATATTAAAATACAATTTGTCTTTATTTACTTCCACGCCGCTGCGAGTCAATATCATCATATTTACTAACGAATCACAGCAGGCGTCGATGACTGACAAGTCATTTTGTTCTTTTACCGACAAAGGCTGAATTTCAAACTTTTGATACAAATAACGAAAGACATTTCCCGAATCGAATATTTGTTGTGTACGTCCATCAATTACGTCTTCAAAAATAGGCACTTTTAACGTTGGATTGGTCTTTTTGATTGTGTCGCGATCATTGCCAAAAATATTAAAAGGGACAAATTGATAATCACTTTGTACCAGTAACAGGCGAAGACGTCTAACGAAAGGAGAAGTAGTCGAACCATATAATTTCACGGGCAGTCCTAATTAGCTTTAAATATAAAATGTTTGTATCGTGCAATCGATGCAAACGGTTCTTTGGTGGAATAGGTTAATTCCATTTCAACAATCTTATTAATGTCTTTAGTCCACTGTTCACGATTTCTCATGTAATCGTGAAAACACCGAACGCCAGTGTCTAAACACAGCGATAATCCGGCCTGTTTAGCCCAATCTTTAACCGTATCCGGCATTAATGCATTTTGTGGATTTAACCTTACCGCTTTTTTAACGTTAAATCCCGCTTCAATATAATCAAAGTTACCGTAAACCAAATTACTCATTATCTGGCCATTGGCATTATAAAACATCAATGATAACTGCCCCTTGTCTGTTAAATAATCGGCAAGAATTTTGAATGCCGCTTGAGGGTCCGCAAGCCATTCAAAAACAGCGTGGCATAACACCACATCAAACTTAGTTTGCAATTTACTTGGCAACTCCTGCAAAGGACAGTGAATAAATGCCACTTTATCGCTTATATTCAACTCAATCGCTTTATTTTTGGCCACATCCAACATTTCTTCAGAAATGTCGCAAATTGTCACGTTATGCCCTTGTTGAGCTAATTTTAGCGCGATCTGTCCCTGCCCACCTCCCACATCAATAATATTGAGCTTTTGTTTACTGTGTATTATCGATTCTAAATCTCGTAATAAAACGGCCTCTCGAACTTGGCCTTTACTTGAGCCATAGATATTATTTTTAAATGTGTCGACGCTTTTACTAAAACTGGTATCTTGTTTTTTCATGTTAAGCAGGATTATTTATATCGATAAATTGAACATCAACATTAAATTCACGTTGAATATGTTCGCCCAACGCTTTGACGCCATACCGTTCCGTTGCATGATGCCCCGCCGCAAAAAAATGAATTTGATTCTCTCGGGCGTTATGTATCGTTTGCTCAGATACTTCACCTGATACAAACGCGTCAATACCCAACTCCACAACCGCGTCTAAGTATCCCTGACCGCCTCCGGTGCACCAGGCGACATGTGTTATTAGTTGCTCAGAAGTTTGCTCTACGAGCGGTGTACGAGCCAAAACACTGTTAATATGCGTAGCAAAGTCGTTCGCCGTCATTGGTGTCGGCAAAACACCTCGGTAAACAACGCCACTTGGGCTTATATGTGTAATTGGCTCGATTTGCGTTAACCCTAACAGTTCACCAAGTTGTTTGTTATTGCCTAAGCTACTGTGCACATCGAGTGGTAAATGATATCCCACTAAGTTTATGTCGTTTACCAACAAAGATTTAATTCTGTTTCGTTTGAGGCCAACAATCGGCTGTGCCTCACCTTTCCAAAAATAGCCATGGTGGACCAACAATAAATCGGCATCGACAGCAATGGCCGCATCTATTAATGCCTGACTTGCCGTTACGCCAGTCACAATTTTTTTAATTTCTTGAGTTCCTTCAACTTGTAATCCATTTGGACAGTAGTCATTGATGTTTTGGATATTTAAAAAGTCGTTGAGGTACTTCATTAATTCATTTCGCTGAATTGTCATGGTATTTCTCTATATTGTGTATTTTTAACGTAACTTATGGTTAATTTTCGCTTATTTCTATCTAAATTATCGCTTATTTGGTCTGTAAGTTGAATTCATAATAAAAACTTTGTATAAATAACGCTCGCGAAAAAAATAAATGAAATACAGGTAATTAAAATGAGTAAATTAGACAAAGATCAAGTCTTGTCTGCATTTACCGAAGCTTATACAAAAGCTAACGGTAAAGAACCACAAATTGAAGTTAAAAGTGGCTGGTATAGCATAGACGGCGGTAAAAACGTTCGTTTGGTGACTATTGAAGAAATGACCGCAGCATTAACTGGCGGTGAAATTGCGCCAGCTGAACCTGTAGCAGAAACTAAACCTGCAAAAGCGCCTAAAGCTAAAAAAGCAAGCGCCAAAGCAGCGACTACTGAAGTTAAATCTAAAGGTTACTCAGTAGTTAAAGTTGGCGAAGGATTCAACCCTGCTAACTTTTGGTTAGACTACTTGTCTAAACTTGGTTCTGACTGTCGCACACCGCACGGTTTTTACTAAGTTTTATCGATAATCGATAGATAACAAAAAACCAGCTAAATGCTGGTTTTTTTTATATTGTTCGCGCCTAATTATTGTAAACAACAATTAGGCTTTGTACTAACCAAAAACGCTTGAACTCGTTTTACTTCTCAACGAGATTAGCGGTTCCAACTTCGACCCGTGCTTTCAACTTTTGCCCAGGGCGAAAAGTGACGACACGTCGTGCTGAAATTGGAATGTCTTCACCCGTTTTAGGGTTTCGGCCAGGTCGAGACTTCTTCTCTCGAAGTTCAAAATTACCAAATCCACTTAACTTTACTTGTTCACCGTTTTCAAGAGTCGTTCTGACTTTCTCAAAAAACGCTTCAACGAGATCTTTAGAGTCTGCTTTATTCAAGCCAACTTTCTCAAATAAATGTTCCGCGATATCTGCTTTGGTTAGTGCCATAGGTCAATCCCTCAGAGTTGCGCCAAATTGCTCTGTTAACATGCTAATTACGTGATCAATCTTAGTATTAATCTCAAGTTCGTCCAATGTTTTTTCAACATCTTGTAAAATAAGAGATAAAGCTAAGCTTTTATAACCATCGTCTATACCGTCACCACGGTACACGTCAAATAAGTTTAGGTCAACTAACTGATTTTCGCCAATATTTTCTATAGATTTTAAAACATCACCGGCATTAACTTCTTCTTTTACCACAATAGCTAAATCACGGCGATTTGAAGGGAATTTAGAAACGGCTTTAGCTTGTGGTAATTTCCTATTTATCAAAGCGTTAAGCTCTAATTCAAATACAAATGTTTTACCGTTTAAGCCAAGTGACTTTTCAATACCTGGGTGCACTGCACCGATATGCCCGATCAATTTATCGTTACGATAAATTTCTGCAGACTGGCCAGGATGCAATGCATTAGCTAATTTACTGTCCGATGGAAGCGGTTTAAATGCAAATTCTTGGGCTGATACACATTTAGCTAATAACGCTTCTACATCCGCTTTTACGTCATAAAAATCAACTGGACGAGATTTTTCAGACCAACTTTCACCCATCACGCTACCAGTAACGACACCAGATAACATAGGTTCTTGCTTGATATTCATTTCTGACGCTTGATCAGGCACAAAACGCAGGCCAGTTTCAAATAGGCGAACACGCGACTGTTGACGATTTTGATTATGAACCACAGTCGGTAATAGACCAGACCATAGACTCAAACGCATTACCGACATATCTGCTGATATAGGATGAGGAAGAACGAGTGTTTCCGCATTTGGGAACAATTTTTCCTGAACTTTAGGGTCAACAAAGCTATAAGTTATCGCCTCTTGGTAACCTAAGTTAACAAGGGACTTAGCAAACGTTGTGCGATCGAGTTTAGATTCGTCACGCTTTGGCATACTTAATGTCGCAACTGGCGATATATTAGGAATGTTGTTGTAACCATATACTCGGGCAACTTCTTCAATCAAATCTTCTTCAATATTGATATCAAAGCGGAAACTTGGAGAAATCGCTTTCCAGCTATCGCCAGTAAACTCTACGCGTAAACCAAGACGAGATAAAATCGTTGTCACTTCTTCGTCAGAAACAACATGACCTAATACTCGGTCTAAGCGATTACGACGCAATACAATAGCCGTTTGCTCTGGTAAATTAGCTTCAGACACAGCTTCAACAATTGGTCCCACTTCGCCGCCGGCAATTTCAACTAATAACGCTGTAGCGCGTTCCATTGCAGCATGTTGAAGTTCGTAGTCAACACCGCGCTCATAACGATGCGATGCGTCGGTGTGCAAACCGTAAGAACGCGCTGTTCCAGCCATAACAACTGGATTAAAAAACGCACTTTCTAGCAAGATGTCAGTGGTATCGCTTTTGACACCTGAGTCTAATCCACCAAAGACGCCAGCGATGGCGAGTGGTTTTTGGTGATCGGCAATAACTAATGTGTCTTTAGTTAACTTAACTTTATTTTCGTCAAGTAATACCAACTCTTCATTTTCAGTCGCACGTCGTACTTTTATGCCACCTTCAATTTTAGCTAAATCAAACGCATGCATTGGGTGACCAAGCTCAATTAAAACGTAGTTGGTAATATCGACAACAGGGTCAATCGAACGAATACCGCTTCGACGTAGCTTTTCAGCCAACCATATTGGGGTTGTTGCATTTAGGTTAATACCTTTAATCACACGGCCTAAATACTTAGGGCAGGCATCAGGGTCAACTAATTCAATGCTAACTGAATCTGTGATTGTTGCGGCAACAGGCTGAACGTCCAACGTGTTTACGTCAATGTTATTTAATACACCGACTTCACGTGCGACACCTGCAATACCAAGGCAATCACTGCGATTTGGAGTCAAATCAATTTCAATGATCTTATCGTCTAGATTTAAATATTCGCGTACATTTTTACCAATTGGTGCATCTGTAGGCAATTCTAAAATGCCGTCAGAGTCATCAGCCATGCCCAACTCAGAGAATGAACACAACATACCAAACGACGGTTGGCCACGTAATTTTGCTTTTTTAATTTTAAAATTGCCCGGTAATACCGCGCCAACCATAGCAACAGCAACTTTAAGCCCTGCTCGGCAATTTTTAGCGCCACAAACGATATCGATTAATTCGCCATCGCCTGCTTCGCCAACATTAATTTTGGTTATTTGTAACTTGTCTGCTTCTGGGTGTTTACCGCACTCTACGACTTCGCCTACAACAACACCTGTAAACTCCGCTGCGGCATCTTCTACGCCGTCAACTTCAAGTCCAGCCATTGATAACTGTTCACTTAAATCATCCGTACCAATTGCCGGATTAACCCACTCTCTCAACCACTTTTCACTAAATTTCATCTATGGGTTCCTTAATTGAACTGCTTTAAGAATCGAAGATCGTTTTCAAAAAACGCTCGCAAATCATTTACACCGTAACGCAACATAGTTAAGCGCTCAACGCCCATACCAAATGCAAAACCTGTGTATTCTTCAGGGTCAATGTTTACTGAACGTAAAACATTAGGATGGACCATGCCACAACCTAATACTTCTAACCACTTACCATTTTTACCCATAACATCAACTTCTGCTGACGGTTCAGTAAACGGAAAGTAAGATGGTCTAAAACGTACCTGCAGATCTTCTTCGAAGAAATTGCGTAAGAAATCGTGGATTGTGCCCTTTAGCTCAGCAAAGCTGACATTTTTATCAACCATTAAACCTTCTACCTGATGAAACATCGGTGTGTGAGTTTGGTCATAGTCATTGCGATATACACGACCTGGAGAAATAATTCTTAATGGCGGTTGTTCTTGTTCCATCGTTCTAATTTGCACACCCGATGTTTGCGTACGCAAAACCGTATCGGCATTAAAATAAAACGTATCGTGATCCGCTCGCGCAGGATGATGTTCAGGAATATTCAACGCGTCAAAATTATGAAAGCCGTCTTCAACTTCAGGACCTTGTTTTACTTCAAAACCAAGATCGCCAAAAAACGACTGGATCCGCTCAATCGTGCGATTTACTGGATGAATACCGCCCTGCTCGATCCCGCGACCAGGCAAAGTAACGTCTATCGTCTCTTCGGCTAACTTAGCGTTTAACGCTTCAGTTTGTAATTGCTCGCGACGTACTGACAATAACTTTTGTACTGAACCTTTTGCTTGGTTAATGGTTTGACCCATTTCCTTACGTTGAGCTGGCTCCATTTGTCCAAGTGACTTAAGTAAATCGGTGATCTTACCTTTTTTACCAAGGTATTCGACGCGCACGTCTTCTAAACTTTGGATGTCATTTGCTTGGGCAATAGCTGCTTGTGCTAATCCAATAATTTCTTCTAAATTCATGTAACACTCTTGACTGAAACGTTGAGGTGGAAATTCACCTTTTTTTCGTATTTTTGCATTGTCTTTTCAAAGTAATAAACAAACTTTTGTAAGTTCATTTTAGCCTTAATGTATATGCAAAAACGGCATTATTCGTTATCGTAAATCTGTAAAAACTGAAAGCGGCAAATAGTAGCGCATATTGAATTAATTTTTTAGTCCTTATAAAGAATTTTTATGGTATTTCACTAATTTAAATTCATAATGGGGGATTAAAACCGAAATTCCCTGCAAATTAGATATCAGCCCGCTAACAAGCAATACAAATTAGTGTGTCTTTAGTACGAAAAAAACCGATTTGATCCTTAGACTGTAACGTGCAGATGGATTGGCATTTAGAATACAATTGGTGTTTAGAATACAATTGATACGGGCATTAACAATCGAGAAAATATTTATGGAACTTAAATTATCGGACTACGCCCCGGCGCAAATATACCACCTTATGACCCAAACCATTATTCCCCGTCCAATTGCTTGGGTGCTTACTGAAAACATGGCCTTAAATAAAGAGGAACGCAATTACAATTTAGCGCCTTTCTCCTATTTCAGTGCTGTTAGCAGTAACCCGCCGCTATTAATGATTTCCGTTGGATTAAAAGAGGGAAATACCGACAAAGACACAACTGTAAATTGCCAAAGCGGCTCTAAAGCCGTTGTACATATAGCTGCGGATAACCAATATCAACAAGTCACTCAGTCGGCAGCTACATTAGCTTATGGTGAATCTGAACTTGATACTGCAGATAAAGAAATGCAAAAACTCAACGACCAGTTAGTGGCTTTTGACGGTTTTCCATTACCGAGATTACAGCATTGCCCTGTTGCGTTTGGTTGTTCAGTGTTTGAAATACAAAAAATAGGGAACACACCGCAAACTTTAATCTTTTTTAAAATAGAAAGTGTTTATATCGATGATGCGGCTGTTACAAATGACAATAATAGATTAACTATCGATGCTAAAACGTTAAACCCGTTAAGTCGTTTAGGTGCAGCTCAATATGCGTCGCTAGGCGATGTTATCGAACAAAAGCGACCAAAATAATTTAAATTTCCAATACTTCTTTGGCAAATGGCACGGTGACTTTGCGTTTTTTTTCAATCGTTTGGCGGCTCAAAAGGTACAGGGCCTGCATTAAAAACGACATTTTACGTGGTAGTCGATTTAACATGAGTTTTGCAACGTCTTCCGGCAATTCAAAGCTCATGTCGTTTGCATGGGTTATTAACGCTTTTACTTTTTCGTCGTTATTTAAACCAGTAAGTTGAAACAAGGTTCCCCATTGCATTCTTGAGGCCAAATCCGGTAACGTAATTTCCATTTCTGCAGGTAATACATTTGATGAAATAATTAGAGTCGACTTATTTTGCTGCATTGAATTAAATAAGTTAAATATTGCGATCTGCCAGTCGTGATCTTTTAGTACTAAATTAAGGTCATCTATACACAACACGTCGACTTTTTCTAACCCGTCAATTGTTTCGGTCGGCAAACCAATCACTTGTTCCATTGGCATTAACATACTTGTTTTGCCTTTTCGATTTGCATGATGACAACAGGCGTTTAAAATATGGCTTTTGCCAACATCGTCACTGCCGACAATCAAATAGAAAGTAAACTCACTTTCGTCGATGCCATCTTTTAATACACTTGTGATCAAACCAGAAGATTTCTCGGGTTCAACAAACGTATCAAATGACAATCGTGGATTAAGAGTGACCGGCAAAAGTAGTTGCATTTACGGTACCCAGCGGTAGCGTAAAGAGGTAACTTCCTGTGACGCCATTTTTTCAACAAGTTGCTCTTGCTGTAAATAAGATTCTCTTAATTGCTCTAGTTGCTCAGCCACAGACAGTGTTTCAGTTGTCTCAACAACTTTATCTTCTAGTTGTACAAATTCACCAAGCAGGTCTAATGCTTTAACCACATCTAAACCTTGCCCAGACAGATGTAAAACAAATTGAGCATTATTATTTTGAATACGTTCTAATTCGAGTCTAGAAACCGGTGGAAGGTTTTTCAAATAGCCTTCTATTGTTGTTAAATCAACAATATTGTTCACACCTTCGATGGTCATTTGAAGAGACTTTTGTCCTAATACTTCGCTTCGAATAGAATATTGTGAAGCAAAATAGTCAGCCAGTGCGTTAACCATGTCTCGGACAACATTAAATTGTTCGCCACGAAATTCTTGTTTGAGTAACATCTCTCGGCCATCCATGAGCTGAAAATCTAACACCCACGCTTCCTGTCCACCTATGGTTTCGTAATACATTCTTGCCATGACGTAATGTTCGACATCATGTCCGGCGGAAACATGACTCATAATGTGATCAAACTTAGCCCAAATGTCAGAGGAATGTACGCTCGATATCGCTGCTTTATCAGGCAAGGTCAATGGCAAACCTCGGTTATCAGAGGCCTGAAGTAACAACTCGGTAATTTGTGGCGCTGAGTCATTATCGACAATTTGTCGACTTAGGCCTTCTTCGATAACGAACCAAACAAGGGTTTGCGGGCGGCGTTGGCCCCAAATAGATGCGCCGACATCGCGCAATAGTTTGTCGATTTTTTGTTGGTCGAATTCATCCACCAAAAAGGTGCGGTTGTGTTCATCCGTTGTAAATGTAAATGATTTTATGTAATTAGCGGTCCGCAGCCTAACTTCTCGTTTGATATCATCATTTTCTAATATTTCACGATTGCCCGTTACTTTTGTGATCACCTGTTCAATCGCCCAGCGGTGCGCTTTCACACGCGTTTTTTGGGTGCGGTCATTAACTAATATTTTGCCAATGTATAGATTTTCCACTTCAACAGCTTTTGCTGCAAACGAAAAACATTGAACAATTAATAACGTGATGATTAGTAGGTTAAATTTCAAAAGTATCTTAGGGTCAAATTACAATGGAGCAATCATAACTAAATCACTTCATAAAAAAAACGTAAAAAGCGCAGATGCGACAAATTAAACTGTATTGCAGCTCAAAAGTTTACTATTTAGGCTCTTTTGCTCGCTAAATTAAGCGCACTAGTGTGAATTAAAGTTTCTTGTTTCGCTGTAACTTATTGCATAATCTAGCCATAACAAAATGCGAGTCTGGTGGTAGTCGCTAAAGTAAGCAGTTTGTTTTTCTTTTACTCTTTTGTCACGGACCTAATTATGACCAACGAAACAATATTTGATAAAATCATCGACCGTACTATTCCTGCAGATATTTTATATGAAGACGATTATGTGTTGGCGTTTAAAGACATCAACCCACAAGCTCCTATTCATTTTCTTGTGATCCCCAAAATTCAAATCGTCACTGCAAACGACATTAACGACCAAAATGCCGAACTCGTTGGTAAGCTTTACGTCGCCGCTGCAAAAATAGCGAAACAAATGGGATTTGCCGACGATGGCTATCGTTGTGTCATGAATTGCAATAATGACGGTGGTCAAACAGTTTATCATATACATTTACATGTGTTAGCTGGCAAGCCACTTGGGTGGCCCCCGTATCAAGAAACGCTTAAAACCCACTAAGTTTCGACACTATGGAACCTGTTAAAGATCAAAAACTGGCGTTTAAAATCGCCCTTTTTGTTGTTTTGCTGTGGTCAACGGTGGGCACAGCAGTCAAACTAGCTCTGCAATTCTCTAGTTATATAGAAGTTGTTATTTTAGCGTCATTTAGTTCCGCTGTTATTTTGGTAATGATTTATCTTTTTCAAATCTATAATCAGCCAACTAAAGCCGCAACCGACATTTTTGACGATACGTCGAACAAAATTAAAGACAACGATAAGACGCCGTCGCTCGTAACTATATTTAAACGGTCGCCTGCATTTTATTTACTTTGTGGTTTCTTAAATCCCATTTTGTATTATTTGGTGTTATTTGCCGCTTACGAAAGATTACCAGCCCAAATCGCTCAACCAATAAATTACACTTGGGCAATCGTACTATCATTATTGGCAGTGCCATTTTTAAAACACAAGTTGTCACTTGGCGATATTTTAGGGTTAGTCATTTGCTATTTTGGCGTAGTGATATTGGTCACCGGTTTAGATTTTAGAACCGGTTTAATGTTTGACTTAGCGGGTGTATTACTGGCGATTTTATCAACCTTAATTTGGGCCTTTTATTGGATTGTGAATGTCCGCAATAGCGCTTCTCCAACAACGTCCGTTATGCTTAATTTTCTTTGTTCTATCCCATGGTTGGTCATTATGAGTGTCTATTATTGGCAGGATTTCACGTTTCATCCACAAACAATTGCTGCCAGTATTTATATCGGATTAGTTGAAATGAGTGTCGCATTTGTGCTTTGGTTAAAAGCTATGCAACTGGCAAAAAGTACCGCTCAGATCAGCGTATTAATTTATTTATCCCCCTTTTTATCTCTGGTTTTTTTCTACCTATTTCTTGGTGAAAAAATCTATTTTTCGACTGTCATTGCACTTATTGTCATTGTAACTGGTCTGTTGATTCAAAAGAAACTTAATCAAAATTCACCTAAATGACGGAGCATTAAACATGGCTAGAGAATGTTGCAAACGTTGTGATTTTCCTATCATCACTTGCCTTTGTGAGGCAATAAAACCGGTTAACAACAGAACTAAACTGATAGTGCTACAGCACCCCGACGAAGTTAAAAATAAAAAGAACACCATAAAACTGGCGAAAATGGCGTGTTCGAACATCGAGGTGTTTATAGGCGAGTCGGAACAAGACTTTTCGGACATAATGCAGACCCTTGTTAATAGCAAAACAGCGCTGTTGTTCCCGAGTGATTCAGCAACGCCTTTTGACCAACTTGCTTCAGACATAAGTTTTGACTATTTAGTTATCTTAGATGGCACATGGCGAAAGGCTAAGCGTATTTATTTTGTGAATCCATGGCTTAAAAAACTACCACATTTGCAATTTGCAATGGCAAACGAAAGCCAGTACTCGATACGCTCTACAAGTCAGGAGTTTAGCCTTTCTTCTATTGAAGCAATTGCCTACAGCCTTGAAAAGCTCGAAAACTTACCACCAAATAATTTGCTCGATTTGTTAAACGCGTTTACAGTTCAATTTACCAAAAAAATGCCTGAACACGTTAAACAACGATATCAATAAGGATATTTCATGCACACCAAAACTCAAATTACAGTGAATAGTAATATCGAGGATGTTTGGCAAACAATTACCGACATTGAACATTCTAGTGAAGTGATTTCCAGCATTAATAGCATTGAGATACTAAAAAAAGGCGACTCCGACAAAGTTGGTTTAACGTGGCGAGAATCCCGCATTATGATGGGTAAAGAAGCCTTTGAAACCATGTGGATTAGCGAAATTAGCCCAAATCAGTATTACGTAGTATTGGCTGAAAGCCATAAAACAAAATATCGTTCAGTGGTTTCAGTCGCCGCGATAAGTAATGATAAGACCGAGCTCACAATGGAATTTACGGGTGAGCCTCAAGGAGCCTTCACCAAAATACTCTCCACCATTATGATGCCATTTTTTAAAAGTTCATTGACCAAAATGTTGCATCAGGACCTTATTGATATCAAACAATATGTTGAAAATAAATAATGCAAAGCTTTGATTTTATTATTGTCGGTGGTGGTTCTGCTGGATGTGTATTGGCAAATCGGTTAAGCGAAGATCCTAATGTTAACGTACTGCTGATTGAAAGCGGCACAGATGATAAAACCCCTGCGGTGCAAATCCCCTCGGGGGCCGTTACCATAGTGCCAACAAAATACAAAAACTGGGCATACGACACTGTTCCACAACCGGGTTTAAATGGCCGATGTGGTTATCAACCCCGTGGCAAGGTGCTTGGAGGTTCAAGTTCCATTAATGCAATGATTTATATTCGTGGCCATCAACAAGATTATAACGATTGGCAGGACTTAGGATGGGGCTGGCAAGATGTTCTGCCCTATTTTATAAAGTCCGAAAATAATCAAAACGGTGAAAATGCGTTACACGGAGGGTCTGGACCTCTTTATGTCAGCAATACTCGTTCGAATAACCAAGTCGCCAGTGACTTTGTTCGCGCGGGTATGTCAATCGGCATAGCCCATAACTTAGACTTTAATGGCCCAGAACAAGAAGGGGTTGGACTTTATCAGGTCACTCAGAAGAATGGGCTTAGATGCAGCGCAGCAAAAGCCTATGTGGACCCCGTACGTTTCCGTTCAAACCTAACAATAGAAACCAGTTTGCATGTTACCCACCTTAGTTTTAAAGACAAAACATGTATTGGTGTCAGTGGTATTAAGCACGACCGCAATGTTCAATTTACTGCAAACAAAGAAGTTTTGTTATGTGCCGGTGCTTTTGGTAGCCCACAATTACTCATGCTTTCTGGCGTGGGCCCAAAACAACATCTGAAGGATAACAACATTAACCTTGTCCATGACTTACCCGGCGTAGGTGAAAACCTACAAGATCATCCAGATTATGTCAGTAGCTATTTGAGCAATAACCCGACCACCTTTGGTTTATCGTTCCGGGGTGTCTGGCATATGGGGAGACAACTGGTTAATTTAATTGTAAATCGGTCGGGACTACTGACATCAAACTTTGCTGAATCCGGCGGCTTTGTTAAAACCGACGACGCATTAGAGCGCCCAGATATTCAATTTCATTTGGTCGTCGCGTCTGTTCAAGACCATGCGCGTAATTGGCGTGCCAGTTTAAAACATGGTTATAGTTGCCACACTTGTGTCCTGCGGCCAGCAAGCAAAGGCTCGGTTAAATTAAGGTCCAATGATCCATTTGATGCGCCGTTAATTGATCCTAATTTTTTAGGTGAAAAGGCTGACCTCGAAATTCTCAGAAAAGGTGTCCGAGAAGCATCTAAGATTTTAGAGTCGGACATCATGTTAAAACACAAAATCCGGTCGGTTCATAACGAACATTTAATGGCGGATGATGAATTAGACGAGCATTTAAAAAATCATACTGACAGCGTTTATCATCCGATTGGCACATGCAAAATGAGCCATGAACAAGATCCAATGGGGGTGGTAAATCCTCAGTTAGAAGTGCACGGTATCAATAACTTACGTGTTATAGACGCTTCAGTATTCCCAGCGCTAATTGGCGGCAATACTAATGCTCCCGTGATAATGCTGGCAGAACGCGCGAGCGACTTTATAAAACAAAAATGGCAAAGTAACCAATCATGACTCAACAAACAAACTCAGCATTGCAACAAGAATGGTGTTTACTGCAAAACCAATACGACAGCTACGAAAAAAATGCTTTGGTTATAAAACTAAGTCATCTAATTTTGGTCTGTTTGATTTTGTCATGGCACTCGCCAACCCTAACCCTAGTGTTTTTTAGCGGTTTGTTTTGGTTAACTGACGCGATTTGGAAAACCTTTCAATTTCGTATAGAAGATAGATTGCTGATGTTGGAAGATGCGCTGCGACCAACTGACATAGTCGCTGATGATAAAACAGCAAATAATGAATCATTAGGTGACAGCCAAATTACTAACGATACCCAAGCTTTCCAGTTTAATTCAGCGTTTTTACTGACTCGCCCAAGCACTTTGGGTCTTATATTAAGTTATGGCAAAAACGCTTTGCGCCCAACTGTTGCCCTACCGCATATAGCGGTCATGTTTTGGTATGTTGTGCTTTGGTTTTGTGGCTAATAGTTGCTAGTAAAACATGAGTACTAAAACCCATTAAAATGGGTTTAAATTAGTAACCTGACTCACGGTCAATACAGTTTAACATCGGTTGTTCAGCATTAACCCGGTGGTAGTTTTCGATAATTTGACTTACCGCAGTTTCAACATTGGTGACGGCCGAAACATGAGGGGTTATAAAAATCCCTTTTTGTTGCCAAAACTTGTGTTCTTTTGGCAAGGGTTCTTGTTTGAAGACATCTAAATACGCGGTGTCAATGTGGCCACTATTTAATAAAGTAATAAGCGCGTCATCATCAAGGTGTTCACCTCGGGCAACATTAATCACCGCCGCGCCCTGTGGCAATTGACTCAAATTATTGTAATTCAAAATATTTGTCGTTTGCGCCGTCAATGGTAACAAACAAACCAAATAATCACTTTGAGTCAGAAGCGTTGTTAACCCTTCCTCACCTGTATATGAAAAAACGTTAGGTAGGGCTTTTTTAGAAGCACTCCAGCCTGAAACTGTGAACCCCTGTTGCACTAACAGTCTCGCTGTGGCTTGACCAAGTTGACCAAGTCCCAATATTCCCACGTGCTTATTTCGGCGTGGGCTTTTAGGTTTCCAAGTTGCGCTGCTTTGCTGCTGACCAAACTGCGCCAAACGTAATTTGTGGTGTTGGATCATGGTATAAACAAAATTTGCCATATTGTCAGCAAGGTCGGGGTCAACAATACGGGCCAAAGGGACATTAGGGAGCTCCGAGTCCGCTAGAATTGAATCTACCCCCGCGCCAAACGACGAAATTCCAGCTAATGACGGAAGGTCATTTAGCGAACCGGCTTGATGTTTCCAAACTAAGGCAAAATTAATTGCGTTTTTATCAGGCACATTTGGCCACACATGAATATCGTCTGGGTTGATATACTCACTGAGCTTATTGATCAATTTGTTCAAAGGTCGCCCAGGAATATTAATTAACATTGCCATGATTACTCTTCCAGTTCCCTTGTCTTTTTACTGAGGTAATTTTGAATTGCCTTTGAGGCGGCAAAAAAGCCAAATGACCCCGTGACCATAGTAATCGCGCCAAAACCTGAATTACAATCTAAACGTGTACTGCCCTCTGCCGATGCTTTTGCTTGGCAAACTGAACCGTCAAGTTGCGGATAGCGTAACTGTTCAGTTGAATACACGCAGTCAACTGCAAATTTACGCTTGGTATTTTTTGAAAAATTAAAGTCCCGTCGCAATAAATTACGCACTTTAGATAATAACGGATCGTGTGTTGTTTTTGCCAAGTCACCATATTCAATGGCACTTGGGTCGATTTGGCCTCCAGCGCCACCTGTGACAATGATAGGCAGTTTATTGCGTTTACAATGGGCAATCATGGCAGTTTTGGCATTGATGCTGTCTATAGCGTCGATGACGAGATCAAATTTTACATTGTCTTTTTGACCAAAAATTTCAGCTAAATTATCCGCAGTGACAAAATCTTCTATGCAGGTCACGTCACAATCTGGATTAATTGCCTTGATACGATCTGCCATAACGTCAACTTTGGCTTTACCTATCGTATCTTGCATGGCATGAATTTGACGATTGGTATTGGTTGTACATATATCGTCTAAGTCAATGAGCGTAATTTTCCCTATGCCACTGCGGGCAAGCCCTTCTGCAACCCAAGTACCCACACCTCCGATACCCACAACACAAAAGTGAGCCTGTTGTATCCACTGAGCTTGTTGTATTCCATATAGACGCGCAATGCCGCCAAATCGGGTTTCGTAATTACTCATATTTTATTTTCAATTTGATTTTGTTTTAGAACAGATCCACCACTTCCAGTCGCCACATTTGTGGGTTTCTGAAACGATTTTGATTTGGGCCATTTAAGATCAAACCCTGAAGTTAAAGCAGTTAATACCGTTTGCGGCATCGTCAAAAAATACTCACCAGTAGAAGGCATTTGAGTTAGTTCTACCGGTGTACCTTGGTAGTCAAATCTAAGCGAAAAAGCGTGTAAATACCCTCTCTCAGCCTCTGCACCGCTATATAGAGTATCGCCTAAAACTGGCGCACCAATTGACTTTAATGCGACTCGTATCTGATGTGTTTTGCCTGATTCTGGTTTAATTAAAAACCAGCGAATAGCACGACTTTGGGTTTCATCCCCCCAGGAAAAAAATTTAGTAACCGCAGGGTTTAATGTCGTTTTCAGCAACTTCCAGGCACTATTTCGAGATTTAGCCATATCTCCGATGACAGAACCTTGCTTCTTTTTAGGTTTATGACCGGAACAGGCTAAATAGAGTTTTTCAATTTGGTTTTGCTCAAAGGCTTGCTGAAACCACTGGGCGGCCGTTTTAGTTCTCGCTACGATAACCAGCCCACTGGTGAGTTTATCGAGTCGGTGCACGGGAAATAATACTTCGTTGCATTGGGTTTTTAATCGATTAAAAAAGCCATTGCCGGTATCCCCTTCATCGTGAAAGTTAACGTTGTGAGGTTTTACCGCTACATAAAAATCGTCGTGGCTGTAAACCACGTCAATTGTATTGAGGTGTTCATTTGAAGTTTGCATTATAGTGCTTTTAAACTCGCAACTAAGCGGCGTACTTGTTCTAAATCTTCAGCTGTATCCACGCCCGCTGGCGGTGGCTCAACCGCTGGGGCGACATGAATTTTTTCACCGTGATATAAAACTCTAAGCTGTTCTAACGACTCAATTTGTTCTAATGCTGTTGGTTGCCAACTCACATATTGTTTTATAAAACCCGCGCGATAGGCATAAATACCAATATGACGTAAATAGGGGTAGTCACTGATTGCCATTGTATTGTCACGGTCAAATGGAATTGCAGAGCGAGAGAAATACATTGCAAGTCCCTGTTCGTCGGTAACCACTTTAACGACATTTGGGTTGTTAAGCTCAGCTACTGAACAAATCGGTTCCGCCAATGTTGCCATTTTTACTAACTCGGCATCAAGTGCTGCTAGGTTGTTGGCAAGTTGACTGATGTTCACAGATGGGATCATCGGCTCGTCCCCCTGAACATTGATTACAATCGTTTGCTCATCAAAACCATATTTTTCGACAACTTCAGCTAACCGCTCGGTTCCTGAGTCGTGATCTTTGCGGGTTAAACACACTTCACCACCAAATTGCTCAACTACTGTTTTGACTCTTTCATCATCCGTCGCCACAATTATTCTATCGGCGCCACTTGCCACGGCACGCTCATGAACCCACTGCACCATAGGTTTACCCCCTATGTCAGCTAATGGCTTTCCGGGTAAACGAGACGAGTCGTATCGTGCTGGGATCACAACAACAAATTTTGCTTTGGTAGACATAGGTTTCCTTATCTAGCCGCAGTAATAAACCTTACGTATTGTGCAAACAAGACCGCGACAGAAATGAGATTGATTGGTTTATTTTAACGCTTCTATTTCTTCGATGGTGAGTTGACGCGCTTCGCCTTCTAACATCACCGGGATATCATCTTTAATTGGATAAGCAATTCTGTCGAGTTTACAGATCAATTCGTTTTGTTGCTTTTGGTAATTCAACGTTGATTTACAAATCGGGCAAGCCAAAATGTCTAATAATTTAATATCAAATGCCATTGTTATTTCCTGCTTGTATTGCGGTTGTCGTTTTTAACACTGCCGCATTTATTGACAATTATGTGTTTAATTTTTTGTTCTAATGTATCTGAAATTTTCGCGTCGATTGGTAGCACATACCAATTAGGTTGCGCAAATTCGCGACATTTAACAGCGTCTTTTTCCGTCATTAAAATGATGTCTTCTGAACCAAACTTAGCAAAATCAGCAATACTGAATGCATGATGGTCGTCAAACCAACTGGTACTCAATGTATTAATCCCTAATTCCTTGCACGTTTGTTCAAAACGTTGCGGATTGCCTATACCACTTACCAGATGCACTCCATTTGAGAAGTCTTCGATATCTACAGTGCTATCTTGAGTAATATGAACAATGCCACCAGCAATTTGTTGGTAGTCACCGTTTGAGCTAAATCCGCTGTTTTCAACGATAAGGTCTACTGAGTTTAGTCGAGTTTTGGGCTCTCGCAGTGGCCCTACTGGCAACATCCAGCCATTACCAAATTGACGTTGGCCGTCAACAATGACAATTTCAACGTCACGGGCCATTTGGTAATGCTGAAGTCCGTCGTCTGAGATCACAATGTCACAACTAAATTGCTGCGTTAAATAGGCAACGGCTTCAGAACGAACTGGGCTAATGACAACCGGCACCTTGGTTCGCAGTGCCATTAACTTTGGTTCATCACCTGAATAGTCAACTTGCATCTGAGGGTTAACACTACGGGGAAATGGCATTGTAGGATCGGATTTAGCACCGTACCCACGACTCACTATTCCGGGTGTGTAGCCCATACTGTGTAATAGTTTAACTAGGTAAATTACAAAAGGTGTTTTACCTGTACCACCAACGGATATATTACCAACGACAATAACCGGTATATCGGCTCGAACTTGTGCTAACACGCCAAGTTTAAATAACCCGAGTCGTATTTTATAAATGACGTAAAAGACCACCATAAATGGCAACAATACATAAACTTTTAATGACTTGTTGTACCAGCCTTGTTCTATCCAACGCACTACGCTGAGCCTTCACTGAACTGCAGTTGATACAACGCAGCATATGCCCCGTTTTGTGCTAATAATTCGGCATGTTTGCCCTGCTCTAATATACGACCTTGGTCCATTACCACAATTTTATCGGCGTTTTCGATGGTCGATAAACGGTGGGCAATTACAATATTGGTTCGGTCTTTCATTAGTGTATTTAACGCATCTTGAATGGCACGTTCTGACTCTGTATCTAAGGCTGAGGTCGCTTCATCCATAATAAATATTGGTGCATTACGCAATAATGCGCGGGCAATCGCAATTCGTTGTCTCTGACCACCCGATAATGCACTGCCGTTTTCACCGATCATAAAATCTAAGCCTTCAGCTTTACTCGATGCAAATTCCATAACATGCGCCAATTTCGCTGCGTTTTCTATTTCAGCACGTGAGACTTCTTTTAAGCCATAGGCAATGTTATTGGCTATTGTGTCGTTAAATAACACTACGTGCTGTGACATTAATGCAATGTGGGAACGAAGGTTATTTAATTCCAAATCTTCAAGATCAACCCCATCAAGACTTATAACCCCAGCACCTGGAGAGTAATAGCGTGGAATAAAATTTGATATCGTCGTTTTGCCAGAGCCTGAACGACCTACAAATGCCACAGTGGAACCGGCTTCTATTTCTAAATTAAGGTTTTCTATGACATTAGTGTCGGTTCCTGAATATGCAAAACCAACATTGTTAAAAGTTATTTGGCCAGACACTTTTTCTAATACTTTTGTGCCGTTATTAGGTTCTGCGTTTAAATCAAGTATTTCAAAAACACTTTGCGCCGCTGTTAAGCCACGTTGAAACTCGGAATTCACATTGGTTAGTTGCTTTAACGGGCGAAGTAACGTCATCATCGATGTGATAACAACGGTAAAGGTACCAGGTGAAAGACTGCTTAACATGTCTGGCTGGGCGGCAAGATACAATACCGAGGCTAACGCAAACGAGGCAATGATTTGAATGCTCGACACGCTCAACGATTTAGTTGCAACCATTTTCATTCGTTGCTGACGATTATTGTTATTAACGTTTTTAAACTCTTCCGTCTCTTTTTCTTGACCACCAAACGCGAGAATTACCTTATGTCCAGATACCATTTGTTCTGATTGGCGCGTTACATTTCCCATGGCTTGTTGAATGCGTTTTGAAATGACCCTAAAGCGTTTTGTCACTAAACTGACGACCACAGCCACAATTGGCACCAATACAAAAATCGCTATGCTTAATTGCCACGAATGGTAAAACATGATCCCCAATAGCGCGATTACATAAGCCCCTTCGCGGACCAATACCATTAGAGCTTTACTTGCCGCATTTTCTATTTGTTCGGTGTCGTAAGTGATCTTTGAAATCAAGCTGCCTGTCGATGTTTGGTCATGATAACTCACCGGCAAGTTCATTATCTTTTCGTATAATTCTTGGCGTAGCGACATAACAACATTTGAGCCGACCCAGCCTAGACCGTAAGTCGCCATAAAATTGGTTAATCCACGGAGTATAAATACAATGATCACAAATAACGGGGCGTAGGCCAACACATCGCTGCTTTTGCCCGTGATCCCTTCGTCGATGAAAGTTTGTATCTGAGAAATAAATAACGCGTCGATGGCAGCATTGCCGACCATACCTATGATGGCAATACTAAAAACGAGTTTAAATGGTTTGACGTAGCTGAATAAACGCTTAAACGTACTGGTATACTTTTCTGCCAAAAGTTTGTCCGTTAACTAATTAATTTAAACTAAAAGTGGATTCTATCTTATTTGGTCGTGAATGCTAAAAGGATTTTGTCTTTTCCAGTATGGACTCCACATATTCAACTGAAAATTAACATGACCAAAGCTTAACGTTTGTTTTTGTAAAGTAATAACAATCTCCCCTAAATGACTTGTTGAATACTGCTCTATGCCAAGTTCTGCAATACGATTTAAGACGTCTGGGTGCGGAAAGTTAAATCGATTATTGGGTCCTGCACTATGAATAACAAGCTTAGGTGCGACTAATCGTAAAAATAATGTGCTAGAGCCAAACTTACTGCCATGGTGAGACGACATAACAATATCGCTATTTAAGTTTACCTTTTTAGCCAAATGCATCTCACTAAGGGCTTTCTCAACATTTAAGTCGATATCACCTGTTAATAACAGCGACTTACCTGAACTTTGATCTTTTATCTTTATGACGCAGGACAAAGCATTGTCAGTATAGTTGGCTATCCCATTAGCTAACGTGTGGTCTTTTTCGATAGCGGCGCTGTTAGTTTCGGGTTCAATATGGGCAGCTTTTGTTAAAATCGCGCTGGTTGGCCACAACAAGGTCAGTTCGAATCCAGACTGAGAATAGGTATGTTGTAAGGACGCTAATTGTTTACAGCCATTCAAATGCTGTTTAATGATTAGTGTATCAAGTACGGACAAATCACCACGGTGATCAGTATCACTATGGGAGACAACAACAAGGTCCAATGTATCAATTAACAGATTGTCTAACATTGGCTTAACCGCATGACGTGTCGCACTCGAACCTGACTGAAACACGGGACCGAGATCATAAAGCATGTTTGTTTGATTGTTGGAAATTAAAACACTAGTTCCCTGTCCGACATCAAAAATACGTATTGTTGTCGTTTTGTTAAAAACCTTCGTTGTAACAAAACTGTGCAATGGGATAAACACGCAAGCACATAGAACCCCTATTACATGAAACCAGCGCCGACGAAAAAAAACGGATATCGAATGACACCACACAAGTAAAATGAGTATGACCAATACAGGCCAGGCAAAATATTCCGGCAGAATAACCCAGATATCATTATAAGGAATAAAATCTAACACCATCCATAACCGGTCAAATATTGCATCGACAATTTGGTAGATCCAATTCCCCTTTGAGCCGCTAATTAACTCAACAATTGTCCCTACAAATATCGCAGGTACGATGACAAGACTAAATAAAGGAATGACTATAATGTTATTAATTAACCCAAGAAATGGTATCCCTTGCATCCAATAAATGACAACGGGCAACATACCTAGTGTTAACGCCACCTGTAAAATAAAAAGCCGCTGCAAATTTAGTATCACGTTATTTGCTATCGAAATTATTCTCTGTTTATTACGTGAAAATGACAAAACAAAAGGCATAACGACAATTTTCAAAGCGGTGTGTTTGTTAATTTTGTTTATCAAAGCTCCTTTATTGCAAACAACATGACTGACCGCTTTGCCACCACAGCCCCTTGCATTTTCTTCTTGTTCATCCTCTTGTTTATTCGCTTGTTCATCCTCTTGTTTAACTACCTCATCAAATGTCTGCTCGGATGAATTTGGCCACAGACGGATGATCAAAAATAAGCTGCATACGGCTGACACACTTAACCACCAAGCCGGTTTTACCATATTGGTTGGATCAATCACCAAACTCGCTACCATGACTATGCCTATAAGGTTAAATGCCTGCAAATACAAACGGCAGTGCAACAAACTTAACCCAAACGTTAATAGTAAAGTGGCTCTGGTGGCTGAAACGGGGAAGTCTAAAATGGCTAGATACCACCAAATAAGCAATACACTTACAAAATGGCAAAACTTCATCGAACAAAACATCGGTAAAACGCGTGACAGTTGCCTACAAATTATAATCATCAAGCCCATTAAAATACCGATATGCAGGCCAGATATTGCGAACAAATGGCTAATTCCCCAATTACGAAGTTGCTTAAAATCCTCTTGTTCAAATAAAGACTTATCCGCGACGACCAATGCCAATATAAACTTGCCGTATTGATATTGACTTAACACCTGCTTCAACTTGCCTAACGCAGTTTGACTCGACTGGTCGCTGATGGCTGTTTGTGTAAAGTCTTGTTTGTAACTTCCCGTGGCCAATACCCTATGACCAAATAGCCATTGGGTATAATTAAAGCCAAACCGATTTTCATAGCCTGTAATTTGGCTCAGTTTAGCGGTTAATCGTAAAGTGTCGTTTAAATCAATCCTATCAATGGTTTTTAAATGACTTGTGGTAAACAGTACTTTTACTTTTTTATAACCCCAAAAAGAGGATATAGGCTTGTTATTAACTTTGGTTAACCCTAAATAAACCACATCGCCATAAGGTTTTGCCAAGCGATTTAGAACAACCCCTTCAATTTGATATGTCTGTTTACCTAAATGCGGTCGCCAGTCGTTATAGTAATAATTGCCATACAATTGGGGCACTGAAAACCCTAAAATTAGAAACATCAAATGCAAACATCGACGTCGTGATTGCGGTGACAATAAGGTGCTCAACCAACAGACAATTAGCATTGCAACAGCTAACAATAAAACAATAGCCAATACGATAAACGGCAAGACAATGGGACTGTTTATTCCTAGCCAATGACCAAACAGGTAATACACAATATTTGCTAACAAAATGCCCTTCCTTGGATTTTTGTCATAATTCGTTAATTACAATTAATAAAAATTGATGTACCTTACGCACACAAATTAAATATAGATTGTGTTTCCAACACTTAGGTACAGATCTCATCTGATTACAAAGTTATGCCTAGAAAATTTATAAAAAAATACTTACCAGATCCCCATTCGATCAAAAAGAATCGTGCCGTCAATATGTTTGGCTCCCTTTTACACGATGCTAATTTGTGGCACTTAAACCGAAAATCAGCCCGCGGCGCATTTGCCGTTGGATTATTTAACGCCTTTGTTCCTATTCCATTTCAAATGTGGTTATCCGCTGTTGGCGCAATTGTCTTTAAGGTAAATTTACCTTTGTCTGTAGCCCTTGTATGGATAAGTAACCCGCTGACGATGCCGCCGATGTTTTATGGTTGTTATTTAGTGGGAGAAATGATCTTAGGCGATACAGGTTACGAATTTGCGTTTGAACCAAGTTGGGACTGGTTGGTGCAGAGTTTATCCACCATTGGCCCCACCTTTATTTTTGGTTGTTTTATTGTCTCATCGGTAAGTGCCATAATTGGCTACTTTGGGATCAACTGGTTATGGCGCTATTCCGTTGCCAAAGCATGGCGTTTACGCCAAGAAGAACGCGCTAATCGAACCAAATAATCTGGTTTAGAATCAATACGTCGGTTTGATTAACCACATTAAACCGACTTTGCTGTATAATTGAGAAATTCTGATCGCTCAATAAGTCAAAGTAACTTCGTTAGGACTCCCTATGACCACCATTACAATTCAAAAACCAGACGACTGGCACCTTCATTTTCGCGATGGCGACATCTTAAAAGAAACCGTAGCTGCAACAGCTCGTTGTTTCCAGCGTGCCATCGTAATGCCTAATTTGGTGCCACCTGTGACCAATGCCTCTGATATTAATGCGTACCGCGAACGTATTCTTGCTGCCCGTCCTGCTGGCAGTCAATTTGAACCGCTCATGGTGTTATATCTAACCAATCAAACAACTCAACAAGATATTGCCGATGCTAAGGCCGCTGGGGCCGTCGCGGCAAAACTGTATCCTGCTGGTGCAACAACAAATTCAGATGCCGCAGTAAGTGCTTTAGACGCATTATTTCCGATATTTGAAGAGATGCAAAAACAAGGTATGTTGTTGCTGATCCACGGTGAAGTTACCGACAACCACATTGATATTTTTGACCGTGAAAAAGAGTTTATCGACCAACATTTAACTCGTATTGTCGCGGCATTTCCTGAACTAAAAATTGTATTTGAACATATCACTACAAAAGACGCCGCAGAGTTTGTTATTGCCGCCGGTGACAATGTCGCCGCTACAATTACCCCGCAACATTTACTACTTAATAGAAACGATTTATTAGTGGGTGGTGTTAAACCGCATAACTATTGTTTACCTGTCTTAAAACGTAACATTCATCAACAGGCTTTACGTGCCGTTGTTGCCTCTGGTAACAGTAAGTTTTTCCTAGGAACAGATTCTGCGCCTCATGAAAAACGAGCAAAAGAAAATGCCTGTGGTTGTGCCGGTTGTTATAGCGCTTGGAGTGCGATTGAGCTGTATACTCACGTATTTGACGAACTTGGTGCACTGGACAAACTAGAAGGTTTTGCCTCGCACTACGGCGCCGATTTTTATGGTCTTCCACGTAATACCGATACGATAACGCTTGAAAAACAAGACTGGACTATTCCTGAGCAAATTATCCTACCAAATGGCGAGCCAATCGTTCCATTTTTTGCAGGACAAACCTGTAGCTGGCAAATAAAGGGTTAGTGCGGAAATACAGCGTATAAGCAAGCTTAGTTTGAAAACTGCCAAGCTAGAAATCCAAAAAGCGCGATGAATAACTCATCGCGCTTTTTTGTATTGCAACCCGCTAAAAGCATAAACAAAGTAGAATTGCTTTCTACGTAGGAGCAAGTTTCATAACTATGATTGTAGCAGTTCAATGGTTTGTAATTTACCAGCTTGTTTAGACGGGTAAATCGTCGCAAGATAGGCAACGACTATTGCCGTTAGTGCAACAATAAGCACTTGGTTAATCATGATCTCGCTTGGGATATAGTTAATAAAATACACATCACCATCCAGCGCACTAAACCCAAATAAGTATTCAACTACGCTGAAGATCTCTGGTAGGTAGGCGGCAATGACGACACCAAACAACACCCCCCACAAAACTCCTTTCCCCGCCGTTAATAAGCCCATTAAAGTAAATATACGGATCACAACGACGTCGGTTAATCCCATCGTTTTTAAAATCCCAATATCGGAGTATTTTTCTTGAACCGCCATGGTCAACGACGACACAATATTAAAACATGCCACCGCCATCACTAAGACCATAACTAAGTACATAATGTCTTTGACCAAAACGATGTCATTGTAAACATGGCCATTGGCTCTAAACCAATCGAGAACGTAAACATAGTCAAATAATTTACTGCCAATTTCGTTTGCCACAACTCGGGCTTGAAACGGGTCGACTAAAGCAACTTTAACGCCTTCCGCATGTTGCGGTTCCCATCCAAATAAATTCTGTAGTGTTGAGAGACTTACATATACTTGACCATAATCCAGTTGCCCACCAACTTGGTAAATGCCTTCCACATTAAGTCTTAAATACTGCGGCGCACTAAAGCCGCCCTGTTCGTTAATACTAGGGATAAGCAACTCTATATTGTCATTTAACGAGATACCCAACCGTTCTGCTAAACCTTTGCCTAAAACCACGCCATCAGATGTTAGCCATTGGCCAGTCACGATCATCTGCGGTAATTTAGACACTTGTTGTTCCAACTCAGGGTCTACAGCGTGCAGGACAACCGCGTCTAATCGTTGCTGTTTTTGCAACATCGCGTTTACTTTTATATAAGGGCCGCCGGCTTTAAATTGAGCATGTTGGCTAGCTCGGTCTAACGTGTCTTGCCAATTGTCGAGTTTCCCGGATACCGCTTCGAACTCAGCGTCTGGGATCACGGACAATAGGGTATTTTTTAATTCTCGTTCAAAACCATTCATTATCGACAACCCGATAATGAGTGCGGCGACACCTAATGCAATACCCACCCGCGACGCACGATTAATAAACCGAATGTATCGATTCTCAAATGACGCATTATAAAAACGCTTGGCAAAGGTAAAGGCCAATACCCAATTTGACTGATAATTCTTCATCACACGATAACGCCGTCGTCGAGTTGGATAATTCGGTCAAACCGCTCGGCAAGTAACAAGTCGTGGGTTACCACAACTAAGGTAGTATTGCTTTGTTGATTAAGTTTTAAAAACAAATCAAAAACGTGCTCGGCATTTTTTTTATCCAAATTGCCCGTTGGCTCATCAGCTAAGACTAATGACGGATTGTTCACAAGTGCCCGCGCAATCGCGACACGTTGACGCTCACCACCGGACATTTGTGAGGGGTTATGACTTAACCTATGCCCTAAACCAACATCCTCTAATAAAACTTTAGCTTTCTCCAATGCCACTTTTCTCACAACCCCACTAATTAACAGTGGCATTGCAACATTTTCAAGTGCACTAAATTCTGTTAACAAGTGATGGAACTGGTAGATGAATCCCATATTTTGGTTTCTAAATTGGGCTTTTTTATCATCGGATAATTGAGTGACATCAACGTTATTAATAAAGAGTTGACCTTCGGTTGGTTCATCTAGCATACCCATTAAATGCAATAAGGTGCTTTTACCCGAGCCCGATTGTCCTAAGATGGCCACTTGTTCGCCCTGCGCTATAGTTAAGTCCACCCCTTTTAGTACTTCAGTTACCAACTTAGCCTGACGGCCAGTGCCTTCACTATAAGACTTTTTCAAATTGGTGCAGTTAACAATAGGTTGACTGGTTTGGTGTACTTTTTTGTGATCAGTCACCTGATCTATCGTAGTATCATTCATAACGCAAAACATCCGCTGGTTTTAAAGAGGCCGCCTTTTTGGCAGGGTAAATACTTGCCAATAAAGCCAAGACAACAGCAAAAAGCAAAATAACGCAGACCTTAAAAGGATTTATTTCAATGGGCAGTCCCATGCCAGGGACCCCTAATAAATTGATGCCCGCGATGGACGTCAATGTATTTAAATTTGCAGTTAACAACGTGCCTAACACACCACCAATTGTTGCACCTAAGACGCCATTAAAAGCACCTTGTAAGGTAAATATCCGGGCTATTGTCGCGTTTTTCATGCCCTGGGTCTTTAAAATAGCTATCTCGCCCTGCTTCTTCGTCACCATCATCACTAATGACGAAACGATATTAAATGCGGCGACAGCAATGATCAGGCTCAACATAAACCACATCATGTTCTTTTCCATTTTCACCGCATCGAATAATTTGCCATGGGTCTTATGCCAATTCTCAACCGAATATTGTTCTGCGGGTAATTGAGAAGTTAATTGCTGACTTACATTCTGTGCAATAAATGGGTCATTGAGTACCAATCGAATGGCTTCGTAATCGGTTTTAGGCTTTCGCATTAAACGATTTAAATCTTCTGAACGCGATAATATCAATTGCTGGTCAATTTCGCTTTCTGTTTCAAATATCCCCACTACAGTGAATTTTCGCTGCGCAGGCATCCGGCCTAAAGGCGTATAATGACTTGCGCCACTGACAATAATCCGAACTTGATCACCAATTCCTAGTCCAAATTCCATTGCCAAATACCGGCCGATAACGATGCCAAATCTTTTATCTAATAAATTCTGCCAGTCGCCCTGAACAATAAAGTTTTTTATCGCCACCGGGATATGTTGTGTGTCTTGAATGCCCTGCACTATCATGCCTTTTAAATCAGCTGGCATTTGCACTATGGCTTGGCTTTGAACCAAAGGTAAGGTTTGAATAACATGGTCATTTAACCCCAACGAGTCAATAGTTTGGTTAATATGAGTAAGAAAATCGTTTTGATTATTAACTTGATTGGCCTCGTGCTGTTTGGCCGTAATGGTGATGTGTGGCACCGCACCAAGCATACGTTGTTTTAATAAACCTTCAAAACCATCCATAACCGACACCACAATGATCAGTGCCATTACGCCTAAGGCAATTCCTAAAGTGGAAAATAATGAGATAAAACCAATGAACTTTCCGCCTTGAGAGGCTTTAGCGTAACGGCTTGCTATGTATAAACTAATAGGTATTTGCATGTAAGATTTTGAAACTTTTAAAAGAAAGAGATGAAGCTTGAGTCAGGGTTCGATAATATGTGTTTCAAATTCAAAGTACAAGTTAGAAGATGGGCTATGACGGATCAAGATTTACAGCTATTTAATGAATATTTTCAGTTGGAACATCGAGTTAATGTCAATATTACACTAGGTGGCGATTGGTCCACTCTCCCTTCTGATGAAGCATTTGACCGTTCAATCCCGGTGCCTTATAAAATTGCTTCTGAAATGAAAGGCATGGAACAAACCATGTTACGTCCGCTCCGGCAGTTAGGGGACGTTATCGAGCCCCTTGCAAACTATCTCAAGGCCCAATCTCGTAAAATCGACTTGATGATGAGTTACATATTGCAATCTGAGGATGAAACTGGTGATCAGTACACTACATTTAGCTATGGTGGCGGTGGTTTTACTTTTTACACCGACAAACCATGGCAAATTGATCAATGGTTTACCTGCAAATTATTTTTTGATGATGAAGCCACTGCGGTTTTTTGTTTATCTAAGTTAGTCAGCTGTGAAGACAAATCAGAAGAAGATGAAGTAAAATACCTCAATACAATGGTATTTCGGAAAATTCGAGAGGAAGACAGAGAAAGCATAGTACGAGCTTCTTTGCACCAACAGTCGAAACAATTATTGAAAAAAACTCAATCTAAGTCGTTAAATCAGGATACGTAAATGACCTATAAGCTACCCGCTGAGTGGCACGAACAATCAGCAATTCAACTCACTTGGCCTCATGCCAAAACCGATTGGCAACCTTGGTTAGCAGAAATCGAATCGACATATGTTGACATCGTAAACGCAATCACCCAATTTCAACCTGTGGTAATAGCTTGCCATGATATTTCAGTTGAACAAGCGGTTAACGATCGGCTTTCCAGCCTCGGTGCTTCCAAAATGGTCAAAACCTTTATTGCGCCGTGCAATGATACTTGGGCAAGGGATCATGGGCCTATTACCTTAGTAAATGAGGCAGGTGAAACTAAAGTCCTCGACTTTACCTTTAATGCTTGGGGTGCAAAGTACGACGCTAACCTAGATGACCAAATTAATCTGCATTTAATTCAGCAACCGTTTGTCAATTTGCAGCAATATCAAAATGTCGACTTTGTATTAGAAGGCGGCAGTATTGAGTCTGACGGCAGAGGGTCATTATTAACGACCGAAATTTGTTTATTAAATAAAAACCGCAATGATCAATTGTCAAAACAACAAATTGAAGATGCGCTAAAAGAAGTATTCCATATAGAGAAAGTGATTTGGTTATCACAGGGACACTTACCAGGTGACGACACCGACGCTCATATAGACACGTTGGCAAGATTTACGCCCAAGGGCATCACTTATGTCACCTGCGATGATCCAACGGCAGACGCCTATTCGGCACTAAAAACGATGGAACAAGAACTCAAAGATGCTACCGATGCACAGGGAAAGTCGTATACTTTGTTTCCTCTGCCCTCACCTAAGCCAATCTATAACGATGAAGGTGAACCGCTTCCAGCAACCTACGCCAACTTTTTAATCATTAACGGTGCTGTCCTTGTCCCGACTTATGGTGACAATCAAGATCAAGTTGCTATGGACGTCATACAAAGTGCGTTTCCTGAACATAAAATCATTGCCATCAATTGCCGTACCGTCATCGAACAATATGGCAGCCTTCACTGTTTAACCATGCAATTGCCAAAGGGGTTAATTCATGTCTAATAAAACCAAACATTTGTCAGTTGCGGCTATTCAATTAAATAATACTGCAGATATTGACCACAATGTTGACGCGACCGTTAACGCTGTTAAACAAGCGGCTGAGCAAGGAGCGCAATTAGTCGTTTTACAAGAGTTACATAGGTCGCTGTATTTTTGCCAAGTAGAAGATACCGATCACTTTGACTTAGCTGAGTCTATTCCCGGCCCATCTACCACTCTGTATGGCAAGCTTGCGGCAGAGCTCGGTATTGTCATTGTCACATCGTTATTTGAAAAACGAGCTGCGGGTCTTTACCACAATACCGCAGTCGTCATCGAATCAGACGGTTCTATCGCGGGTAAATATCGTAAAATGCATATCCCTGACGATCCCGGTTTTTACGAAAAATTCTATTTCACCCCGGGTGATTTAGGATTTGAACCTATTCAAACGTCTGTGGGTAAACTCGGTGTTTTAGTTTGCTGGGATCAATGGTTTCCAGAAGCCGCTCGTTTAATGGCATTAGCCGGTGCTGATGTGTTAATTTATCCCACGGCCATCGGCTGGGATCCGCGTGACGATAACGCTGAACAACAACGCCAACTTGATGCTTGGATGATTTCCCAACGCGCCCATGCGGTTGCCAATGGTATTCCAGTGATATCCTGTAATCGAGTCGGCCATGAATCAGATCCAAGTGACCAAAGTGAAGGAATCCAATTTTGGGGCAACAGCTTTATTACTGGGCCTCAAGGTGAGTTACTGGCCCACGCGCCAAGCGATGATACAAGTACGTTAGCGGTTGAATTAGATTTAAGCCACAGCGAACAAGTAAGGCGTATTTGGCCTTATTTAAGAGACCGCCGAATCGACCATTATCAAGATTTACTTAAGTTGTACCGAGATTAACACTCATTGGATTTTTGCTCGGTTAAGCACCTGTTTGGCAGAAATCTAGGTCCGTTTGTCTTATCAAGACTTGTTAAATAAGCGGGGTGTAAGCAGCTTTGAGTTTGTTTAAATACGAACGTAAAAGGCACTTACATCCAAAACACAATCACGTTACAATAACTGTAATTATATCTAGTATTAGGATGCATGGTGACCAAACAAACTAGTGCCCCCGCTCAATTTCCGCGTCTGTTAAACCTGCCATTTCCAAAGAGCAAAGATCAATCGTCAAAAATTGATAGAGTATCCTGGAGTCGATTAGCAGGTTCAAGTAAGTCTATAGCCATCGTTGAAGCGGCGCTGCATAGCGAGCGCGTGACAATTGTTGTAACTGAAAATACCCCACAGGCCCACAAACTAGAAATTGAGATCCGGTCGTTAACTAAGTTATATCAGTTACCTGTATTTACGTTTCCCGATTGGGAGATCTTACCCTACGATACATTTTCGCCGCACCAGGACATCATCTCCCAACGTCTGTTAACACTGCACCAATTGCCAAGGTTGACCAAAGGCATTGTCATTGTGCCGGTGGCAACTATGTTGCACTTTATCGCCCCTAAACGTTACATAGAGCAAAATAGCTTTATTTACCATGTTGGTGATACCTACAACATTAACCAAATAAGCAAACAACTGCAGTTAAATGGCTACCGCAACGTTGAACAAGTCGTTGAGCACGGCGAGTATTCTCTGCGCGGTTCCATTTTAGATATTTTTCCGATGGGCAGTAAAAAGCCGTTTAGGTTAGATTTTTTTGATGATGAAATTGATACGATCCGCACGTTCGATCCCGATACACAGCGTAGTGAAGACAAAATAAACAACATTAATTTATTGCCCGCTCACGAATTCCCACTCGATAAATCCGGTATTGAGTTGTTCCGTCAAAACTATCGTGAGCAATTTCCGGTACGAAATGAAAAAGGCAGCTTGTATAAGTTAGTTACCGAAGGCAGTTTTCCAGCGGGGATCGAATACTACCTACCACTGTTTTTTGATCAGGTAGAAACCTTATTCCACTATTTTCCAGACAACAGTCAATTGGTGCTTGTTGGCGACATTGAAGCGCAAGCAAAGCTTTACTTAAGTGACAATGAACGTCGTTACACCAATTTGAATGTCGACCCACTTCGTCCTCTTTTACCTCTTAAATCTTTATTTTTAAACGTGAACGAGCTGTTTACACAGTTTAAACAGTGGCCACAAATAAAAATTATAAACGAGGTTAAAACCGCTGCTGGACATGTCAATGCCAATACCAGTGTCATTGACGACATAGCAATAAACAGTCAGATAAAGCAGCCCTTTACTAAGATCATTGCTCATATACTTGAGAAAAAAGAACAAAATGGTCGAGTATTATTTAGCGTAGAGACCGCGGGTAGACGTGAAACGCTTTTAGAATTGTTAAAACAAGCCAATATTAAGCCTACGGTTTGTCAGTCAATATCTGATTTTGTCGATAATAAAAGCGACATCGGTATTGTTATATCGTCACTTGAACACAGTTTTACGTTATTGAGTGAGTCCTACAATGCCATTTCAATCGTCACTGAAACGGAATTGCTCGGCGGTCGCGTCACTCAACGTCGACGCCATCGCAAAGGTAAATCGATATCGACAGACGCCTTAGTTCGTAATTTAGCGGAACTAAACATAGGTCAGCCTATTGTTCATATAGAGCATGGCGTTGGCCGCTATTTGGGACTTCAAACCATCGACGCTGGTGGCTTAAGCAGCGAATTTGTCGCCATAGAATATTCAAATGCAGCAAAGTTGTATGTACCAGTGGGTAACTTGCATCTATTAAGTCGTTATTCAGGAGGCGACTCAGATACCGCACCATTAAACAAGCTTGGCAGCGACGCATGGGAAAAAGCTCGGAAAAAAGCAGCTGAAAAAATTAAAGACGTTGCCGCAGAACTGCTAGATATTTATGCCCAGCGCGCGGCAAAACCGGGTTATAAATACGATTTGGATAAAGATTCTTATCGCCAATTTAGCGCCAGTTTTCCATTTGAAGAAACAGACGATCAACAACAAGCAATTAGTGCCGTTATTAGTGATATGCGTTCACCAAACGCGATGGACCGACTTGTCTGTGGTGACGTTGGGTTTGGTAAAACAGAAGTGGCCATGCGCGCAACCTTTGTCGCGGTCAATGATTCTAAACAGGTGGCAGTGTTAGTTCCTACCACGTTATTGGCGCAACAGCATTTTGAAAACTTTGTGGACCGATTTGCCGATTGGCCGATAAAAGTTGAAGTATTATCTCGTTTTAAAACAGGTAAACAACAAACAGAAATTCTCAAGCAACTGGAAAACGGCACAATAGATATTATTGTTGGTACCCATAAACTGATCCAAGAAAACATCAAGTTTAAAGACTTAGGCTTACTGGTCATCGATGAAGAGCACCGTTTTGGTGTTAAGCAAAAAGACGCCATTAAGAAACTTAGAGCGAACGTCGACATATTAACGCTGACAGCAACGCCAATTCCGCGAACGCTCAATATGGCGATGAGTGGCATGCGCGATTTATCCATCATCGCAACCCCGCCTAAAAAACGTTTAGCCGTCAAAACGTTTGTACGACCATTTGATATGGAGCTAATTAAAGAATCCATATTACGTGAAACGAGCCGCGGTGGTCAGGTGTACTTTTTACATAATAATGTTGAAACCATCGAACAACGTTGTCGAGAAATTGAAGCATTATTACCAGATATTAGGATCACCTTTGCCCACGGACAAATGCGTGAACGCGAACTTGAACGGGTAATGAGTGATTTTTACCATCAACGCTACAATGTCATCGTCTGCACCACAATAATTGAAACTGGTATCGACGTACCTACTGCCAATACCATTATAATGGAACGTGCTGACCGACTTGGTTTAGCCCAACTACATCAGCTTAGAGGACGCGTTGGTCGTTCCCATCACCAAGCGTATGCGTATTTGCTCACTCCACCGCCGAAGTCAATTTCAAAAGATGCGGTTAAACGTTTGGAAGCCATAGAGCAACTTGAAGATCTCGGCGCGGGCTTTGCCTTAGCAACACACGACTTAGAAATTCGTGGCGCTGGTGAGTTACTTGGCGACGACCAACACGGGCAAATTCAAACCATTGGATTCACCCTATATATGGACATGCTTGAACACGCGGTAGAAGCTTTAAAACAAGGGAAAGAGCTCAGCTTAGATGCACTAACATCTAAACAAACAGAAGTCGAACTGCGCCTTCCGTCACTGTTACCAGACAGCTATATCCCAGAAGTTAATCTACGGTTAAGTTTATATAAGCGAATTGCAACCTGTTCTGACGTACCTGAATTAGACGATATTAAAATTGAGCTCATCGACCGATTTGGTTTATTGCCCGATGCGACTAAAAACCTATTTAGGATAAGTGAGTTTAGACAGCGTGCACAAGCCATTGGCATAACGAAAATTGAAGCCGGCCCGAAAGGCGGTTCGATAGAGTTTGCGGAAAGTACGTCAGTTGATCCGATCTTTTTGATCTCACTCATTCAACAGCATCCAGACACGTATAAATTGGATGGTGGCAATAAATTAAAATTTGCTATTGAAAACAAAGATGCGGAAGATAGACTCAAATTTGTAAATTCACTTCTCAACGACTTTGAACACAAGGTAAAACCAACATGATGTTTAAGTTTCGCCGGCCGAATCTTTTACCCAAGCCCCTATTTTCAGTCGTCTGTTTAACATTCGCCTTTCAGTCTTTAGCAGTTAATGCTTTTGACATTAATAATGACGACGATGCTAAGACCGTAAATCAACGAGTGCCTACCGAAGAATTAGTCGAGGGCATAAAATCCAGTGATGGTCGTTGGTTTGAAGTTGAAATGATTGTATTTGCGCGCAAAGACGCGTCGTCGACGCGTGAACTTTTTGACAATACGATTAAAAATTTAAAACCCCGCAGAAAGTGGGATTTGTTATCGCCGATGTTTACCCCGGATTTAACTCGTTATTTGGCTAACTTAGATAATTGTTGGTCTGAACGCGACCCGTTTACTGATCCAAGCTATGTTAATCTATCTGAGTCACTGGATTTACCTGCCTATGCTGAACAAAATGAAACAGGTTTAAACGATGAAGCTATTTATGACGACATCGATGGCGAGCGCTTCGATAATGAGCCTGTAAATACCGCTGATGGCTCTTTATATAAAACAGCTGAAGGCTCTCAATATAACACCGCTGAAGGCTCTGATTTTGCTATGGTAAATGGCAACGATATTACCGAAGGTGAAGCCGGTAAAGTTGAAATTATCACTTTATCGGATGATTTGGCTGAAATTCAACAAGCTAATCGGTTTTATCAGCAGTTTACGCAATATCAACAACTAATGGACTCCAATTGGCAATTTAGCGCCAATTTATGTTTGTTGCCTAATGAATCAAAGCCGCTTGTTTGGCAGTTAATATCTGGCAACCTAACTAGCACCAACACATACAATCAAGCCCTGCCAATCACGGACATGAAAAAGCGACCTACCGGCCCAGATTTTGATGACTTACATAATGTCTATCTGTTGTCCCCTGACAACCTGCAGTTAATGGCCCATTATAAAAAAATAGAAGCCCAACCAGACCTTACACCAATCATCCACATGGGGTGGCGTCAGCCTGGACTTTCAAAGCAACGCGCTGTACCTGTTTATATTGTAGCTGGTAAAAATTACACCGATGATTTCCGATACGACGGTACACCCAAATTTTCAATACAAGAAGCGCAATCAACCGATCCGGTTTTAGACCGATTAACGTCGTTGCCTGACGACAAAAACAGTCAAAACACGCTTTACAATGAACCTGTTTTTGATTTACAAAAAGCAGAAAAAACTAATGTTCAATTGTTTATGGAAAAACTTCAAAACGGCGCTGTAGTTGATTTTAAAAACAATACGTTAAAAGCACCTAAATCAAAGCATCTGCCTGATACTACATGGCAATTAGATGGCACGATTACCGTGCATTTAAATCATTACCTCTACCTCGACGCAAAATTTAATTATCGCGAACCGGTTACCCAACAGATAAATACTGATTTGTTTTTAAACGATATCGACCCACTTTTGGAGAAAAATGAAACGGATGAGGCGTCACTGTCAACTTCTGTTGTCATTTCGGCTATGAAAGAAGATCAGAACTTAATGACAAATAACATAGATGGCAGTAAATTGGATTTAACCGTGTTAAAACACTATCCATTTGAACAAACCAGACGAAGTTATTCAGGTGATCTACACTATTTAGACCACCCTAAATTTGGAGTAATTTTCCAAATTCGAAAATATCGTCATTAAGGAATTTTGTGAATAAACCATATTTAGCAAGCGCAGAGTATATCAAGCAACACATTGGCGACTTTAAACCTAAATACGCCATTATTTTAGGCAGTGGTCTCGCCGACATTGCTAATGATATTTCCAATCCAATCGTGATCAAATATCAAGATATCCCAATGTTTCCGGTCAGTTCAGTCAGTGGCCACCCTGGAGAGCTAATCGCGGGATACCTCAATAATGTGCCTGTATTGTGTATGAAGGGCCGCTTTCATTATTACGAAGGGTTAAGCTTCGACCAAATTGCGATCCCAATTAGAACCCTTAAAGCTTTGGGCGCAGACGATCTCATTTTAACCAATGCCTCAGGTTCACTTAATTCGGAAATGACCCCAGGCAGTTTGATGATCATCGAAGATCACTTAAACTTCTCTGGTGTTAACCCCCTTGTTGGTATTAATGATCCTGATATAGGCCCTCGATTTGTAGACTTAACTGAAACCTATAAAAATGAACACATCAAAAATTTACGTTATGCCGGTGATAGCTTAGATATCGACTTGTTTAATGGCAATTATATTTGGGTATCAGGTCCAACATTTGAAACCCCCGCAGAAATTAACGCCTATCGTATTTTAGGGGCAGATGCCGTTGGGATGTCTACTGTGCCAGAATCAATCTTAGCGCGTCATTGCGGCATGAACGTTTGTGGAGTTGCTGCAATTACTAATTTAGCTGCAGGTTTAAGTGAACACCATTTGAGCCACGACGAAACGTTAAGCCAAGGCAAGATCGCAGGCCAGAATTTACGTCGTTTATTAACCACATTTGTCACACTATAAACTCAATAAAATGCCAAATATGCTTCCCCATGAACTTATCGCGTTTATTGATTTAACCAGTCTAAATGACAATGACCAATGGCACGACATTGAATCTTTGGCTCATCGGGCAACCACTGACTTTGGTCCGGTTGCCGCGTTGTGCATTTGGCCAAAATTTGTTGAACAATTAGCGCAACTTAATACACACCAAGAATTAGCCATCGCCACTGTCATTAATTTTCCATTGGGCTTAGATTCACCAGACGTCTGCTTAAAACAGGCCGAACGTGCAATTATCCAAGGTGCCAATGAAATTGATTTGGTGATCCCATATTCAGATTTAATTAAGGGTGATTCAAAACGAGTGGCTGATGTGGTGCGGGCGGGTAAAGAAGCCTGTAAAAATACCGCAAAGTTAAAAGTGATCATCGAATCTGGTGAATTAGTTACTGAGCGTAATATCAAAATCGCATCCGAGATCAGCATTGAAAACGGCTGTGACTTTATCAAAACCTCCACCGGTAAAGTGCCAATTAATGCCACTCTAGATGCGGCAAGATACATGTTGGAAACCATTAAAACTTCAAATCTCGATATTGGATTTAAAGCCTCCGGCGGCATAGGCAATTACGCTCAAGCCATTGAATACGTTAATTTAGCAAAAAATATGTTTGGTCATGACTGGCTAACAAACAAGCATTTTCGATTTGGTGCCAGTAGCCTTTTAAACAGTTTATTATCGCCAAATAAAGCGGGTCAAATTGCAAAAGAAGGAGATTATTAATGCAGGAACAATTACCGATTACGATAAACTCTGTTGGCGTTTTCGAACGTGATGAACAACAACAAGCACCGCTATTTGTTAAGTTAGAAGCATGGTTTAACTTTCAAGCATTAACGTTAAATTGGTATTCGGACGAATCAAAAATTCACAGCTTTGCGTTTGTATTTATCGCCGATAATCAAATAGACAAGTTGCAAGTTGATAGCCCAGAAGACTGGACTGTTAGCCAACTTGATCACACCCAAGTGTTAATAAAGCCATCTGGCTATCATACCGATGTGAAATTTATTCTGGCCAATGCCGATCTTAAACAAATGATGGATGGTGCGATGCCGGTAGAACGATTTTTTAGAGCTATTGCGCTTACCATCATCAATCAACAAGCGGTCATTAAACAACTAAAGTGCATTCCAAATCCCGACCTAAATTAACTCGACAAAACTCAACCTCATTAAAGTCTGCTTTTTCAGTCTCATTTGGCAACCCATTTAATCGCGGATCCCACCCAGAGGTATTCACAGGTGGGGCTTACTTATTGATGTTTATTATTCCCAATACAAAACCGATGTACTGCTAAGGCATTTTGTCATGCCTGTTATTCAGAAAAGTCACTATTTACAATATCGGCTATATGACGCAATCGTTGTGACGCTATACCGTTAACGGAGTCTCGCGGGTAACGTCCGCGTGAAGACAACACTCCAGCTTGTTTGCCGGTTAATATCGTCAAGGCATCATCAACATGGTCAACCGCATAAATATGAAAACGGCCTTTTTTAACCGCATCGATGACTGTTTTATTCAAAATTAAGTTTATGCAATTAGTGCGAGGAATAATAACGCCCTGCTCACCCGTTAGCCCGCGAGCGGTACATAAGTTGAAAAAGCCTTCTATCTTTTCATTCACGCCACCGATTGACTGAACTTGCCCATGTTGGTTAATACTGCCTGTGATTGCAATAGACTGGTTAAGTGGGATTTGAGTAATTGCTGATATCAGCGCGCATACTTCCCCTAAACTGGCACTATCTCCGTCAATTTGCCCATAACTCTGTTCTAAGGCAATATTTGCGGAAAACGATAAGCTAAAGTCTTGAGCATATTTATTACCAAGATAACCGGTGAGTAACATGACGCCTTTAGAATGTATTGATTTGCCTAAATCGACTTCGCGTTCAATATCAACAATGCCATTTGAGCCAGCATATACAGTAGCGGATATGCGAGCCGGAGTGCCAAATGTTGTATCACCGATATGCAATACTGTTAGTCCATTAAGCTTACCGACAGAAAAGCCCGAGGTATCGATTAAAATTTGGCCCTCTTGAATATCTTCTAAAAAGGATTCACTAATTTGACCAGTCCGATACTGCTTGCCTTCCAATGCCTGCATGACATTTTCCCGCTGAATTACAACTGGGCCCGCTTCGGTACTAAAGGGTTCTGCTTTGTGCGATTTTTTTGCATAAAATTGTGATTCGCAGATCAATTCCAAAACGTCGGCAAATCGTGCCGATAACTTATGTTGATGCTCTGCCTGACGAAAGCTGAAATTCATCAACTGTGACACCGCATCGCTGGATAATTCAAAATTATGTGACTTCGCAAATTGTTTGGATTTTTGCACAAAACCATACATGGCTTTGTCGTTTAATGAGATGTAATGCTCAAAATCGGCCAATACTCGAAACAATTCACTAAATTCGTTGTCATGTTCCTGCATCAAGTAATATAAGTCCCGACTTCCCATCATGATGATTTTTACATCAAGCGGGATGGGTTGCGGGGTTAAACTTGAGACGTTAACTATATTAGGTTCAAAAACCGGTGATTCCATTCTGATCTTTTGGCTTTTCAGGGCCAGTTTTAACGATTCCCAAACAGCCGCTTGTTCTATTAATTTATCCGCTTCGATTAACAGATAACCGCCGTTTGATTGATGCAAGGCTCCCGGTCGTATCATCCGATAGCTGGTATAAACCGACCCTTGTACAGAACTGTATTCAATCTTGCCAAACATATTCTGAAACGTTGGATTAGGCTCGTATATGATAGGCGCGCCATCTGTGGCGTTTTTTGAAAATAAAATATTGGGTAACAACTGTTCTTCAAGGGCCTTTCTGACGTCTATTTCTTCGCCACTTTTTTCTTCGTCCGCTTCACCAGCCATTAACTCTTGAACTAGCTCAACCAGGGTAGATTTCATATCACGAATAAATTTTATGACGCCTAAGTCTGCTGCATAGCTGTGCTCTAAGTCTTTAATTAATGGCCGTAGTGCTGTTTCTATGGTTTCAATTGTGAGATTACGTTGTTGTTCCGATGTTTCTCTTTTCCACTGAGGCAATTCTAATAACGATTCATTTAGAAAAACTTCAAGTTCTGATATACGCTCGTAAAAATTCTGTCGGGTTGCTTCATCAAGTTGCGTAAAATCAGCATCATTTACAGGCTTACCGTCAACGACTGGGGCAAAACTTACAGATCCCTTTTCTTCATAAAGAATAATTTGGTTTTCGAGTGCTTTAGACTCAACAACTTCTAAAGCCGATTCGTACTTAAGATTAAACTCACGTTCAATAGCGCGTTTTTTTCTTTGGTACGCAGGGTTGTCAAATGCCGCAGGAAAGGTATCCATAAGTTCGTCAATAAACGAATCGATATCATCAACCAGCTTTTTACTTTCCCCTGGCGCTAAGCGGATATAATTAGGGCACCTATTGTCGTCAAAATTGTTGACGTAGCACCATTCAAATGGTGTTTCTTTGGTTTTAGCGACTTCCTGCAATAGATTATCTATAAGGGTATGGCGACCCGTTGCAGGTTCGCCCATTACAAACAAGTTATAACCATTCATTTCCATATCTAAGCCAAATTCTAACGCACTTTGAGCACGTTCTTGGCCGATAAAATTAACAGGTGCGTCGATATTTGAATCCAATATATTGGCGATTTTTTCTTCGTCAATAATGGGTTCTAGAGTGTCGGGGGACAAAATAAACGGTTTAATTAATTCCATGATTTACAACAAAAACAATCCAGTAGAAACGCAATAGTCATAAGTCTATACGCAAAATTCCCCTAGTGCATGATTTGTTTTGAACAAGCGCTGAAAAAACCACCGGTTTAGGCTTTAAAACATGGCCTTTTTACTTGTTGCAAAGTGCCTAATTAGTTATGCTTACGCCCTATAATAACTGCCAAAAACGGTAGACACTTTCGCGACGAATACCAGCAAAATTAAATACCTTGTTCCGCGACAAAACCATATCAAAACATTGAGATCATTACATGCAAGCTGAATATAATCACCAGGAAATTGAACAACGTGTTCAACAACATTGGGCAAACAATAAATCGTTCAAAGTGACGGAAGATGCGTCTAAAGAAAAATTTTACTGCTTGTCGATGCTGCCTTACCCAAGTGGCCGTTTACATATGGGTCACGTAAGAAATTATACCATTGGTGACGTGGTCTCTCGTTTTCAGCGTTTAAATGGCAAAAACGTAATGCAGCCTATGGGTTGGGATGCGTTTGGTCTGCCAGCCGAAAACGCGGCAATAAATAATAATACGGCCCCTGCAAAGTGGACCTATGAAAATATCGACTACATGAAAAACCAACTTAATAGCTTAGGGTTTGGTTACGATTGGGACCGCGAAGTCGCAACGTGTACACCAGAGTATTATCGCTGGGAACAATGGTTCTTCACTAAGCTTTATGAAAAAGGGTTAGTTTATAAAAAAACAGCCACGGTAAATTGGGATCCAGTTGACCAAACCGTACTTGCAAACGAGCAAGTTATTGATGGCCGCGGATGGCGTTCAGGTGCCCTTGTTGAACAAAAAGAAATTCCACAATGGTTTATTAAAATTACAGATTATGCTGAAGAATTGTTAACGGATTTGGATCAATTGGAAGATTGGCCTGAGCAAGTTAAAACAATGCAAAAAAACTGGATTGGCCGCTCAGAAGGTGCAGACATTCAGTTTAAGCTTGAAGGTTCTGACGAGACATTAACGGTTTACACAACTCGCCCAGATACATTAATGGGAGTTACTTATGTGGCCGTTGCAGCGCAACATCCACTCGCTTTAGAAGCTGCCAAAACCAACCCAGAGCTTGTGCAATTTATTGAAGAATGCAAAAACCAATCAGTGGCAGAAGCTGATATGGCGACGATGGCTAAAAAAGGGTTTGATACAGGCTACCGTGTTTTACACCCTGTGACAGGTGAAAGCATTCCAGTTTGGTCTGCAAATTTTGTCCTTATGGGGTACGGTACAGGTGCGGTAATGTCAGTTCCTGGGCACGACCAACGTGACTGGGAATTTGCAACGCAATACCAATTACCAATTAAACAAGTTATTACCAGTTCTGACGATTCGACTGTTGATTTAAGCGTTGAAGCTTATACGGAAAAAGGCCCATTAATTAATTCTGGTCAATTTGATGGCCTTGAGTTTCAAGCTGCATTTGATGCAATCGTTACAGAATTAGAATCAAAACAATTAGGTCAACGTAAAGTAAATTACCGTTTACGTGACTGGGGCGTATCTCGTCAACGTTACTGGGGCGCACCAATTCCGATGGCGACATTAGAAGACGGCACTTCTGTTCCTATTCCAGAGCAAGACTTACCGGTTGTATTGCCAGAAGACGTAGTTATGGATGGTGCCGCGTCACCAATAAAAGCAGATCCTGAATGGGCGAAAACCACCATAAATGGTCAAGCGGCATTCAAAGAAACTGATACATTCGATACCTTTATGGAATCTTCATGGTACTACGCACGTTATTGTTCACCAGATAGCGATGACATGATGCTTGACCCGAGCAAAGCTAACTACTGGTTGCCGGTTGACCAATATATTGGTGGAATCGAACACGCGATTTTACATTTGTTGTATGCCCGCTTCTTCCACAAACTTATGCGTGATGTTGGTCTTGTAGACTCAGACGAACCGTTTAAACGGTTATTGTGCCAAGGCATGGTATTAGCGGAAACATTTTATCGTGAAGAAGACAATGGCGCCAAAACTTGGTTTGCTCCGCTTGATGTGGAAGTTGAACGTGATGAAAAAGGCCGAGTATCTAAGTCTTGGTTAATTTCAGACGGCCAACCCGTGTTATCTGCTGGTATGTCAAAAATGTCAAAGTCGAAAAATAATGGCATCGACCCACAAAAAGTTATCGACCGATTAGGTGCCGATACCGTTCGCTTATTTATGATGTTTACCGCACCTCCTGAACAAACGTTAGAATGGTCTGACTCGGCTGTTGAAGGTTCGCACCGCTTTATTAAACGTGTTTGGAAATTAGCTCAAGATACCATCGCAGCAGGTTTAATATCTGAGTTGGATGTAAGTGCATTAAACAGCGACCAGAAAGCTCTTCGCCGTGACTTACATAAAACCATCGACAAAGTGACAGACGATTTAGACCGTCGTAATACATTTAATACCGCTATTGCAGCGATTATGGAATTGATGAACAAACTGGTTAAATCGCCTCTGGAAACAGACGTAGATAAAGCTGTGATGTTCGAAGCTATAAAAGCTGTTGTAGTAATGCTCGCCCCTATTACTCCGCATGTATGTCATGAGTTATGGGCACAGCTAGGTCAAACTGACGATATTTTGTCGACGCCTTGGCCAACTGTAGACCGCGATGCATTAGTTGAAGATGAAAAACTGATCGTAATTCAAGTTAACGGTAAAGTCCGTGGCAAGATAACCGTAGCGGCCGATGCAACTGAAGAGTTTATTAAAGAAGCCGGCGCCAATGAAAACAACGTAGCACGTTTCTTGTCTGATAAAACCGTTCGTAAAGTTATCTTTATCAAAGGTAAGTTGCTTAATATTGTTGCTAACTAATCCGTTAGATTAGCCGCAGTAGCTAAGTTTATGTGGTCAGCCTTTTCTAAGGCTGACCAAGTTTTAATGGTCAATAAAATCAACAAAGGCAGATAAAATGAAAGCGATATGGTTGTTAATAATTGTTGTCATTTGCAGCTCTCTTAATGGCTGTGGCTTTCGATTAAAGGGCCATTACTATCTACCCGACTCATTAAAAAAGATCCATTTATCATCTGACAATAAATTTAGCCCTTTAGCTAAGCAGGTTGAACGACGATTAACGCAAAACCAAGTGGACTTAGTTAAGAAGAAAACAGCCAACATTGCTGAGTTACGAATATTGCCCGAGCAGTTTCAGCGTAAAACATTGTCGTTGTTCCCTAATGGTCAAGTCGCCGAGTATGAGCTAATTTATTTAGTTCGATACCAAGTGCAAAAACCAAATAAAGAACCGCTTAGTTTTAACTTTGAATTAAGTCGCGAGTTTCAGGACGATCCGAATAACGCATTAGCAAAAGAACGTGAACGTCAGCTTATATTGTCTGAGCTTCGTGTTTTAGCCAGTGACCGTATTTTGTCTCAGCTGATGATGATCCAATAACACGATGAAAATTTACGCCAATCAAATTCAGCAAAACCTATCTAAAGGCCTTTCAAATTGCTATCTATTGTTTGGTGATGAACCATTTCAAATTGATGATTGTCGTAAAAAGATCAAAGCCGCCGCCAAACAGCAAGGGTTTGACGAGTTTATTCGATTAGCTGACGACGACCAATTTGACTGGCTCGACGTAGCCCAACATTGTCAGGCGATGTCCCTATTTTCTGATAAAAAAATAGTCGAAGTTGAGCTTAACAGCAATAAAATTGGCAAAGCAGGTTCAGAGGTTTTAAAGCAAATCGCACCTGAGTTGGATGAAAATACCATTTTAGTGTTGTTCGGCCCTAAACTTGATGCCAACCAAACTAAAAGTGCTTGGTTTAAAGCCTTAGATAAAGTTGGTTTATACATTCCCGTTTATGAAATTGACGGGAATCACCTCACTCGTTGGTTACAACAGCAATTAGTCGAACATGGCTTGAGTATGGATACAAATGCCCAACAATATTTGCTTAATTTTACTTCGGGCAACTTATTGGCAACGGCGCAAGAATTACAAAAACTCAATATGGCTCTAGGGCAACAACAACACATTGATATTAGTATCATTGAACGGTTTGTGGCTGATCAGGCTAAATACAGCGTATTTCAGTTTATAGACAGCATATGGGCTGGCAATAGCCAACGCTGTATGACCATTTTGCAACGACTCAAGTTGGAAGATTTTGAACCGAATATAATTATGTGGTCACTGCAAAAAGATTTAATGTTGTTAACTCAGTTACAATCTGCCATTGTGAAAGGCCAACCACCGACCCCCGTATTTGATAAACACCGAGTTTGGAAAAACAAACAAAACGTATTTCTTAATGCTGCAAATAAACTGCCAGCGACCGCGGTTAACGAAGCTTTAAAGTTGTTGTCAGAAGTCGATTTTGCGATTAAAACATTTTCGCCTCAATGTCCTTATTCAATGTTTGCTCATATTGCCTTGTTGTTAACGGGCAATGCCAACATTAGCGGATTAAAACTTCCGCTCATCCGTTAACTTGTTTAGCCAGTGAACTTCTGAAAATGACTCAACAACCTACGATATCAATCGATAGTAAAACCAAAGAAAAGGCGGAACCAAAAAAAGTCGCCATTTTTGGAGGCAGTTTCGACCCCATTCATTTTGGGCATTTAACGCCTGTTTTTGATGCTGTCACACAATTTGATATTGGAAAGTTAATCTATTTACCTTGCTATAAACAACCCTTGAAAAATAGCTGTGCAACTAAGAGTCATCATCGACTTAATATGTGTAAATTGGCATTAGCGTCTGTGCATAGCCCCATACCTACAGAAATAAGCGAATTCGAACTTGAACAAATGGGCAACAGCTACACAATAAATACGCTAAAGTATTTTAAACAGCTAGAACCCAATACGGAGTTCTACTTTATTGTTGGTATGGATTCGTTATTAAGTTTCACCCAATGGGTTGAGTGGCAAAATATACTAGAAGTGTGTCATCTTATCGTCATGGCAAGGCCGCAATACAAGTTGCAACTAGACATACAAGAAAATACTACTACGCAACCGACGCTCGCACCGGTACTTATTCCGTTTTTAGGTAAACGGATCCATATTGTGGAAAATGCGTTAATTGATATTTCGTCCACCGAGATAAGACAAGCCTTTAAAAATGATGATGCCGATAGATTACAAGATTGGTTACCGCAACAAGTAGCCGCATATATACAAAACAATCAGCTTTATTGACACATGTTTGGTTAGATTACGGTACTTGCTGGAAGATTTAACACTAGGTTAACTAATAACGCTTGTATTGAAGATAAGGTACGAATGGTACCGTTGGCTTTTCACTGCTAGGCTGACTAGCTCCAGTGTGAGATTTGATTGACTTTGCCGTTGATGATTTCAATTTCACCTTGCTTCGCGGTAATCCCCTCTGGACTATAATTTAAATCAAAAGTCACAACAATGTTAACCCCTTTTTTAATTCTTACTCGAATTGTTCCCATAGCGACCGACAGCAGTTGTAAACCATGCTTATTGCAATAGTCCTCGGCTGATACTCTGGCTAATTCGGCAAAACTCCGGATTTTCCAAAACACACCTATGATGATAAAAAACAGCATCAATATCCAGACAGAGGTTAAATCAAACATAGTAAACGCTTCTAATTTCCAGTAAACAGATTGTAAGCAGCAAAACCTTGCCACACTAATGCAGACACTCCAGCAATCATCACAAACCAATAAAACATGGTCATCAAACGTCTTGCTAAGCTAAACGGTTTTTCCTTTTTAACTGGTTTGTCACCTGATTTACCACCCGCTTTTTCGGCTTTTTTATCAGCTTTAGCTTGCGCTTTTGCCGCCTTTTTATCTTCTTTAGCGTCGTTATCAGCCATAATTTTTCTTATTTTTATGCTCAAAGTATAATCGGGGCAAACTTTGCCCCGATTCTAAACTGCAATTCGACCAATTTTAAATTAATCGATTAAAGTAATGCCGTTCATATAAGGGACTAAAACTTCTGGTACGTTTATCGTGCCGTTTTCATTTTGATAATTTTCCAATACTGCAACTAACGTACGACCTACTGCTAAACCTGAGCCATTCAGGGTGTGGACTAAGTCAGGTTTCTTCGCACCTTTCGCACGATAGCGTGCTTGCATCCTACGCGCCTGGAAGTCGCCCATATTTGAACATGACGAAATTTCACGATACGTATCTTGAGCTGGTAACCATACTTCGAGGTCATAGGTTTTAGTCGCAGAGAATCCCATGTCACCCGTACATAAAATGACTTTACGATATGGTAAACCAAGCAATTGTAAGATTGATTCGGCATGACCAGTTAATTGCTCTAGTGCTTCATCTGAGTTTTCTGGTTTAACTATTTGCACTAACTCAACTTTGTCGAATTGATGTTGACGAATTAACCCTCGAGTATCACGGCCATAAGAACCGGCTTCAGAACGAAAACACGGCGTGTGAGCCGTTAATTTAAGTGGTAATTCAGCTTCTTCAAAAATAACGTCGCGTGCGAAATTTGTTAATGGAACTTCCGCAGTCGGAATTAAGCTCAATTTGCGTGAGTCTTGTTCATCGGCATTGTCACTTTGACCTGTGATTGGCTGAGTATGAAACAAATCTTCCGCAAATTTAGGTAATTGACCTGTACCCTGCAAACTTTCAGGGTTGACAAGATAAGGCACATACGCTTCTGTATAACCGTTGTTCTCTGTGTGTTGGTCTAACATAAATTGCGCTAACGCTCGATTTAGACGAGCAATTTTGCCTTTCATAACAGTAAAACGAGCACCGCTTAATTTGGTGCCCATTTCAAAATCTAGGCCTTTGTTTAATGCTTCACCTAGGTCAACATGATCTTTAGGTTCGAAATCAAATTGCTTTGGCTCGCCCCATTTCAAAATTTCAACATTGTCTTCTTCTTTTGCACCAACCGGTACGTCGTCATGCGGTAAGTTAGGCAACCCCATAGATAAAGTGTCTATGGTTTTTAGTAACTCTGACAATTCAACTTTGGCGGCATCTAACTTATCGCCGAGATCAGCAACACTTGCCAGCAAGGGTTGGATATCTTCGCCACGCGCTTTTGCTTGGCCAATCGATTTAGACTTAGTATTACGTTCGTTTTGTAGGTCTTGCGTCGAAGATTGTAGTTCTTTTCTGCGCTCTTCTAAATTGACTAACGTTTCTACATCTAATTGAAATCCACGAGTTGCCAGTTTTTCCTGTGCAGTATTAATCTCGCTTCGTAGAAATTTTGAATCTAACATGTTTCGTAACTACCCATTCTTTAAATTTACGTTCGATTCGGTACCAATTGCATCCCTAGCCAAGCGGCTAAAATACAGACCAAAACATTTAATAATATATTGATTAAGGCTTTTTGCCATTCACCGTTTTGCAACATCAACAACGTGTCGAGCGAAAATGTTGAAAAAGTCGTCAATGCGCCTAATATTCCTACGCCTATCAAAGGTCGCCAAGGCAATTCAGCAACTATACCATGTTCAATTAAGCTAAATAAGAGGCCCATAATAAATGAACCCAAGATATTAACTAACAAGGTTGTATAGGGAAATCCTTTGCCTAACCATGCAGTTACGCCAATGGTTGCACTGTAACGTAAACTTGCACCTATAGCGCCGCCAATCGCGACAAAAACAATACTGCTCAAACTCAAAATTTAGTCCTTTCTACGAGTGATAGGGCTGTTGTCGTCTAGTGATTGTAGATATTCCAATTTCTCTTTAATTTTTCGTTCAAGGCCACGATCACTAGGTTCATATAATTTAGTATTGGCTAATTCCGCTGGAAAGTACTCTTCGCCCGCCGCATAGGCACCAGGTTCGTCGTGAGCATACCGGTAACCTTCACCATTACCTGTTTGTTTCATTAGTTCCGTAGGTGCATTTGTTAAATGCTTAGGCACATCAAAACTCGGTAAGTCGGATGCCATCCGTTTGGCCTGTTTAAAGGCGACATAAACAGCGTTACTTTTGGGTGCGGCAGCTAAATATAATGTGGCCTGAGCTATTGCGCGTTCACCTTCTGCAGGCCCGACACGGTGAAAAATATCCCATGCATTAAGGGCAACCTCCATGGCTCTAGGATCCGCATTACCTATATCTTCAGTAGCGATGGCTAATAATCGCCGCGCGACATACAAAGGGTCACCACCACCCGCTAAAATACGGCAGAACCAATATAAAGCGGCATCAGGGGCTGAACCTCGCACCGACTTATGAAAGGCTGAAATCAAGTTATAAAAATGATCACCGCCTTTATCAAAGGTAGCCATCTGATTACCAGTGGCCTGCTCTATGATCTCTTTTGTGATCTGATTATCTTGTTCAACTAAGTCACAACATAGTTCTAGAAAATTCAGTAATTTTCTACCATCACCGTTCGATAGTTTTATTAGCAAATCTCGATTGTCGGCATTAATCTTTAAATTGTGCGCGCCTAGACCATCCACTTTATCGCAAAGTGCTCGGTCCAATAACAGAGCCAAATCTGAGTCTTCGATGGCTTTGAGGATATACACACGGGCGCGAGACAATATTGCATTATTGAGTTCAAACGACGGATTTTCGGTCGTTGCTCCAATAAAGCTCACCGTGCCATCTTCAATAAAGGGTAAAAACGCATCTTGTTGGCTTTTATTAAATCGATGAACTTCATCGACAAACAACACAGTTTTTTTACCTTGGTTTACTAGCCGTTCTTTGGCCCGTTCAATGGTTGCACGAATGTCTTTAACACCAGCGCTAATCGCAGAAAGCTTTTCAACATCCGCGTCTGCATAATGGGCAATCAAATCTGCAAGTGTTGTTTTACCGGTTCCCGGAGGTCCCCACAATATCATCGAATGGCATTTTTTCGCCTCGATCATACGTCGAATCGCCTTACCCTCGCCAACCAAATGCGTCTGCCCAACATAGTCATCTATGACACGGGGACGCATTCTAGACGCTAATGGGGCACTTTCAGTAGGGGTAAAGTCAAAACCTTGAGTAGCCAACAGTCAAAACCTTAATATTCAACATTGCCGTCAACAACTTTTGGCAATTGCCTTTGGTCGTCGATATCTGTTCCCAATGGTATTTCAAACTGAAACAAGCCATTGTCTACGTCGGCAAAAACTTGATTTGAAATTGCATACTGGCTCACTTGCATGGTACGACCGACCACCGCTATATTGGTCAACAAAGTGTCTTTAAACGTTACTTTAAGTTCTATAACTTGAGCTTGGTCAAGCAATTTAGGACTTACAACAAAGTGGTTTTGTTGTTTTTCGATCGTAAACTGTGACCACGTTTCATCGTCTTGGGAAACGAGCAAGGCAAATGGCGTTTGAGCGACAGCTTGGCTTGCATCAAACAACGAGACCTGTTCGATAAATGGATTAAACCACCATAATGTCTCGCCATTAGATACTAGTAACTCAGGTTCAGGTTCAGTGATTTCCCACAAAAACAATCCCGGTTGTTTAAACTTCAAACGCCCCTGTGCTTCGTGCAATACATTAAGTTCACTATCGACAACTCGTTGAGAAAAATCGGCTGAAAACCCATTGTATTGTTTTAAAATTGTACGTAATTCGACTTCGGCTGTTTTAGTTACATCAGCCGAGTTGGCGGCCATACTAACTAATACGACGCTTGCAACCATACATTGTTTTATTACTGCTAAATACTTAACCATAAACTAATCTAATTCCTCATCAATCGCCGCTTTAACCGGTGGCGGAGCCAACACTTCACGTGTGCCATTATTTGCCGCAGTGCTTACTATTCCCATTATTTCCATCTGTTCGACAATACGGGCAGAACGGTTGTAACCAATTCTTAATTTTCGTTGAATACTTGATATCGAAACTTTTCGCGTTTCAGTGACAAATGCCACTGCTTCGTCAAATACTGGGTCGACTTCTTCACCTTCTGCCATTTCTGCGGCTTCACCTGGAAGCATATTTTCGTCGGTCATTTCACCTTGCAAAATTTCACTAACGTAGTTAGGTTTTGCTTTTGATTTCCAATCATTTACGACAGCATGGACTTCATGATCGTCAACAAATGCCCCATGGACACGGGTTGGAACGCCTGAACCAGGCGGTAAATACAACATGTCCCCCATGCCCAGAAGGTTTTCTGCGCCTTGTTGGTCTAAAATAGTTCGCGAATCAATTTTTGATGAAACCTGAAACGCCATACGCGTTGGAATATTCGCTTTAATTAATCCAGTAATTACATCCACCGAAGGACGCTGAGTGGCTAAGACTAAATGAATCCCCGCTGCCCTCGCCTTCTGCGCAATTCGAGCTATCAGTTCTTCAACCTTTTTACCGACTATCATCATCATGTCGGCAAATTCATCAATAACCACAACAATCGCTGGCAGCTTTTCTAATTGCGGTGGAAATTCCAACATGTTGTCAGAGTCTTTCCATAACGGGTCAAATAGTGGTGAACCGCTATCAATCGCTTCTTGTACTTTAGTATTAAAGCCTTTTAGGTTTCTAACGCCCATAGCAGACATCAATTTATATCGACGTTCCATTTCCCCCACACACCAACGAAGTGCATTGGCCGCTTCCTTCATGTCGGTCACAACTTCAGACAACAAGTGTGGGATACCTTCATAGACAGAAAGTTCCAACATTTTTGGATCGATCATGATCAATCGCACATCTTCTGGTGTTGATTTATACAACAAACTCAAAATCATGGTGTTAACACCAACTGATTTACCCGAGCCCGTCGTACCCGCAACCAATAAATGTGGCATTTTTGCTAGATCAACTACAACCGCCTTACCGGCAATATCTTTACCTAAAACCATAGTTAATGGTGAAGCGGCGTTTTGGAATACTGTACTATCCATGACTTCTGACAGTCGTACAATTTGACGATGTTTGTTTGGTATTTCCAAACCAATAAACGACTTCCCTGGAATAACTTCAACGACACGAACACTCATAGCTGATAAAGAACGCGCCAAATCCTTTGATAAACTGGATATTTTACTGACTTTAATGCCTGGTGCTAAATCGAGTTCAAAACGCGTAATTACTGGGCCTGGGTAAACGCCAACGACAGTCGCCTGTATATTAAAGTCCATTAATTTCACTTCAACCAAACGAGAAACAACGTCCAACTCTTCTTGAGAAATTGGATTTTCTATTTTGTCAGCACGGTCAAGTAACTCAAGTGAAGGCAGTGTCAGTGGCATAGGTTCAGGTTTTTTAATCGATGCCGTTGCCACAGTATCGCGTTCGTGCACATTTTTGTCACCGGTTTGTAAACTCTCTAATGCGCCTGAAATATCATCATCTTTGATTTGTTCATCTAAGGTAGAATAAGAAGCAGGGCTGTCCATATCGTCTATTGAAAAAGGCATATCGTCGTCAAAAGAAACATCAACAGCCTTTGCTGGAGTCTCTTTAGTGTCTGGCCTAAGTGGTCTACTTGAGGTCGGCGTTACTTCAACGGCCTTTGGGGTCTCCGCAGGAGGTAGTTCACGTTGAGTATCAACATCTATGTCTGAAATAGACGGCGTGAGCTTTTGTTCGGTAATCGATGCTTCGGCGCTTCCGAAAAACTGGCTTAACAAACTTTTAGACGCTGCACTTTCGGTTTCAGTATGATCAGGTGCGGCAACTTTGTTTTGAGTTTGCTTAGTTTTAGCTGACTTCTCTTCATTTAGAGAATGTTCATCTACTTCGCTAGAGATATTTGCTTCACTATTTACATTATTATCTTGCGGTATGAGTTTACTTTTTGGTGAAGGTTCTCGATGAAAAAGGTTTGAAACTTGTTTTATTAACCAATAAACAGAATTCAAAGTCACTCGCCCTAACCCATCGACGACCTGCATCCATGAGATACCTGTCATCAAAGTAATGCCAATCATAATCGCGACTAAAAATAATAAGGTTGAGCCAGTAAAACCAAATAAAGGCATGAGCAGATAGGCAAAAACGTCACCTACAATACCGCCCGAAGAAAAATAATAGATGTCGTCAAAATTGACACTGCATATAGCTGAGCAACCTATGACAAACATTAAGAAACCAATGAGTCTAAGGCCTAGCGCTAGGTAATCAACTTCAATAAGATCATGGAACTTGCGAAACATTAACCAACCACAAAGGGCGATAAGCACAGGTACAAAAAACGCTAACCAACCAAATGTAAATAAAAGTACGTCGGCTATCCACGCACCAAATGCTCCACCAGCGTTTTTAATTAATTCGTAATTTCCTGTTTTACTCCAACTTGGGTCAGCAGGGTCGAAGGTAAACAAAGTGATTAGGATATAGATTGCCACAGCGCCGGCTACAAGCAATCCAACTTCTAGTAAGCGTTGAAATCCATTTAATACAGTTGGCTGATTGTCAGTCAAAACCTAATACTCCAAGATTTATTATTATTTTAAGTTCAAAAGTGACCAAAATCGCTTTTTATATTGTTCGCAACTCTACCAAAATTAACGATTGGGATCACTTATTTGTTACAGAGTTTTGGTCAGTCATTAACATCTTCAACAACGTGCCTATATATGGATTCGGATCGGTTGATTTGTCTTCACTTCTTCCATCACAACATAGGTCCGAGATGCGCTAACTGAGGGTAATTTTAGTAATGTATTGCCTAACAGTTTTCGATATGACGCCATATTTTTTACCCTAGTTTTTAGCAAATAATCAAAACTACCTGACACCAAATGACATTCTAAGATTTCATCGAAGAAAGTTACCGCTTTTGAGAACTCACTAAAAACATCCTGGGCTGTTTTCTCAAGTGTGATTTCGACAAAAACTAATAACGATGCACCAACCGCCTCAGCATTTACGATTGCCTGATAACCTTCGATCACACCTTGTTTCTCCAATCGTTTAACTCGCTCTAAGCAAGGCGTGGCGCTAAGCCCTACCAATTTAGCGAGTTCAACATTTGAAACCCGTCCATTTTTTTGTAATTCCATCAGAATTTTTTTATCAGTTCTGTCTAACGATTTATTCATCGTGTTTGAATGCATAACGCCACCTATAGTTTATTACTCTAAAATAAGCCAAATAAAAGTGAATAAAACTGCCATTCACACAATATAATCGCCGAAAATATCACACAACAAGAAATAACAGGTAGAAAAATATGATCGTCGGTGTCCCTAAAGAAATTAAAAACCATGAATACCGTGTTGGTTTAACACCAGCAGCAGCAAAAGAGTTTGTTGCTCACGGCCATCAGGTCATCATTGAAACCAATGCAGGTGAGTCTATTGGTTTTACGAATGAGCAATATGTTGACGCAGGCGCTTCAATTATTGCGACAGCTGAGGAAATTTTCGCTTCAGCAGATATGATTGTTAAAGTAAAAGAGCCGCAACCAAACGAATGTAAAATGTTGCGTGAAGGCCAAACCCTTTATACCTATCTGCACTTAGCCCCTGATCCAACCCAAACAAAACTATTGGTTGCATCCGGCGCCACATGTATTGCCTATGAAACTGTTACCGATCATACAGGTGGATTACCACTTTTAGCCCCAATGAGTGAAGTGGCAGGTCGTATGTCTATTCAAGCCGGTGCGCATCATTTAGAAAAAGCGCAGGGAGGCAGTGGCACATTACTAGGTGGTGTACCGGGCGTAGCGCCCGCCAAAGTACTTGTTGTTGGCGGCGGAGTCGTTGGCACAAATGCCGCTAAAATGGCAGTCGGCATGGGGGCAGATGTCACTATTGTCGACCGTTCACTACCGCGTTTACGCCAATTAGACGATATTTTCCGTGGCACGGTGAAAACGGTATATTCAACCGTAGATGCGCTTGATTATTATACATCTAAGGCAGACTTAGTTATCGGTGCTGTGTTAATTCCTGGTGCAGCTGCACCTAAATTAATTACGAAAGCACATATTGCTAGTATGAAACCTGGTTCAGTTTTAGTTGATGTCGCCATAGATCAAGGTGGTTGTTTTGAAACTTCTAAAGCAACTACTCATCAAGACCCGACATATGTCATAAGTGATGTTGTTCACTACTGTGTTGCAAACATGCCAGGCGGTGTTGCCAGAACGTCAACTATGGCCCTAAACAATGCAACATTACCGTTTGGCTTAGCCCTAGCAAATAAAGGTACGAAACGTGCAATGTTAGAAGACCAACATTTACTAAATGGCTTGAATGTTCATAAAGGTAAAGTCACTTATAAAGCCGTTGTAGATGCTTTAGGTGAAACACTTGAATTAGAATATATGGATGCAAAACAAGCGTTAGAACTATAAGTTATCGGTATCTTACTGGTAGAGTGCTGATTTCGATTTCAAGTAGATTTAGCCTCACTTTATTACCAAGTCCGACATTAGAAATAATGTCGGATTTTTTACATCCAGATATTCAAATCAAATTTTGAAAAACCAACTCGATATTTTTCGCCCAAGCCTCACTACTTAATTTAGCGCTTTTTATTTAAGACCCCCAATTGATTAACTCTCAAACATATAAATTCAAGTCCAATAAAATTTAACTGAGGCTTTTAGAAAGTGTAGTTGGAACATTTTTAAATCAAGCAACAACCAATACAAGTTTTTTTCAGTGCCAATCCAAATTTTAGAAAAAAAATAGTAAAAACCTCAACCGTAACAATCTGAAATATATAAATTATTTATTAACCTCTAAATAATTGTGCATTTAACAAACAAAAAACTATTGACGTTCCTCCCTCTCGGTGGGAGTATGACCACGAGGTGAGCTTTTGCCCATTAGTTATAAAATGCCAACACAATGAATATAAATCGGCATGTAACTAAATGTTCAATTAGCAATATAAAATTTTTCAAGAATTGCGTTTTACCAAACCGAAAGGGGGAAGTAAGGCAAACAATTCAACAATAAAAACGTAAATAAAACAGGGTTTACTATGTTAAATAACACACACAAAATAACTGCAATTACAGCAATCCTAGCAAGTACATTAAGCACTCAACTGCACGCTCAGAGTAGTGGTGAATGGAAGTTAGCCTTTGATCTTAAAACAAACCATTTATGGCACGGTTTTATTGTCACCGACGGCGTTATGACAGCTGGCTCTTTAGAGTACAAATCTGAAGACAAAAAAACGACTTACGGCCTTTGGGGCGGTGGTTCTTTCAATGGCGAGTTTAAAGAGTTTACATACTACGCCTCTCACAAGTTTACAGACGACTTTTTTGTTGAAATCGTAAATCACGGTAACCACTCCTCTATTTCAGACAGTGATGTGGATATTTTCAACTACTCAACTGATCCATCTAAAACCGGCAACTTTGTTGATATTGGTGCGGGATATACATTCCAAGGCGAAACGCCAATTTCTGTTTATTATTCTGTCATCGTGCAAGGTATTGATACGTACATAGATGAAGACTCAGGTGAAAAAGAACAATCTTTTACAAACTACATTGAAGTATCAGCACCTGTTTGGCATGGCAAAGATGGCGAACAAGTAAAAGCGTTTATTGGTGGCGCGTTCTCACCAGTTAACGACAAAAACTTCTATTCAGACAAAGCTAATATTAACAATGTTGGCTTTACCTATTCAAAAAACCTATATGCAATGGGCAAAACATTTCCAGTATCTGCTACCGCGATGTGGAACCCGGCCCTTGAACTTGGCGCACTGCAAGTAGCAGTAAACTTGTTCTAATAACAATACTCATCGTTTTAAAAACAGGTAGGTCGTAATCAACGCCCTACCTTTAAACTGATTATTACGGGAAATTATTATGTCGATTAAAAAATCAATTATTGCATGTTGTTCTTTATTTTTGAGCACCGCCGTCCTTGCTGAAACCATTACGATTGCAACAGTAAACAATGGTGACATGATCACTATGAAAGAACTCAGTAAGAGTTTCACCTCTGAAAACCCAGATATTAATTTAAAATGGGTGACCTTAGAAGAAAATATACTACGTCAACGAGTCACGACCGATGTTGCAACAAAAGGTGGACAGTATGATGTTATGACAATAGGTACATATGAAGTCCCTATTTGGGGAAAACAAGGCTGGCTCAGAGAGCTTGACAAGTTAGGTGAAAATTATGACGTAGACGATATTCTGCCTGCGATCAGAAACGGCCTAACTGTTAAAGATAAATTATACGCTGCGCCATTTTATGCAGAAAGTTCAATGGTTATGTACCGCACAGACTTAATGGCCAAAGCGGGTTTAACTATGCCTAAAGCACCATCGTGGGAGTTTATTCAAAAAGCCGCAAAAGCAATGACGGACAAACAATCTGGTGTCTATGGTTTATGTTTGCGAGGTAAAGCGGGTTGGGGAGAAAATATTGCCTTAATTACAGCAATGTCTAACTCATTTGGCGCAAGATGGTTTGATCAAAATTGGAAACCGCAATTTGACAGTCAAGAATGGCATGACACTTTACAATATTATGTTGATTCGATGACAAAGTATGGTCCTCCGGGATCTTCAGCTAATGGTTTTAATGAAAACCTAGCGCTCTTTCAAACCGGAAAGTGTGGTATTTGGATTGATGCAACAGTGGCTGGCGCATTTGTTACAAATAAAGAAAACTCTGAAGTTGCTGAACATGTTGGATTTGCTCTTGCGCCTGACAATGGCCTAGGCAAACGAGGCAATTGGTTATGGTCTTGGACGCTGGCAATTCCTGCAAGCAGTAAGAAATCAAATGCAGCACAACGTTTTATTAGTTGGGCAACATCTAAAGAGTACACTGAGTTAGTCGCGGCCAAAAAAGGCTGGGTTAACGTACCTCCAGGGACTCGAGCGTCACTTTATAATAATCCAGACTACATGGCAGCTGCGCCTTTTGCACAGATCACTTTGGATTCTATCCAATCTGCAGATCCTATAAACCCAACGGTTAAACCGGTTCCTTATGTTGGTGTTCAGTTTGTTGCTATACCAGAATTCCAAGGTATTGGTACAGCTGTTGGTCAACAATTTGCCGCCGCGTTAACTGGCCAAATGACTGTAAAACAAGCATTACAAAGTGCTCAACGTTTAGTCGAACGTGCCATGAGAAAAGCGCGTTACCCTAAGTAATTCATTCGTCTATTAATGGTTTGGGTAAGTTCAACTAGAGCTTGCCCAGCTATCACGATTAAAAGGTCTTAGTTATGGCTACCACAAATTCACGTGCGCTCGCTCGACTCATGCTGGTCCCTTCAGTTGTTTTACTGTTGGCTTGGATGTTAGTTCCGCTGTGCATGACGCTATATTTTTCATTTTTAGATTACAACCTGCTTAGTCCTGGAACCGAAGAGTTTATTGGTTTCATGAACTATGAGTTTTTCCTTACTGATCCGGCATTTTTTGAATCTTTTTTTAATACCCTGCTACTTGTTGGTGGTGTTTTACTAATCACACTTGGTGGTGGTATTGGTTTAGCTATCTTGCTTGATCAAGCAATTTGGGGCCGAAACTATGTTCGAATAATGGTTCTAGCCCCCTTTTTTGTTATGCCAACGGTTTCAGCGCTGGTTTGGAAAAATATGCTAATGAACCCCGTTAATGGCTTATTTGCCCATTTTGCCAATTGGCTGGGTATGACCCCTATCGATTTTTTTGCCCAAATCCCGCTGCTTTCAATCATTGTTATTGTGTCGTGGCAATGGCTACCGTTTGCCGCATTAATCCTACTTACAGCGATTCAATCTCTTGACCGAGAACAACTTGAGGCTGCTGACTTAGACGGGGCAGGACCATTTAGTAAATTTTACTACATCGTCCTACCGCATCTGTCACGCGCAATAACGGCAGTTATTTTAATAGAAACAATTTTTTTATTGTCAATTTTTGCCGAGATATTAGTAACAACAAGCGGTGGTCCAGGATACGCATCAACCAATATAACGTACTTAATTTATACCCAGTCGTTGTTGCAGTTTGATGTTGGTGGAGGTTCTGCCGGTGGCATAGTCGCCGTTATTATTGCCAATATTGTAGCAATATTTTTAATGCGCCTCATTGGCAAGAACTTGGAGGATTAAGACATGGCGAACAACAATAGTATCAAAACCAAGCTTATTTATACCTTTATTGCTTGGACCATTAGCGGTCTTATATTTTTTCCAATTTTATGGACATTAATAACGAGTTTTAAAACTGAAGCTGAGGCAATTTCGGCTTCACCTAGTTTATTCATGTTTGATTGGACTTTAGAAAACTACGAAGACGTTTTAGCGCGATCGCCCTATTTTAATCACTTTTGGAATTCAATAGTCATTTCAATTGGTTCGAGCATATTGGGCTTATTAATAGCAATTCCTGCAGCTTGGTCTATGGCATTTGTGCAAACAAAGCGCACAAAAAATCTTTTAATGTGGATGTTATCAACCAAAATGTTACCGCCTGTCGGTGTATTAATACCAATTTATCTTTTGTTTAGAGATTTTGGGTTGTTAGATACTAAGGTCGGTTTAGTCATTGTTATGACATTAATCAACTTACCCATTATGGTTTGGATGCTTTATACCTACTTTAGAGAGATCCCAAACGAAGTTCTAGAAGCCGCTCGAATGGACGGTGCGAGTATTGGTGAAGAAATACTTTACGTCCTGTTGCCTATTGCGCTACCTGGGATCGCTTCAACGTTATTACTCAATGTCATTTTAGCCTGGAATGAAGCATTCTGGACTCTCATCCTAACGGCCGCTAATGCAGCCCCCCTAACGGCTTTTATCGCCAGTTATTCTAGCCCTGAAGGACTATTTTACGCCAAGTTATCAGCAGCTTCTGCAATGGCCATAGTGCCAATTTTAATTCTTGGTTGGTTTAGTCAAAAACAATTAGTGCGCGGATTAAGTTTCGGCGCAGTTAAATAGGAGAATTTATAATGGGTAGTATTCATTTAAAACAAGTAACAAAAGATTTTGGCGATGTAAGCGTAATTAAACCAATTGATTTGGAAATTAAAGACGGCGAGTTCATTGTATTTGTTGGTCCATCAGGTTGTGGAAAATCAACATTATTACGAATGATTGCAGGATTAGAAGATACCACAAGCGGCACCATTGAAATTGATGGACAAGATGCGACGACAACCCCACCTGCGAAACGCGGTTTAGCTATGGTATTCCAATCATATGCTTTATATCCTCATATGTCGGTTAGAAACAATATCGCATTCCCGTTAAAGCGAGCCAAAATTAACGATGACATCATCGAAGAAAAAATCGCGAGTGTTGCAAAAACATTAAACCTAACGGATTACCTTGATCGGAAGCCCGGCCAATTATCCGGTGGTCAACGACAAAGAGTTGCGATTGGTCGAGCAATCGTCCGCCAACCTTCTGCTTTTTTGTTTGATGAACCGTTATCAAACTTAGATGCGTCGCTGCGCGTAAATATGCGGTTAGAAATATCGGAGCTTCATAAAAGTCTAAATACAACCATGGTTTATGTTACCCATGATCAGGTGGAAGCTATGACAATGGCAGATAGAATTGCCGTTTTTAATGGCGGTATCATTGAACAAGTTGGCAGCCCACTTGAGCTTTATAACAACCCAGCAAACCGCTTTGTTGCTGGGTTTATTGGCTCACCTAAAATTAACTTCATCGATATTGAGCCTTCTACTATAGATGGAACTTGTAGCTTAGGTATTCGCCCAGAGCATATTGAAATTTCGACAACCGGCGGACAATGGGCAGGTAAAATTGGTGTGATTGAACATTTGGGCTCAGAGACATTTTTGCATGTGCATGTAGACGGTCATGATACTTTTACGGTTAAAACGTCAGGTGATTGTCCATTTAAATATGGCGATGAAATTTATTTAAGCCCACAAAAGAACAAGCTACTTCATTTTGACGCGACGGGCAAAACACTGCCTAATATAGCCTAATTTTAGTGCGATATTAACCTGCCAATGCCCTTTAATTTATTGCCATTAGACTCTATTTTAAAGGGCTAGGACAAATAAGCAGTAGCCCATAGCTAATGTTTGATATGCTATTAGAATAAACAATAGTTTAATGCCATGGAATTTAGTTAAAGGTAACTTTTGATTAAATTGACAAATCATACATTAGCTAAGTTAACAGCTATGTGGTTGAATATATTTTAAAAATATAACAACTACGCTAAGTGTTAGTTCACTTTGCGAGATCTATAGGAATTCAGTAATGCTAAACACCTTAATTAACACCGACCTTAATTCGATTGAATTAATTATTTTTGATTGTGACGGTGTGTTAATCGATAGTGAAATACTGAGCCAACGAGTCCTACTTGGGTTACTAAAAGAATTAGGCGTCGATGTGTCTGAGGATTATTTCCACAAACATTTTTTGGGGTTTAATTTTGAGCACGTAACAGCAAAGGTGTTGACTGACTTTGATGTAATTCTGACAACGGAATTCAGACACAAATATCGTAAAGCGTTAATAGACGTTTTTGAAACTGAATTAAATCAAACAGAACAATTGGAATGGATGTTATCTCAGCTCAATATTAAGACCTGTGTAGCGACCAGTAGCAGTCCAGAAAAAGTATCAAATGCCCTTCGTATAACTAACTTAGCGTCTTACTTTGTTGAACGGGTATTCACCGCTTCAGAGGTTGAAAATGGTAAACCAGCCCCAGATCTGTTTTTGCACGCAGCAAACAAAATGGGTGTTTTACCGGAAAATTGTTTGGTAATTGAAGACTCAGTAGCTGGGTTACGGGGCGCATTAGCAGCAAAAATGCATGTTCTACGTTATGTTGGCGCAGGACACCTTAAAAATAGAGATAACGCTACTCAAACCTACAAAGGTATTAGTACAATATCCCATTGGAAGCAGTTATTTGAAAAAGTACCTTCGCTCAGTACATCATTAAAAGTTTAGAGGTAAATCGTGGTTAAGCGAACTAATTCAGAAATAAGAAAACTAGACGATGCCGCCCGTGCAGGATGGTTATATTACGTTGCGGGAAAAACGCAGGAAGAAATAGCGAAAAAACTCAACATCTCTCGTCAGTCTGCACAACGTATGGTTGCTTTAGCCGTCAGTGAAGGGTTAATAAAAGTTAGACTAGAACATCCAATAGCTAAATGCATGGATCTTAAAGTTAAATTACAAAATAGATTTGGTTTGAAGTCCTGTACCGTTGTGCCTAGTGATGAAGGTGATACCACCTCTACATTGGGGTTAGCGCAAGCAGGTGCAAGCGAAATTGAAATGCACTTAAAATCGCCCGAACCAAAAGTGATCGCGATGGGAACCGGCAGAGTTTTACGGGCGTGTGTCGAAGAATTAGCGTTGTTAAATTGCGAACAACATCAAATTGTAGCCCTTTTAGGTAACATGGCCTCCGACGGCTCAGCGTCTTCTTATGACGTCGTTATGAGAATGGCGGAACACATAAATGCTAAACATTACCCAATGCCCCTCCCTGTCTTACCGAACAGCAAGGAAGAAAAAGCACAATTACACGCCCAAAGTTATATCGCCAATAATCTAAAATTAGCCGCTCAAGCAGATGTAACTTTTGTTGGTGTTGGTAACTTAGGTATAAATTCACCACTTCATCTAGATGGATTTGTTGCCGAGGAAGAATTAGCCGAGTTACAAGATAAAGGTGCCGTTGGCGAAATAATCAGTTGGGTGTTCGATGTAAAAGGAAACTTAATTGACTGCGCGGTTAATGACCGAGTCGCAAGTACACCACTTACGGTCAATTCCGACAAATATGTATGTGCTATTGCTTCAGGCGAAGATAAAGTGTATTCCATTTTAGGCGCATTACGCTCTAAGTTAGTAAATGCCCTAATTACTAATGAGTATACGGCAGAGCGATTGCTGAGTATCGACTAAACAAGCTGAATATTGTCAAGCAGCCTTATGGCTAATTAGGGCTATTGCTTTTATATCGCTTTATTTCAAATAAGGTCGGTGATCAACGATTTCGAATTTACGCCGTAACTCGGCTAACAAGGGTTGGTTGTCTTTTAAAAATTGGTTAAATTCAATTATGATATCTTGATGTTTTATCGTTGAAAGATAAAAGTCATATACTTCATACGTTAAGTTTTTATTGACCACTAACGCACCAGGTTTTCCGAGTTTTTTAAGGTGGTATTGGACAACACTTGGCTCTAAATCAATGCCATCGACCTGCCCTCTCAAAACTTGCTGTAATAGCATCAGTGTCGAGCTATTTTCGTAAAGCTGTACTTGCTTAGATTTGATTTGTTCAATCCACTGTGTAGGATAAAACCCTAATAACGTACCTAATACTTTAAAGTCTTTTTCTGTTAAATTGCGGTCAACTGCAGTTAACGTACCTGCAACTAGCCTGATCGTCGAATCACTATAAATAAATGAATCAACTTGCTTTCCACTTGGGTTCCATCGCTCATTATCTGGGTACTTAAAGTCAATATTATCTTCGATTAACCATTTGTTAAACCGTTTAATCGGCAATGGTAAATAAGTAAATGTATGGCCAGACTGTTTGCCAAACTCAGTGAATAACGCCTTAGTATAAGAATCTCCGTCCTTCTGGAAGTCAAACAAAGGGTAATAAGCAATATCTTCAACGCCAATTACAAAATTTCTGCTGTCACATTGAAATGGTAGCGTCAATGCGAGAAACGCCAATAGTATTTTCAACATATAACTTCAACTGCTCATTTATTGACCACTAAAATTACGTCAGCTATCAATAAAACGCAAATTTAATAAAATTTATCTTTCGACACCTTAACAATAGTGGAAATTTGACAAAAATTTAGAACATTAGATTCTAATGCCCCTTGTTAAGCGTTAATATTCGCCCCATAAAATGCCTAATACAGATTTTCGGAGTAAATTTAATGAGTGAAGTACAGCACCACAAACTAATCATCTTGGGTTCAGGCCCAGCTGGGTATACTGCAGCCGTATATGCAGCGAGAGCTAACTTAAACCCAGTGTTGATAACGGGTCTACAACAAGGCGGACAACTTACGACAACAACCGAAGTTGAAAATTGGCCTGGTGATGCAAATGATCTAACCGGACCAGCCCTAATGGACCGTATGAAAGAACATGCCGAAAAGTTTGAGACTGAAATTATTTTTGATCACATTAACGAAGTTAATTTTGACCAAAAACCTTATACTTTAAAAGGCGACAGCCAACAATACACCTGTGATGCTTTGATCATCTGTACTGGTGCCTCTGCCCAATATTTAGGTTTGGAGTCGGAAACAGCGTTTATGGGTAAAGGCGTTTCAGCTTGTGCGACGTGTGACGGTTTCTTTTATCGTAATCAAAAAGTCGCAGTGATTGGTGGCGGAAACACCGCAGTAGAAGAAGCGTTATACTTATCAAATATTGCCTCTGAAGTGCACTTAGTACACCGTAGAGATACTTTCCGAGCGGAAAAGATCTTAATTAATCGTTTGATGGATAAAGTCGCTAACGGCAATATTATTCTGCATACAGACCGTACTTTGGATGAAGTACTCGGCGACAACATGGGTGTAACTGGTGTTCGATTAAAAGACACTAAGAGTGACTCAACAGAAGATGTTGATGTTATGGGCTGTTTTGTGGCAATTGGCCATAAACCAAATACCGCAATGTTTGAAGATAAATTAGCAATGAATAATGGTTACATTGTTATTAATAGTGGCCTTAATGGCAATGCGACAGGGACATCTGTTGAGGGTGTTTTTGCAGCTGGTGACGTATGTGACCACATTTACCGTCAAGCAATTACATCTGCCGGTACGGGTTGTATGGCTGCGCTAGACGCAGAACGCTACCTAGATGCACTTTAATCAATTAAGGGGCTTGTAGCCCCTTCTGGCCTTGTTGTGACGCAAACTATTCATTATCTTACGGATGAAACAAGTTGGTTTCCTGATCCCAACCAAGCGATGACTGATCCTCCGGGATTATTGGCGATTGGCGGTGATTTACAACCTGACCGTATCTACAGCGGTTATCAACAAGGCATCTTTCCTTGGTTTAATGACGGTGAGCCTGTGATGTGGTGGAGTCCAGATCCACGCAACATCATTAATGTTGACGCGATTAACATCAATAAATCATTAAAAAAGTTTCTACGTAAATGCGATTACCACGTAACGATAAATAACCAATTTGAGTCCGTGATCACGGCCTGTGCGAAACCTAGATCCAATGGCGATGGAACTTGGATATTGCCTAAAATGATTAAGGCATATAATGTTTTACATCAGCAAGGTAGAGCCCATTCAATTGAAATTTGGCAATGGCAAAATGACAAAAAGGTTTTGGTCGGTGGTTTATATGGGATCAACGTTGGCTCCTGTTTTTGCGGTGAATCGATGTTTTCCGCACAACCAAACGCATCAAAACTTGCCCTAATTGTGTTGGGTAAACTGCTTAGAAACGAAAAACATGCCTTTATCGATTGTCAATTACCCAATCCGTATCTGTCTCAAATGGGGGCCTTTTTAGTATCAAGGTCACTTTTTTTAGGCAAGTTGGCACTTTGCAAAAATGAAACAATATGCCAATCTGTTTTTAAGCCAAGAGCGATAGATTGGAGAACAGAGTTAATCTAAAATGCCAACAGTGAAGTTTGGTTTGTCTGCGCCATTTCAATGCGGATATTTGAGTGATAGAGAAGAGCAACTCCTTGTCTATCTAGACCAAGAGCCGCTGAGTGAAGCGCTTTACTCAAAGTTGCAAGCTCAAGGTTTTCGGCGTTCTGAAGATTATGTCTACCGCCCCCATTGTGAAGATTGTCAGGCGTGTCAATCTATACGCCTGCCCGTTTCACAATTTCAAATTAGCCGTTCGCAAAAACGAGTTTTAAAAAAGGCTCAGGGATTTTCGGTTAAAATACAAAAATCTGAACAACCTGAGTATTACCCTCTTTTTGAACGCTATGTTAATGAAAAGCATTTGGGAGGTGTAATGTATCCAGCGAATTATTCTCAACTCACCAGCTTCTCTCAATGTGATTGGTTAGAGCAGTTATTTATTGAGCTATATGATAAAGACAAGCTTATTGCTGTCGCGATATGCGATGTGACCTCAGATAGTTTGTCCGCCGTTTATACCTTCTACGATCCTGAATATGCAAATTTCTCTATTGGCACTTTGATGATCTTGCAACAAATTAATTTGACCGAAAAACTAGAGAAACCTTGGTTATACCTTGGATACTACATACGCTCATGTCAAAAAATGAATTACAAAGTTAATTACCGACCATACCAAATTAATCAAAATGGTCGATGGCTACAAATTCCCCATATTATCAAATAAGCCAGTGTGATTAATTGCCGAGCCGCTATAATAAACACCAATAAACGAGAATATCCGCACCAAAGTGGCACATCAGTTAAATTTATTGCCTAATTTAGCTTTATATGTAAAGTTTTTTGAGTATAACCTTTACATATCGCTAGTTTTTGGGCAAAATCTGCGCTTATTTTTTTACGCACTAATTAGTCCTAGAGGTTATACGCTTAATGGCGAAAGAAGACGTTATCGAAATGCAAGGGACAATCTTAGATACCTTGCCAAACACTATGTTCCGAGTTGAATTGGAAAATGGTCACGTAGTGACAGCACATATTTCGGGTAAAATGCGCAAGCATTACATCCGTATATTAACGGGTGACAAAGTGACTGTCGAAATGACGCCATACGATTTGTCAAAAGGTCGTATTACCTTCCGCGCGCGTTAATAATATATCAGGCAACAAGTTTGCATAAAAAAACCGAGATTTTTATCTCGGTTTTTTTATGCTCAGCTGTTTAGCTCAACAGCTGAGCATTCCTAACTAACACATTAAGCATTAACGGCTTCAGTCGACGAATAAGTAAATTTTAATTCATCTTTCTTCGTTTCGATCACCACTTTGCCGCCGTCAGCTAGCTTTCCAAACAAAACTTCATTTGCTAACGGTTTTCGCAGTTTATCTTGAATTAGTCGCGCCATTGGTCGCGCGCCCATTGATTTGTCGTAACCATGCTTTGCCAACCATTTAACAGCGCTAGATGAAATCTCAAGCTCAACTCGTTTTTTATCTAACTGTGTTTGCAGCTCAACAATAAACTTATCAACAACTTGTAAAATAATCTTCTCATCTAAATGGTTAAACCAAACGATGTTGTCCAACCGGTTTCTAAATTCAGGCGTGAACGTCCGATTTATTTCTACCATCGCGTCAGTGCTGTTGTCTTGATGAGCAAAACCAATGGATTTTCGTGTCGTTTGGCCAACACCTGCATTTGTTGTCATCACAACAATGACGTTTCTGAAATCGGCTTTACGGCCATTATTATCCGTTAATGTACCGTGATCCATAACTTGTAATAACAAATTAAAGACATCAGGGTGGGCTTTCTCAATTTCATCTAATAAAACAACACAATGTGGATGTTTTAAAACAGAGTCTGTTAGTAACCCACCTTGGTCATAACCTACGTAACCTGGAGGTGCACCAATTAAACGGCTCACCGCATGGGGTTCCATATACTCAGACATATCAAAGCGAACTAATTCAATTCCAAGTACTTTAGCGAGTTGCTTAGTGACTTCTGTTTTACCAACCCCCGTCGGACCTGCAAATAAGAAACTACCGACAGGCTTACTTTCATTACCAAGACCAGAACGTGATAAACGTATGGCTGAGGTTAACGCATCGATCGCTTCTTCTTGACCAAATACCGATAGTTTTAGGTTACGGTCAACATTTTTTAAAACGTCTTTGTCGGTTTGCGATACTGATTTTTCTGGAATACGTGCAATTTTTGCAATGATCTGCTCAATCGTCGCGACATTGATTTGTTTTTTACGTTTTGATTTAGGCAATACTTTTTGATTAGCACCGGCTTCATCAATAACATCGATCGCTTTATCAGGTAAGTGACGTTCGTTAATGTATTTATCAGAAAGCTCTGCGGCTGCGCGTAATGCCGCATGGGTATATTTCACACCGTGATGCTGTTCGTATTTATCTTTTAAGCCGATCAATATTTTGGTGGTGTCTTCAACACTAGGTTCTACCACATCAATTTTCTGAAAACGACGAACCAAGGCTTTGTCTTTTTCAAAAATATTGCGGAATTCAGTATAAGTTGTAGATCCAATACATCTTAGCTTGCCCGCAGACAACAAAGGTTTTAACAGGTTAGAAGCATCCATTACGCCGCCTGAGGCTGCCCCTGCACCAATAATAGTATGGATCTCATCTATGAACAGGATAGTATCTTCTTTCTCCTGTAGCTGTTTTAAGAGCGACTTTAAGCGTTTTTCAAAATCACCTCGATATTTAGTGCCAGCTAACAAACTGCCCATATCAAGTGAGTAAACCGTCGCGTTAGCTATTACTTCTGGCACATCATTGTTAACGATACGATAGGCAAGCCCTTCTGCGATTGCCGTTTTCCCGACTCCCGCTTCACCAATGAGCAGTGGATTGTTCTTTTTACGTCGACATAATATTTGAACACAACGCTCAAGTTCCGCGTCGCGGCCAATAATGGGGTCAATTCCGCCATTTTTTGCCACTTCGTTTAAGTTGGAACACAAGTTCCCTAATTGACTTTCAGTTTCAGTTTCGCTTTGTTCTGGTTCTTCATTGTTCAATGAAGAGGCATCTTCATCCTTATCTGCGCCATGGGAGATGAAGTTCACCACGTCGAGTCTGTGGATATCAAAGCTTTTTAATACATAAACTGCGTGTGACTCTTGTTCGCTAAATATTGCGACCAATACATTCGCCCCAGTAACTTCTTGCTGGCCTGAGGACTGAACATGGAAAACGGCACGTTGCAAAACACGTTGAAAACCTAATGTAGGTTGGGTGTCTTGTTCGGACTCATCAACGTCAACGGGTAAATATGGCGTTGTCTGAGCAATAAATTCGCTAAGCTCGAGCTTAATTTTATCAAAGTTTGCTGAACACGCCTCCAAAGCTTGTTTGGCGTCTTTGTTGTCTAGCAACGCCATTAGTAAGTGTTCAACAGTCATAAATTCATGACGATGAGATTTTGCATAACGAAATGCTTCGTTAAGTGTGACTTCTAATGCTTTATTTAACATATACACCTTCTCTCACTATTTTTATCATGCAATGTCCCTATTCTTGTTCCATTGTGCAAAGTAATGGATGTTCATTAACTCTTGCATATTGATTAACCTGGGCCACTTTTGTCTCTGCTATTTCTGCAGAATAAGTGCCAACTATGGCTTTACCTTCGCGATGAATCCTAAACATAATATGATTTGCTTTTTCTAAATCCATACCGAAAAATTTAAGTAACACCTCTACTACAAAGTCCATGGGGGTGTAATCATCGTTATTCAATACCACTTTATACATTGGTGGTCTTTTTAGTTTAGCCTTAGATGTCTCGTTTACTAAACTTGTTCCGTGATCATTTTCAGTTATTTTTGGCATAGCCTAACCATTCTTGCTGTTTCATTGGTATTTCCCATTACTATTTATAAAAAGAATTTTGTTATTTAACAATTCGTAGTTGTAAAAACTTGACTAATTGACCAATTTATCTACATTATTTTATTGTTCGGTGTATATTTAAGCACATTACATCAGTTTTCAAGTGACTAAAGGAAGTAGCGGTATGGCTCAAGGTAAAGTTAAGTGGTTTAACAATGCTAAAGGTTTTGGTTTTATTCGTGAGGAAGGCAAAGAAGAAGATATATTTGCGCATTTCTCTACAATAACTATGGATGGATATAAAACACTTAAGGCAGGACAAGATGTCGAATTCGACTTAAGTCAAGGCCCTAAGGGTCTACACGCCATCAATATTAAAATCGGCGAAAAATAAAAAGTAGCACTTTATTTATATTATCGATTTGAGTTGAGCTACTGAACTTTTTACATCTGTTCTAGTATTTCAACTCCGATAGTATAGTTACCACTGTCTTCTTTTGTGCAGCGTACAACTGTGGCTGATGCATGAAGCGCTGGTAATTCTGGGCTAGTGCCCTCCACTCTGCATGTCAATGCGGTGCCGACTTCAATGTATTCATCAGTTTCAACCGCAAGCCCCGTTGCACTTAAATCCCGACAAACGGCATTTAATTTTCTGCCTGCATCAGCATCTGCAATTTCAAGCTCGATATTGGTATTAACTAACATTCTAAAAAAATTACGGTGGTCGTTATATTTAATCACGCCAATTACCTTTTTTTACTTTTTCTTAACTGTATATCGTTCTATTTTTTCAATTAATTCTGTCATATCAAAAGGTTTAGTCACGTAGTCATCACAACCTGCTGCAAACCCTTCTTTTTTATCTGTTTCTGCCTCTAATCCCGATAACATTATAACGGGGATCTGAGATGTTTCAGGTGTATTTTTCAACAACCGACATGTATCATAGCCATCAATTCCTGGCATACATACGTCCAATAATAAAATGTCCGGTTTATTTACTATCGTTTTTTGAAGTGCTTTTTGACCCGAACTGACATAGCACAATTCAAATCGCTCTCCCAAAGACAGTGCCAACATTTCAAAATTAAATTCTTCATCGTCAACCAAAAGAATTTTGATCTTTTTCATTCCATAACCCTAAAATTGACGGCTCAACTATTAAGCTCCCTCGTATTAAGTAACATAGCTAATTGAAGAAATAAATGCCATTTCTTTATACCGCATGATTAATAAAATTAGGGAGAATTGTAAATAAATGACTAACAACAACCAAATTCTGGCAAAATGACTATAGTTACAAAAGAAAAATGCACATTAATTGCTGATTTACCTTCAAATGGTTTGACATTAGATCAATTAAGCTTTGAAATTAGCGATAACAACAACTTAGTAGTTATTTAGGAAGAAAACATGAAAAAGACTATAGCGACATTGGGATTAGTTTTAGCATCGGCGAATGTGTCAGCGTTACCACTTATTGATTTTTGGGCCGGCGCATACAGCTGGAATACAGCTTATGAAGGAACAATATCTGCTGGTGATTACAACATCGACTTACAAGATGACTTAAAATTAGAAGATTCAAATAATAATGTTATTTGGGCCGCATTCGAGCACCCAATTCCTCTTATTCCAAATCTTCAAGTTAAACAAACACAACTAGAAACAACGGGTAATGGCCGCAGTACTCAGTCATTCACTTACGGCGGTGAAACATACCAAGGTGACGTTGAACTAGACTCAGTTGTCGACTTAACTCATACCGATATTACGGCATATTGGGGTTTACCATTGCCACTTGTTACTATCAACTACGGTCTAAATATTCGTATGTTTGATGGTGCAATCGATATTAACGATGGCCGTGCAACAATCGATTACCCTGTTCCTATGTTATTTGCTCGTGTAGGCGCTTCGTTACCATTTACTGGTTTAGAAGTAATGGCTGAAGGTAATTACATTGGTATCGGCGAAACAAACCACATGGACTACCAAGTAGTACTACGTTACACCATTCCAATGATCCCAGTATTAGATGTTAACATTGAAGCGGGTTACCGTGCGTTTCAGTTAAACATCGATCCAAGCGATTTTGACGGCGACGAAGACGACTTAACAGCAGATATCGATATGTCTGGTGTATTTTTAGGTGTGTCTTTCCACCTGTAAGTTCAAGCCCAGAAAGTTTTGAACCCAATAAAAAGGAGCGAAAGCTCCTTTTTTAATTTCTAGCACTGTCCCATGATTAAAAGATCATTCAACGAATATTTAACGGCCTGTATAATAAAAATCACGTTAAATTTGTTGGCCTAACCCAAACGCCTTAAACCAATTTTTACAGAAAACAGACAAGAACACCGCTCATTTTACGACCAAAACTCTCTCAATTGACTTCTGCTCCCTTCGTTTACAACAAGTCTACCTTCGCTAAAAATCGATTTTTAGTCGATTTACCCCCCTTACCTCGATTTTTACTACATTGAAAATATTGATGTTTTTAAATTTAATCTATTTAAAATCAAAAAACAGCGTGTTTTTTAAACACTTTATATTGACATCCAACCCCAATAAAGGGATTATGCCCACAAAAGGGGCATTTGCCCACAAAAGGGTCGTTACAAAAAAAATATATAATGCATCTAATGAAAATTCATACGGTGTAATACTAATAAAACAGGAAACTACCATGACTGAAAATCAACAAGGTCAAACATTTGAGGATGTAAATGAGGAGCAACTCCCTGTTGCTGATAATAAACTTCACGGTTGGAAACATTTTGCTGGTATTTATGCCGGAGAGCATGTTGCCGCAACAGAATTTGTTATCGGTGCGACATTTGTTGCTCTTGGCGCTGCAACAAGCGATATATTACTCGGTTTATTAATCGGTAATTTACTTGCTATGTGTTCATGGTGGTTACTAACTGCACCAATTGCAGTAGAAACACGCCTAAGTCTTTATAATTACCTAAATAAAATTGCAGGTAATTCAATGACAAAGCTCTACAATTGGGCAAATGTCATTATATTCAGTGTAATTTCCGCTGCCATGATCACGGTTTCCTCAACTGCAGTACGGTTTTTATTTGATATCCCTGCTCAACTAAATTGGTACCCCAATAGTTTTGCATTTGTCCTCATCGTCCTTGCGGTTGGCTCAATTGTCGTCGCTGTTGCCATGTATGGGTTTTCAACCGTGGCGGACTTTTCTAAAATATGTGCACCTTGGTTATTCGCCATATTTATCGCAGGCTCATTTGCTTTATTTCCAGAACTATCAAACCACGTATTAGGTGTCACGTCACTTAGCGGTTGGCAGGACTTCATGACCATTGGAGATTCCTCAATTTGGACAGGGACCAATGCGGAAGGTGAAAAAGGCATTGGCCTATTAGAAGTCATCGGTTTTGCCTGGGCCGCTAATTCCATCACCCATTTTGGTCTAATTGATATGGCGATTTTTCGATTTGCTAAACGTAAAAGTTACGGCTTATTCTCTGGTGTAGGGATGTTTTTTGGCCACTATTTAGCATGGATTTCGGCAGGTATTATGGGCGCTGGCGCTGCGGTACTGCTTAAAACCACTATCTCATCACTTGATCCAGGCGATGTTGCCTATCATGCACTTGGTTGGACTGGTTTTGTTATTATAATAATCGCCGGTTGGACGACTGCAAATGCCAATTTATATCGTGCTGGTTTGGCCGCACAATCTATATTTGTGAACCATACTCGCGAGCGCACAACAGCAATCGTAGGCATAGTGACCGTTATTATAGCGTGTTTCCCGTTTGTTTTTTCTCAGATGTTGCCACTGTTAACGTACGCAGGGCTTATTGTTGTACCAGTTGGCGGTATCGTTTTTGCCGAACACGTATTATTTCCAAAAATTGGATTAACACGCTACTGGGCAAAATATAAAAATATTTCACGAAGTATTCCGGCCATAGCGTCATGGGCTTCTGCACTAATATTTGGTTTTGGTTTAAATGCCCTAGACGTTATGTCCTTCTACTACCTATTTATCCCAACGTGGATATTCACTATCATCCTTTACACTGTATTAGCCAAAAAATATGGCGCAGATGAAGACTACACTCAACAAATTATTGACGAAAAATCAAACCAAGTTGCTATCAAGAAGTTCCAGGCGGATCAATGTAAAAACCTGCCTGATTTTATCGTCGACAAATCCAAGTTAAGTAAAATACTTAATGCGGTTTCATTAACCTCGTTAGTAATAATACTTGTCTTTGCAACTCAAGTTATGTTTTTCAGTGACACTATGAGTGTCTATAAACTTAATAAATCACAATTTGAGATAGCCTGCTTTTTATGTACGTTGACTTATTTTGCCAGTGCCTACTGGTCATTAAAACGCCAAAAAGCATTAAATTCAGCAGCATAATTAAATTTTGATTTAGTAAGGTTTCACCATGACACAATTACAGAAAGTACAAGCACAGGTTAATGATTTAAACCAATTTAACGTCGCAACTCTGCCCGCTACTATTGACGTGCCAACCTACGACCGAAGTAAAGTAAAAGCAGGTATTGTTCATATCGGCGTTGGCGGGTTTCACCGCGCTCATCAAGCAGCATATATTAACGAATTATTAAAGCAGCCAGGTAATGAACAATGGGGAATATGTGGCGTTGGTTTGCTCGAAGCAAATCGAGGGTTACGCGACGTCCTGCAAAAACAAGACAACCTATACACAGTTACCATACGTCATCCAAATGGACAAATAGATAATACAGTTATTGGTTCGATGGTGGAGTTTTTATTTGCTCTCGATGACAAACAAGCCGTCATTGAAAAAATGGCGCATAGTGATACCAAAATAGTGTCGCTTACCATTACGGAAGGCGGATATAACTTTCACCCATCAACGGGTGAATTTGATTACACGAACCCAGATATTATGCACGATATTGCTAACCCAAATGATCCAATTACGGCTTTTGGTTATTTAACAGCTGCTCTCAAACAACGTAAAGAAGCAGGATTACCGGCGTTTACCGTACAATCATGCGATAACATTCAACATAATGGCCATGTGACACGAAAAATGTTGCTGGCATTTGCTGATAAACAAGATGTGGAATTAGCTAATTGGATCAAACAAAACGTGGCATTTCCAAATGCCATGGTTGACCGTATTACGCCAATATCTAAACAATCTGACATTGATTATGTAGTACAAGCCTATGGTGTCGCTGACGGCTGGCCAATCACGTGTGAGTCTTTTGCTCAATGGGTAATTGAGGATAACTTTAGTAACGGACGTCCCAATTTAGAAAACGTAGGCGCCCAGTTAGTAAAAGATGTTACCCCATACGAAAAAATGAAAATAAGACTTCTAAATGCCGGCCATTCTGTACTTGGCTTATTGGGATCCATTCATGGCTATTCGACAATTGACGAAACCGTTTCTGATCCTTTATTTGCAAAATACCTACGCTCTTTTATGGATTTAGAAGTAAGTCACCTTTTAGAGCAATTAGACGGTATCGATTTAGAACAGTACAAAGATACACTACTTGACCGTTTTTCAAATCCAAACATTAAAGATAGTTTGACCCGGATCTGTTCAGAAAGCTCGGCAAAATTACCAAAATTTTTAATCGCGAGTATCAACGAAAACCTCGCATTAAACCGCGACGTCTCATTGGCAACGTTAGTTGTAGCCGCCTGGTGTCTTTATAGTGACAAGGGGGTAGACGAACAAGGTCAAGCCCTAGAAATACAAGATGTTATGGCAAAAGAGTTAAAGCAATTTGCGCAAAAAACAGCAAATAATACATTGTCATTCATCGAACTAAATAGCATATTTGGCTATCTACCTCAAAGCCAACAATTTGTCGATGGTTATACAAAAGCAATCAAAGCACTATATGAACCAAACAGTAAGATTTCGCATTTAATGGCTGCAACTCTCGAAACAAAAGAGCATTAAATTATGAGTATATTAATAAACCATAAACCAACAAATGATATTCGTGTGAGTTGTTTTGGCGAGGTACTTTGGGATTGCTTCGACACCGGCAAACGGCTCGGTGGTGCACCGTTAAATATGTGTGTCAGGATCAATTCGTTAGGAATAAAAGCGGATATGATTAGTGCTGTCGGAAACGACGTTCTAGGTAATGAACTGCTTAGTGAAATAAAAGACAAAAATGTGAGTTGTGACTATATTGCCATAAATGACAATAAAAAAACCAGCACTGTCGAAGTCACGCTCGATAGCAGTGGCTCAGCAAGTTATAACATTGTTGCTGATGTTGCCTGGGACAATATTGAACTAACAACAAGTCTTCTGGACAAAGTTGCAGCGTCTGATGTATTTGTTTTTGGGAGTTTAATTGGGCGTAGTACTACATCATTATCAACTTTAAAATCACTAATAGATGTTGCTAATTTTAAAGTATTTGATGTTAATTTACGTGCACCTCATTACCAACTCGACACATTAATCGAGTTAATGACACAGGCGGATTTTATTAAGTTAAATGATGATGAGTTATATGAGATAGCCAAAGCAATGGGGTGTAAATATCATTCTCTGGAACAAAACCTCGCGTTTATTGCTCAACAAACAAATACCAACTACCTATGTGTTACAAAGGGCAGCCATGGCGCACTTCTAACCGTAAAAGGTGCTAATTATTACAATTCTGGGTATTTAATTAGCGTGGTTGACACAGTCGGCGCCGGAGACTCCTTTTTAGGTTCGCTTATTTACCAACTATGTAACACAGACAATGCGCAATATGCGGTTGACTTTGCCTGTGCAGTTGGCGCAATGGTTGCGCAAAACCATGGGGCAACACCAACACTTACCCATCAGCAGATTAGCGAATTTATGAACCCACTATAAGTTTGATTTTCTACGCATCTAAGTTGTGTTAACTCAGCAGCTTAGATGCATTTAACAAGTCTAACGCCTCAAGTTTGGTCAATAAACATAAACATCCTAATTGATATAATTCATCTACCACTTCATCGGGTAACGGTTTACTTATTTAAAACAAATAAATCAATAATTCTGCAAGAGAAATTGACAGCCCTAGATGATAATTTTTATTCAAAAATGAAGACGACAAAATTGACAATAGAAAGTCTAACGCCCATATTAAACTAAAAACATATGGGTTTATAAAATGAACAATAACAAGGTTGTTAGCTCCATTTTAGTTAGTTGTTTTCTGCTATTAACGGTTTCCTGCGAACAGCAGTTAAGTGAAGATGAATACGTCCAGAAAATTCATCAAAACACCCAATCCAATGATTACCATACCGCATTAATTAATACTAAAAATGCCTTACAAAAATACCCTCATAGTGAAGAAGTAAGACTAGAAGCAGGACGATTCTATTACCAAATCGGCTACTTTATTCAGGCCGAAAGATTCTTAAAACCGGCTGTTTCAGCTACGCCGAGAAATATCGATGACCTTGATAAATATTTTGAATCTTTGTTATATCTAAATAAATTGAAACAGCTTAAGCTCGATTTAGCTAAAACTGAATTAACCGATATTATTAAAAGTTATAAAGCACGACTAATGTTGCGGCAAGAACAACATGATACGGCAACTGAATTGCTGTCTGAAGTGAAGGACACGTCATTAATTAGTTTTCAATTGGCCTTATATGAATCTAAATTTAACTTTCTTAAGCCGCCAAGTCCGTCACAAAAACATCATCGACAATCACCATTTAAATTAAGGCAAAATGCCCTAATCTATTTACAAAACTTGGATACTAAAATTACACAGGAGCCACGTTTTCAGCTGATCACCGCCCTAATTTTATCGGACGTGGGGAAACATCAACAAGCATTAGACATTTTGACAAAACTAAATAAAAACCGCCCCGACCTGCCAAACATACATGTGTATATTGTTCAAACAAGCTTACAACTTGAAAACGTTGATCTGGCTAAACAGCATATTTCACTCGCAAGAAACGCAGGTGACAAGCGACCAATAATCGATCAATTCGAAGCGATATTAGCTTATCAAAACAATGATTTCGAAAAATCTCAATTGCTCGCACTTAGGGCATTACAAAATGGTTTAACGTCAAAAGCAAATCGAATTGTCGCGGGTGTCAGTGCATTTAGAAATAAACGTTATGAAATTGCCTTCAACACACTATCACCTATTTCAGAACAGTTATCCCCTAAAGATCCCGTGCTAAGAATTCTCACGTTATTGGAGTTACGCGAGAGTAAGCTAGACAATGCACTTCAGTATTTTGAAAAAATGAGCTTGGACGATATTTCAGATATAAAAATAGCGAGTTATCTTATTAACAATATCGATCCCGAACGTGACCCTGATGTTATTCAAGAATTACAAAACCAACTTAAAGAAAAGATTGAATCCTCGATTACTCAAAAAAAAGCGACGTTGCTTTATACTCAGCTAGCTAAATCCTACCCTGCTGAAAACAAAAGTACATATGCCAAAGCATTTCGTATTTTGGAAAAGCTAAACGACAACCAGTTACGGGCTGAAGCGATAAAAGAAGCTAAAGAATGGGATCAAACTACATCTAATAGTGGCATATCAGCTACCGTGTATGCGCTCTCTATTTGGATCAATAATCAGAATGAAAAAGCAAACCTGTTATTTGATGCGCTACTAAGAACTAATAAAAAAAACCTCATCGCACTTAGTTTCAAATTACAATATGAGTTTGCAGCCAACAACTGGCTGAATGTAGTGACACTCGGCAAGGCTTTGTTAACATTAGATAAAAGCCAGTCGTCGCCGTTACTCTTGATGTTACGTTCTGCTAACCAATTAGCTATTGAAGAAAAAAATGACCTCCTAATTTTTGTTAAAAATCTAGTTGAGAATTCACAAAACACTAATTTTGAACTGGTCTATATTGCGTATTTGCGATCCAATAACCAATGGCAAAACTTAGATACATTTTTAAGTGAAAAATCAAACCGTGCTAATTGGCAAATTTTTCATTGGCAGATATATATTGAAACAGCGACACGCTCACAAGATTGGTTGTTGGCAGAACAACGAATAGAAAATGCACTGGAGTTATTTAACAACACTACAGAACTGAAACTACTTCAAGTGCAAAATTTAATTCGTCAACAAAAACTCAAGCATGCAAAAGAAAAATTAGCGTTAATTGACGCGAAAAGCCCATTGCTACCACTATACTATGAGCTAAGTGGCAATATTGACGTTTTTGAAAAGCACTACGACTCGGCTAAACAACACTATTTACAGTCTTTCGAGCTTTCACCGCATCCAGAAATTTTATTTAAACTATTTAAATTGGCTACTATCACACAAGATTACGACGATGCCATTGATGCAACAACACGTTATTTTGCACAAGCACCTAATGAAGTCACCCTTCGAATCGATGCTTTTAATTGGTATGCATCAACCCACCCAAAGCAGGCTTTAACTTTTGTTGACCTCCCTTTATTGCAAAAATTGATCGAAGATAATTGGCAACTCAGTAACAATATCGCCTGGTATTACCACGAAATTGGTAACCAATCGAAAGCTAAATACTTTATTGAACTCGCCATCAAATCACAACCAAACAATAAAGGTGTGATAGATACGTATCAGAAAATCCATTCTAATAATGAAACTGGAAAACCATAATATGAAACATCTTGTATTTTGTTGGGAATATGGGGCGGGATACGGCCATATCGCAGGTTTTATACCCATCGCAAAATATCTTAAAAGTGCAGGCGTTAAGGTATCTTGGATTTTAAAACATTTAGATCATGCACATTTAATTAGGGAAAATGGTTTTGAAGACGAATGGATCCTACAAGCTCCTATCGCTAAAAATACCAACGCCACCAAACAACAAACAGTCAATTATTCACAAATAATGACATTTTTGGGCTTTTCTAACGAACAAGCCTGTTTAAATTTGGTGTCATCCTGGCGCGATTCACTGCAATTATTGAATGCTGATATGATTGTTGCAGACCACGCACCTGCAGCAATCATTGCTTCACAGACGCTAAATATAAAACGGTGTATGATAGGAACCGGATTTTTCTCACCGCCGCGTGTAGACAAAACCCCGGCTTTCAGTCTTTTTAATAATGTTCCCGAGAATAAAATAGCCGAACTTGATAATTATTTAGTCAAAGTCGCAAACTACACCCTAACCCATTTTAAACAACAACCGATTACAAAAGTTGCAGAGTTATTTAGCGTAGAAGAAGACTTTTTATGTACGTTTCCAGAACTCGATCATTATACCAACCGAAAGAACCAAGAGTATTGGGGAGCGCGTTTTTCTTCGAGCATGGGTAAAAAAATAGACTTCACTTCGGACAAGTTTAAGATATTTGTTTATATACACTCGAATATGAGAGATTTTGAACAACTGTTAACGGCATTAAATAATATAGAAGCCGAAACCATACTACATGTCCCGAAATTAAATGTAGAACGAGCATCACTTCAATTCACAAACCTTACGTTTAGTCCTGAACCAATTGAAATGGATCATGTTTTAAATCAAGTAGACCTTGCTATATGTAATGCAGGCCATGGTACTGTTGCTGCCGTTTTATTGGCTGGTAAACGGCTTCTTTTGGTGCCAAATCAGCTAGAGCAGCGGATCCTCACGCAAAGACTTATTCAGCAAGGATTAGCTGCTACTTTTTACTCAAGTAATAGGCAAGTTGATTTTGAGACGACTCTTAAACAAATGATGTTAGATTCAAAAATTCAAGCTAATGTTCAAAATTTTCAAAATTTGTACTGGGGTTATGACAGCAAAGATCAGGCTAAAGCAATCGCAGATTGTTGCTTAGACATTTTGGCTGAATAAAAAATGGAGCCTCATAGCTCCATTTTTTGTTTTACTTGATTGATAACATTAATTTACTTTGTTTTTTTGTCTTTTCTACGGCGTATAAACGCTAGTCCTGCTAACCCTAAACCGAGTAAATACGGCGTATTAGGCTCTGATACAGCGTTACTGCCAATGTTGAACGAGTCTGGTGTCATAGTTGGTACGTTATTACCATTAAAATCAAACGGGTCACCAAACTGAGCGTAAGCAGATAGGTTTTGGGCAAAACAATCAATACCTCCACCGTAATCACCATACTCACCATACTCACTAACATCAATATCAACACCATTTTCGCCATAATCACCATAGCCATCACCGTAACCATATCCGTCATAGCAATCGTCAAGTAACGGTAAATTACTTACAGTATGCGTTTCAATCATATATTCGATGGTGAAAGAAGTGCCTGCGCCAATAACCCCCAGGCCTAACGTGTCTGTATGAGCACCCCAATAATAGTTGCTGTCACCTCCATAGGAGCCAAGTACTGTTCCGCCAGTCGTAAAATCAAGACCTACGTTATTTTTTGTTAAAGTAGCGGTACTTGACCAAATATCATCTCCGTTAAATTTAATTCCAGCATTATATTCTGCTGTTATAAACTCGCCTAGGCCAATTGGAACTTCCGAGAAGAAGTCTTCGTAAATAGATAAACTGCCTTGATTCACAGTAAAAGTAAAATCGATAAATTGATCAAAGGCAGTGTCATTAGTGACCGTAACGGTTTGAGTAACATTTGAGGTATTATCGAATGTTCCCCCAGTTCCGTAACTCGTAGAGTAGATCCAACCAGTATCATCCCCCTTTGCATTAGCGGAGCTTTGCGCATAATAACCACCTAAATTATTGCTTGCAGAAGCGTAATTAGGATCGGAATCCGTATCGACGTCTGTTGTTCCATTAAGTTCTACGTTGGTATTTGCGTCAATTTGAAATGAAACGGGAAAAGCATAACTTGGAGCGATATTGGAACCTAGAGCAGCCGCCACTGCTATAGCTAGAATTTTTTTGTTGATTGTTTTCATAACTAAGTTTCCATCTTTTTACAAGAAAGTTGTGTTTAGTTTTTAACCAAGCATTAAATGTTCCGTTTTTTTAATTCGACAAATAAACAACAACTTACAAAATTAAAATTATGGCGCTATTGAAAAGTGTAAAAAATACTGACAACTCATGAGGGAATATTGTTAAAATTTTGAAAAATTACTGTTCGCAGGAACTTGATATGAAATCGATTGGGCTTTAATAAAAAAAATGGCCGACACTATTTAGCATAAACTAAATGTTGTCAGCCATTCACAGGCGATTGTTTGTTATAGTTCGGAAATGTACTCCGAAACGGCTTGTTTTATGCGCTTAGTCGATATCGGGAATTTTGTGCCAAGTTGTTGGGCAAACATTGATACTCGCAATTCTTCTATCATCCAATAAATTTCACGCAATTTCTCGGGCATCGGCATGCCCTTCTGAACCTTTTCGATTTGTTTATCATAAAGATCATAAACCTTGTCCAATTCAATTTGGTTGAACCTGTCTTTTGTCGCATCTACTTTCAACTTTTCCATCCGTTTTTCTAATGCTGCGACATAACGTTTAATATCGGGAAGCCGTTCAACCCCACATTCACTGACAAAACCTTTAAAAATCAGTGAATCTAAATGTGCTTTGATATACGACGTGGATTGGATCATATCAAACGACACTTTGCCTTTTAGTTGTTTAGACACTCGGTGCCCAATCAGCAAAATTTGTTCAACTTGCTGAGCTACGCTTAAAACTTTTTCGTTTAAATCACCGCGTAACATCTCCCTAAAATCATCAAACTGCGACTTAGTGCGCGGAACATTATCTTTTAGTTCAACATCTATTGTGGCCCGAATACAATCCTCAATTAACTGTTCAATTTTGCCAAATGGATTAAAATACAATACCAACTTAGATTTATTAGGCAGTTTCTGCTGTAGATGTTTAATTGGGGAAGGCAACGTTTTAATTAATAATTCTACAACACCTCGTCGATGTTCGGTTTGCGCAACCACTTCATTTTCTAATAATTCAATATTGATTCTTTTTCCCGCCTTAACCAGCGCTGGATAGGCTTTAACCTGATAGTTGCCGGCTTTTTTGACAAAACTTTGAGGCAAATTATCAAATGTCCAATCTTCTACATTTTGTTGTTCTATACCCGTATCAACAGCTTGCTTGATTGTGTGTTTAATTTGCCCCTGTAAAGTGGATTTTAATACGCCTAAATCAAACCCCTGTTCAATAACTTTGTCATTTTCATCAACCACTCGAAAATTAATTTTTAGATGACTCGGCAATCTGACATTTTGCCAATCATCCAAATTAATTCGAGTACCAGTCATTCTAAACAACGCCTCGGCAACAACGTCTAAAAATCGATTATCAGGCGTTATGTTTTTATCCGAAATACGCTGTAAAACTGCATCGGCAAAGTTTGGCGCGGGGACAAAATTACGTCTAGTTTGTTTAGGCAACGCTTTAATTAGCGCGATGATCAATTCGTGTCTATGTGGAGCAATATGCCAATCGAAGGCCAGATCGTCGATTTGATTTAACAATGGCAAAGGGATCCGGACTGAAATGCCATCCGCATAATCTTGACCCGGTTCAAAATCATAATCAATTGGCAATTGTAAATTGCCCTGGCGCCAAAAATCTGGATACGCAGCAAGACTCGGAGCAGTCTCTTCACTCAATAAAAAGTCTTTAACGGTCGCCTTAATTTTAGCCACGTCAGCCTTTTTCAACCATTTTAGTAAGGTTGCGCGGCTAACGACCTCTGCTCCTAAACTCTTATCATAAAAATGATGAATTTCACTCTCTTCAACTAACAAATCTCGTCGACGCGATTTGTTCTCTAATCGTTGGATTTCATCAATTATGTTTTGATTATGCTCAATAAAGTCAATTTTAGGACCGACCTTGCCGTAAACTAACGCCTCACGAATAAAAATTTGACGAGTTTCTACTGGGTCGATTTTGCTGTATTGCACTTTACGTTTTGGCACAATTACGAGGCCATAAAGTGTCACTTTTTCATAGGCAAGAACTGCGCCTTGCTTTTCATCCCAATGAGGCTCTGAATAGCTACGATTAACCACGTGCATCGCAAGGGGTTCAATCCATTGAGGTTCAATTTTTGCCACGTAACGTGCAAACAATCGACTTGTCTCTACCAACTCCGCTGCAATAATCCATCGTGCTGATGTCTTAAATAAATGACTCCCTGGAAAAACATGGAACTCGCTGTTTCTCGCGCCAATAAACCCGACTGGTCCTTGTTTTTTGCTGTCTTTATCTTTATGTTTATTTTGCTGATCTTTTGGTGGCTTATAGCCAATATGACTTAATAATCCCGATAGTAATGCCGTGTGGATCCCCTGATAATCGCGTTCAACCGCTGGAATATCATCCAACTCACTGTCGTGGCTAACCGCCTCTTCTACTTCTGGTTTCGTTTTTACTTTAAAACCAATTTCAGCCACGCTTTGTTCAATTTGATAAACCAAATCTTGCCATTCTCGAATACGCATATAATTGAGAAACTCATCTTTACACATTTTTCTAAATTGGCTTCTTGAAAGACTTTGCTGACTCGTTATCAAATAATCCCAAAGATTCAAAAACGCGACATAGTCAGAGTCTTTATCCTTAAATCGAGCATGGAATTCATCTGATTTTTGCTGTTTATCCGACGGACGTTCTCGCGGATCTTGGATACTTAATACCGCAACAATGACTATGATCTCGTGCAAAATATTGGATTTCCCTGCTGCCAAGACCATTTTTGCTAAACGTGGGTCAACCGGTATTCGACTCAACATTCTCCCCGATTCGGTGAGTTTCAATTTGCCTTTAGGTTGATTTCGTTTACGTTTAGCCTGTGTTGGCGCATTATTGGCGATTGCACCAAGCTCTTCGAGTAATCTCACCCCATCATTAATAAAACGTCCATCTGGTCGTTCAATTAATGGAAATTGCTCTAGGTCACCTAAATTTAATGACAACATCTGTAAAATAACGGAAGCCAAATTTGTCCGCAAAATTTCAGGAGTGGTAAATTCTGGACGACTAAGAAAGTCTTCCTCGCTATATAAACGGATACAGATACCGGCTTCTGTTCGACCACAACGACCTTTTCTTTGATTTGCACTGGCCTGCGAAATGGCTTCAATTGGCAATCGTTGTACTTTTGTTTTGTAGCTGTACCTCGATATACGAGCCGTTCCAGTATCAACAACATACTTGATGCCAGGAACCGTTAATGACGTTTCAGCGACGTTTGTGGCGAGGACAATACGGCGATTGCTATGGGAGGCAAAGATCCTATTCTGCTCAGCGGCTGACAATCGAGCATAAAGCGGTAATACTTCAGTATTCCGATAATTTTGGCGGGTCAACGCCTCAGCCGTGTCTCGAATTTCACGCTCACCATTCATAAATAGTAATATGTCGCCGCGACTTTCGCGTTCAAGTTCTTCTACGGCAGCAAATATTGCCATTATTTGTTCGTTATCTTGATACGCAGAGTCACTGTCAGACTCTATTTCATCAATTGGTCGATAACGTACTTCTACCGGATAAGTGCGCCCTGACACTTCTATAATAGGGGCATCAAAAAAGTGTTTGGAAAAGCTCTCCGGGTCTATTGTCGCTGACGTAATAATGACCTTTAGATCAGGTCTTTTTGGCAACAACTCGCGTAAATAACCTAAAATAAAATCAATATTAAGTGAACGCTCATGGGCTTCATCAATAATTATTGTATCGTATTGATTTAAAAATCGGTCACTTTGCATCTCCGCAAGCATGACACCGTCAGTCATCAATTTTATAAAAGACTCATTACTGACTTGATCATTAAATCTAACTTTATAACCGACAGCTGAGCCAAGCTCGCAGGACAATTCATCACATAAACGATTTGCAACGCTCCTTGCCGCAAGGCGCCTCGGCTGGGTATGGCCTATTTTACCGTCAATACCGCGACCTAACTCTAAACACATTTTAGGTATTTGTGTTGTTTTACCAGAGCCTGTTTCACCGGCGATGATGATCACCTGGTTGTTACAGATGGCCTTTTTAATTTCTTCTTTCTTTTGACTTACCGGAAGTTGCTCTGGGTAGTCGATTTTTAATCGTGCTAAATTTTCTTGCTTTCGCTTCTTTAAATCCGCTGAACGATTAATGTCATTTTCTAACGTCATCAGTTGTTTTGACTGCACGTCAAGGTTGGCGTTCGCTTTGATCTTTTTTAAGCGCGCTTTAAAGCGAAAATAATCTTGTTTAAGTACATGGGATAAAGAGACGGGTTCAGACACGATTTACTGCATTTCCAAAGAAAGTGGTATTGGAAGGAATTCTATCATTTTTAAACTCAAACAAAAAAGCCTCGAAGTACCTCGAGGCTAAATATATTAGGTAATTAGCAAACATAAATGGAATATTCGCGTTGATTAATTAAAACTTTTCTCTTTAAATTAACTGTTTAGCGTTAAACAAACCGAACGCCGCGGGCGTAAATTGAATGTAAGTGCAAATCTAAAGCCTTGATAATATTTGTTCGATCTATCGAACCGACCAAATGATTGTCATCGTCAACGACAGGATAAACCCGTGGCTTACTTCCCGACATATTATCTGCTACTTCTAAGATACTGTCATAGGGTTTAACGGTTAACACGTTTAATTTCATCAATTCTGATACGTTAACCGATGCCTCACCGCTGTGATAGGTACTAGACAACATGGCCTTTAAACAATCTTGTTCCGATAAAAAACCAATAACTTCTTTTAAATCATTAAGTACCGGTCCACCAGAGCTTTTAGATTGCAATAATTTTTCCACCGCTTCAACAATCGTTTCTGTGCCTTTAAAGTAAACAGGTCGATGGTTCATATGGTCTTTAACTTTTACAGATTCCATCCAGTATCCTCTTTTATAATTATTTTTCTACTCCTTTAAATTTAGCCAAAATAAAAATATTTGCGTTGTTTTAATTAAACTTTATTTAATTATTTATTAAATTATAACTTTGTCGTTACGACAAAAAATTGAAATCGGTAGATTTATTCCTCTCGATAAATCAAAACCTTGTCGACTCCGTTATTTGAACGGGCCGCTCGATACATGCCTGCGGTATTAAATGGCATATGAATGTTACCTTTCGTATCAATGATAATAACGCCGCCTGTGCCACCTACAGGTTCTAAAACGTCAAAAATAACCTCATCTCCAGCCTGTTTTATTGACTTACCTTGATAGGCCACCCGAGCACAAATATCTGAGGCAACATTAAATCGAATAAAAAATTCACCATGGCCTGTTGCTGAGACCGCACAGGACTTGTTGTCGGCAAATGTGCCAGCACCGATAATAGGAGAATCGCCAATTCTTCCCCATCTTTTAGCAGTCATGCCGCCAGTTGAGGTTCCTGCAAACAAATTACCAAATTTATCCAATGCAACGGCCCCAACCGTTCCGTACCTAAAATCTTCATTTTTTAGCCAATTGGCCGACGCTTTCATTTTTGCCTTGGCACGCTGAAGAGACTCAAAGCGACGCTTAGTATTAAAAATGGAATTGTCTATTTGTTCTAAGCCAACTGTTGTAGCGAAGTTTTCCGCCCCACTACCACTTAACATCACATGCACCGACTTATGCATAACAGCTGAGGCAAGTTCAATTGGGTGGCGTACCGTTTTAACTCCGGTTATCGCCCCCGCCATTCGTGATTTACCATCCATAACAGAGGCATCAAGTTCATGTTGACCTTCGTAGGTATAAACCGCGCCTATTCCCGCATTAAATAATGGTGAATCTTCTAATATCTTAATTACGCTTAAAACGGCTTGTTCACTGGTCCCACCGCTACTTAATATGGAATATCCACGTTGTTTCGCATCGTCTAATTTTTTTCGATATTGAGCTTCAAGTTCAGGGGTCATCGAACTTTTTAAGATTGTCCCCGCCCCACCGTGTATAGCGATAGCAAATGGCTGCGCCGCTGAAACTATATGACTGACAATTGCCAGAAAAATGATAATGAACGTTTTGATTAACATATTTTAACTTCCATTTTTATATTGCGCTGAGAATTTGGTTGATTTTAACTCACCCTAATTTTTTTATACCACTTAATGACGATGATCATAATTTTATTTTTAATGTCATCCACTTCCGTGCGACAATTACCAACTGATTATCATGCGAGTATAGCAATGACATTTATTGAATGGTTGCCATTAGCCTTTGTTTGTTTGCTTGGCGCCGCGACACCCGGACCGAGTTTAGCCATTATTTTAAATCAAACCTTTAGCCAAGGGGCTAATGCAGGCCGATTAGCCAGTATTAGCCATGCAATTGCCGTTGGAATTTATGCAGTTGGCGCCATATTGGGTTTGTCTTCTTTGTTCCAAGCAGTACCTATGCTGGCTAATATTTTAATTACACTAGGGGCGTTGTACCTTATTTATCTGGGTGTAATGTTGATACGCTCAACGAATAAGCCAGAGCCGGTTATTAATAATCATTCAGTAATGGCAAACGACGGCGTCAAACAAGCTTTTATTATTGCATTCCTTAATCCGAAGCTTGCCGTTTTCTTTTTTGCATTATTTAGTCAATTTATTCCAACTAGTGGGACGTCGATTACCACTGCGACTATTTTAGTGGGTACAGTATTATTCATCGATATGTTGTGGTATTTAGCCATAGTACAAATTGCCACAACAATTAAAAAACGAACGCAAATTAGCAATAAAAATGTGCGTCTACTGAAGCTATTTCAAGGCGGCCTCTTTATTTTAATTGCGGTAAACGCACTTATTTTTACGAACTAAAAACTGAATTTATGATGCAAGAAACATTTTATTGGTACGATTTCGAGTCATGGGGAACCAGCCCTAAAAAAGACAAACCTTCACAATTTGCAGGGATCCGCACAGACATGGATCTGAACATTATTGGCGAGCCTCTTGTCGAATACTGCCAGATACCAAACGATTATCTTCCGCACCCTGAAGCCGCATTAATTACCGGTATTACCCCGCAAACTACTTTGCAAAAAGGGTTAATTGAACCTGAATTTATAAAACGTATCCATCAAGAAATAAGCAGACCCAATACAATTAACATTGGTTATAACAATATTCGTTTTGACGACGAAATGATCCGCTACACACTCTATCGAAATTTTTATGACCCGTATGCCTATAGCTGGCAAAATGGCAATTCAAGATGGGACATTTTGGATATGGTACGAGCGTGTTACGCGCTTCGCCCAGAAGGCATAAATTGGCCAACCGATGATGAAGGTAAACCAAGTTTTCGATTAGAAAAGCTAACTGCAGCAAATGGTATCGACCACGGCAATGCCCATGATGCTTTAGCCGATGTCATCGCGACGATTGAACTAGCAAAGTTGATCAAGACCAAACAACCAAAGTTATTTCAGTTTTTGCTTGCGCATAGAAATAAACAACAATTGTCTGACATGATAGACGTTTACCGTTCAACACCTCTTGTTCATACCACAGGCATGTTCTCGGCATGGCAAGGTTGCACCTCCTGGGTGGCACCAATTGCGTTCCATCATAAAAACAAAAATGCCGTTGTGGTATATAACCTTCAACAAAACCCAGAACCTTTAACTCATCTTAGTGTTGAACAAATTGCGGAAAAGCTATATACAAAAACCGAAGATTTAGGTGGCGAAGCTCGTATTGGGTTAAAACAAGTGATGCTTAATAAATGCCCTATTTTAGCGCCTGCCAAAACATTACTACCAGAAAACGCAGAGCGGCTGGGCATCGACCGGTCTGCATGTTTAAAGCATCTAGCATTTTTGCAGAAAAACCCAGAACTTAAACAAAAACTAGCTGCGGTATTTGAAATAGAGCGAGAGTTTGAAAAAGAAACAAATCCAGAATATCGATTGTATGACGGTTTTCTAAGTGAACCTGATAAGCAACAAATGGCGATGATCCACCAACATCCAATTATAGATCACTGGAAACTTACCCCCAATTTCACTGATGACCGGTTAACTGGATTATGGCGCTTATACAAAGCGCGGTACTTTACCAATATGTTAACGCCGGAAGAACTTAACTGGTGGCAAAACTATCGAACGGACAAATTAATGAATGGTTATGACTCGCCAAATTTAACGGCCTCTGAATTCCAGCTGAGTTTGGAAAATAATTTAGAAAGTAATCAAGATAGTGACGCGGCTAAAGCGTTATTAAAAGAACTTTATTTATATGTGCAATCTATTTAAAAGTGGGTGACAAAATTGCGGTAATTTTGTTTATGTCAAAAGCACAAATATAGATACAGGTACAAAAATAGCGTTTAATTAAATGAGGTTCGTCACATCGAGCTGCGAACCTCCCCCGTTAAAATAAACAATAAATTTGGCGCTGATTCTCATTTTCTAACGCTTTTATCTTTAAACACTTTTAGTTGTCACATAACTAATATTTTAGACAGTGGTGATTAGCGCACGAGTCGCATATCGACATTATTTAAACGATTATAATCAGTATAAAATTCACCGATTTCGACAAAACCAAACTTTTTATATAAGTTGCGGGCCAATAAATTTGGCTCTTGAGTTCCGCCCATTAGCACTAAACTCCTAATTTTTGACTTGTCAAAATAGCGCAACAATGCGTCCAACCCCAGACTTGCCAGGCCCTGTCCTTGATAGTTATCGTGGATACAAGGGGCAAATACTGGATCTAATGCAAAATCGAGCTCAATACCATAACTTGAATAACGACTCCGCTCGTTGGGGTATTCATTAAAATCAACAATAAAATAACCAACAACTTGGGTTTCAGTAACGATGATAAAACGTGAAACATTGTCCACATCGATGTTTTTACAGATCACGTATTTTGCATATTCTTTATCTAGAGGATGTGGACCAAACTTTGATCGCGTTTGCGGAGAAAGCGATTCAAAAAATTCACCTAAAATTCCAGAATCATTTTTAACCAGTGAACGAAGTGTAAATGGGTAGCCTTTTGGTGAATGAATTAATACGTGCATTTATCTTCCTAAACTCTCAATTAATGTCAAAAACCCTTGAACATCTGGTTTAAAGCAAATTATGCCTTCGTCACCGAAAAGCGTAATTTACAATCAATATACTTGAGCATACGATTCACAATTTCTGGGGCCTCATGTTCCAAATTTTCAAGGTTGGTCTGCGCCGACACTAAAATATCGCATTGCTCTAATTCGATCCTTTGTCTGACATAAAAGTCATTAATGTCATCTAAGCTCATACCTGTCAAAGGGACCAAACCTACAAATCGATTTTCAACGCCCTGTGTTTCATAACTTGCCCCAATTACCTCACGCGCCAAAGTAAATGCCTGTAGTTTATTCAAACTTAAAAACCTAAAATAGGCATTTGTTTTTGTACTTGTTTTGTCCACTAAAGCCAATCCTCTCTGCATTGAAATAATGTGCTTGCCAGTTAAAACTGTTATCAAAGGTTGTTATTTTTTATCTCTTACAAAAAAACACAGTAAACGCATTTATTTACTGTGTTTTTATATTCTTATATTGATATTCGGTAATATGACTGACGGCCTATATTATCGACTAGAATTTTACTTACTCAGTTTGAATGGACCAAAATAACCGTTATCTTTGTCTTCTTTTACTTGCTCGACAATAATTTTATTGCGTGAAGTGTCCGAAGTGTAAATTTTATACGTTTGTTGCGACACTTGAGTTTCACACCAATTCGGGTAATGGGATTTGAATTCTACAAACGCTTTTTTCGAAATGGTATTGGATACTAACTTTTGGCCCATTACCAATTGATTCAAGGTTTTCATTTGGGCGGGACTGCAACGGCCTGAAATGTTTAGATTGTTGGTTTCAATACCAACTATTGCTAAAAACTTGGTCACTTCTAACTGGCTTGCATCTTGTACCCATGGACTGCCGTAATCACGACCAAAAAAATCATCACCAACGTAAAAATTTCCAACAAATCTTTCATCTCGGTACAAGGTTAAATATACATCGCCTTCAATTGTGTCTGAAAACGGCTGTTTCCAGCCTTTACTATGACTATTAATAAAACTAATAATCTGTTCAATTTGAGCCGGTGTAGAAATTAGCATTGGTTCATTTTGACTATTCCCTTCACCTGTTAACATCACTTTGATTAAATTAACGTCCTTTTGTTGTGGAGGCAGTTGTTCTTTACCTGCACAAGCGATAACCATTACGCTAATAAGTAAGCATAGTAATATTCTCATCACGATATTTATCCTTTATTTAAAATTATTTTGATATATCCGTCCAAAATGACGTTCCGTAATCCAGCTGCGCTAAACCAAATTGTTTACTCAGTGTTTGTCCCAAATCAGCAAACGTACTTCGCTCACCTAAATTAACCGCGTTTATTGAAGGCCCATAGGCAATCACAGGGACATATTCGCGGGTATGGTCCGTACCTGGCCAAGTCGGATCGCAACCATGGTCAGCTGTTATGTACAAAACATCTTGTTTGGTTAAACAGGCCAATAACTCAGGGATCCGTGAGTCAAAATACTCCAGTGCTTTGGCATATCCTACAATATCTCGACGGTGACCATAATCTTGGTCAAAGTTAACTAAATTGGTGAATATGATTGTTTGTTCTGTTGCAGTCGACTTTATTTGTTCAATTGTTTTATCAATCAAAGCTTCCAAACCTGTCGCTTTGTATTTTTCAGTGATACCTTGGTCTGCATAAATATCTGCTATTTTTCCAATACTGATCACGTCTCCGCCAGCGTCAAACAACTTATCTAATACTGTCGGTGCAGGTGGTAACACTGAAAAATCTTTACGATTTCCGGTACGTTTAAACGTGTTAACGTCCTCACCTACAAATGGTCGAGCAATTACCCGCCCGATATTGTGTTCATCTAAAACCCGTCTAGCCACCAAACAAAAGTCATATAATCGCTCTAATCCAAAATGCTCTTCATGAGCAGCAACTTGGAAAACACTGTCGACAGAGGTATAACAGATGGGCTTTAGCGTGTTGATATGTTCTTCACCAAACCAAGTTAACACATCTGTCCCCGGCGCATGGCGATTAGCCAAAATGCCATCCACGCCCGCTTCATGGCAAATTTGGTCAATAATGTGCTGCGGAAAGCTATTTTGTTTTTCTTTGAAATACCCCCATTCAAACAACACAGGTACGCCTGCCATCTCCCAATGACCACTTGGCGTATCTTTGCCTGAAGAAATTTCAGCCATATAACCATAAGAAGCAATCAGGTCGACTTCAGGTAGATTTGGGTAGGTAACATTATTGGCTTCAGCGCAAATGTTAAACATGCCCATTTTTTGTAAATTTGGAAGCTTTATCGGATCGCCGATTTTATCCATATGCTGGACGATATGGTGGAACGTATTAGCCCCTGCGTCACCGAACGCTTCTGCATCCGGCGCTTGGCCTACGCCTAAACTATCAGCGACTAAAATAATTGCTCTTGTCATAATTGGTCACCCTGTAATTTGAAATCAACGGGAGTCAATCTATCGTTATGGACTTTAATAACATGACCACGCTTAATATCTTTTGTCTCATTTAAATTATGACGTTCACTAATCAACATCACATACGAAGCATTGTCTTCAATCGTTAACACAATATAAACAGCACTGTCATAGGCACTTAGCTTGACCAACTGACGAGGTTTAATTGTTCTAGTTGGACTTTTGGCAAATCTAAAATACCAACTCTTAGCCGCCATTGGTTTGATATATAAGGTGCCGACAGTGGCAAAGATGGCAAGTTTAAAGCGCTGTTCCGCATTAAAGTCCATTTGAGAAAATAACTCACAAAAGCCACTGTAAACTTCTGCATCCGATGTCGAAAATGGCATGCCATCAGTGATTTTCTCTACCAAGCTGTCTAATTTGAAACCTGTCGGGAAGCCAATCTCTGACGACAAATGTAATATCAACTGACGATCGTTGGGAGACAAATGCCACCACCAATTAACACCGTTGTTCGCTACATTTTGCAAATGAATTTACCCTTATTAAACTCTCAATCACCAATTTAACTGACACAATTAATAAGGGCAAGTTTCTCGACAATTACAGACCCGTTACTATGTCCTTTATGAGTTTCGGACCTTGGTAAATAAAGTTGCTATAGACCTGAACCAAACTTGCGCCGGCATCCAGTTTTTCTTTAGCCGCTTCTAGTCCGTTTATGCCACCAACCCCTATAATAGGAATATCTCGATTAATTGCTCTGATCATTTTTATAACGTCGGTACTCACATCACGAACAGGGTCACCACTTAAACCACCGGCTTCGTCTGCATGTTCTAATCCAGCAACCGCTTCGCGCGACAATGTCGTATTGGTGGCAATTATGCCATCCATACCCTGTGTAACGATACAATCCACAACTTGTTCAACTGCTATTTTGTCCATATCTGGCGCAATCTTTACTAAGATAGGAACATATTTATGGTGCTCTGCTTGTAGCTCGAGTTGTCTATTTTTAACTGCCGCTAATAATACTTCGAGAGAATCACCAAACTGCAGATCTCTTAAACCTGGCGTATTCGGCGATGAAATATTTACCGTAATATAATCCGCGTATGGGTAGACTTTTTCGAGGCAAGCAACATAATCTTCATGCCCTTTCTCGTTCGGCGTATCTTTATTTTTACCGATATTAATGCCCAAAATACCTTTGTATTTTTTATTTCGAACATTTTTAATTAGGTTATCGACACCATGATTATTAAAACCCATTCGATTAATAATGGCATTTTTTTCAGTGATCCTGAACATCCGTGGTTTAGGATTACCGGGTTGGCCGACAGGTGTTACTGTACCGATTTCAATAAATCCAAATCCCATTTGTCCTAACGCATCGATACACTCACCGTTTTTATCTAACCCTGCTGCTAATCCAACAGGATTAGGGAAGGTTAAGCCTAACAACTTTACTGGTTTTTCTGGGAGATTTTGTTTCCAAACCAAAGATGCAGGTGTATTTGCAAATCGTTTCAAGTTTTTTAATGCAAATTCATGCGCCCATTCCGCGTCACGGCTGAACATAAATCTCTTGGCTAATTGGTAAAACATCAGATCCCCTTAAATATAAAAACGCCCCGAATTTCGGGGCGTAGTGTATGTTACTTAACGATAAATTTAAACCGCCGTTTCACAATGATGGCTGAGCAACATCAGTTCTCTTAATGCTACAGAGAACTTAGCAAACTCATGACTGTCCGAGGTTTTAAACTCAGCTATCATTTGCTGCCAACGGGCTAGAATCGAACTGTATTCGTCTTTCCATTTGTCATAAACTTCAAGTGTATTTTTATTTGACTCTTCGAAGTGTATAACAGCGCCAGTTAATGCACGTTGTTGCCAATCCAACTCTTCGCGGTAACTTGCTCTAGCTAAGGCTTGCCAGTGGTTGCCAACGGCTTGATTGGTGATTTGGTCTAAGAACCAATGTAATCCCATATCAGCACCTAAGGTGTAATACAAGGCTGCGACTTCTTCTACTTCTCGATCTGCTGTTCGTGCTACATCAGCAATATCCATAATAGAGAAGATTGAACTCAATTGCGCTACATAAGCCGCAATATGAGTTGGAACGCCTTCGCGTTCAAAGTCATTTTGTAAAGAGACCAACATGCCTTTCTCTTTTTCAACAAGGTAATCGCCCAACTTACCGTTCATTTTCTCAAATGTAGGTTTATAAAGGGAAATTGACTCTGCTATATTTTGCGACTTATTACGATGTCTCAAGAACCAGCGAGCTGCACGACGAATCGTACGGCGCATTTGATGCAACATTTCAGTTTGAACAATCGCAGGGATCTTATTATCTAATTTCTCAATTTCTGCCCAAACGTCTTGTAAACCAAATACTTCACGAGCGATAACATAACAGGTTAAGACTTCATCTACAGGCGCGCCCGTTTCTTCTTGCATACGAATAACAAAGTTTAAACCCATGTCATTTACGACTTCGTTTGCTAATTTTGTCGCGATAATTTCTTTACGAAGCGGATGAGATTGGATCTGCATCTCGTACTTAGTTTGCAATTGTTGCGGGAACGCATTAATTAAAAGATCTTTATAATATGGGTTGCTATCTATTTCATCGATTGCAAATTGTTCTTTTAATATCATTTTGCCGTAAGCAACTAAAACAGCAAGCTCAGGTCGCGTGAAACCGGCGCCTTTTGCTTGACGCTCAGCAACCTCTTCGTCATTTGGTAAAAATTCCAACTCGCGATCCAGTTTGCCAGCTTTCTCTAACGCATGGATAAAGCGAAGTTGTTCTTTAACTAAACTTTGCCCTTTTAGCTCAGTAATCGAAATTGTATGTGTTTGACGATAACAATCTTGAATTACAATTTTTGAAACATCATCAGTCATTTCATATAACGTTTGATCTCGATGTTTCTTTGTTAACTCGCCTTCGTTAACAAGCTGATTGAGTAAAATTTTGATATTTACTTCGTTATCAGAACAATCCACGCCACCAACATTATCTACAAAGTCTGTATTGATCCTACCGCCACTCGCTGCAAATTCGATTCGACCCAGCTGAGTCAAACCTAAGTTACCGCCTTCGCCAAATATCTTAGCGCGCAACTCAGAACCATTTACACGTAACGCGTCATTAGCTCGGTCGCCAACTTGAGCGTCATTTTCAGATTTTGCTTTGACGTATGTACCGATACCACCATTCCAAATTAAGTCCACTGGCATTAGTAAGGCCGCTTTCATTAATTCGGTTGGGGTCATTGATGCTTTTTTGGTGCCCAACATTTTTTTCATTTCAGGGCTAAGTGGAATTGACTTAGCGCTTCTTGAGAAAATCCCGCCACCTTGAGAAATTAGCGATTTATCATAGTCTTCCCATGATGAACGAGGTAATTTAAATAAACGGTCCCGTTCGACATACGTGCTAGCCGAATCTGGATTCGGGTCGACAAAGATGTGCATATGGTTAAACGCAACTTGTAGCCTGATATGTTTAGACAACAGCATACCATTACCAAATACGTCTCCAGCCATATCTCCAATTGCAACACAGGTAAAATCAGTTGTTTGACAATCGGTACCCATTTCGCGGAAATGGCGCTTAACGGATTCCCACGCACCACGTGCGGTGATCCCCATTTTCTTGTGGTCATAACCAACACTGCCGCCAGAAGCAAAAGCGTCGCCTAACCAGAAGTTATATTCATCAGAAATTGCATTGGCGATATCTGAGAATGTTGCGGTACCTTTATCGGCTGCAACAACTAAATAGGTATCATCTTCGTCATGACGAACCACACTTTTAGGTGGAATAACTTCACCTTTAATTATGTTGTCTGTGACATCTAACAAACCTCTTATAAAGGTTTTATAACATTCTTGTCCTTCAGTGAAAAAGGCATCACGGCCTCCCGCTGTCGGCAGTTGTTTACAAACAAACCCACCTTTGGAGCCATTCGGCACGATAACCGTGTTTTTAACTTGTTGTGCTTTTACCAAGCCAAGCACTTCCGTTCGGAAATCTTCCATACGGTCCGACCAACGTAAACCGCCACGAGCGACTTTACCACCTCGAAGATGCACACCTTCAACACGAGGACTGTAAACAAATATCTCAAATTTCGGGCGTGGCAATGGCACTTCAGGAATTTGCTCAGGTAACAATTTAAACGAAATATAAGGTTTAATGTTGCCCTGCTCATCATTTTGATAAAAGTTAGTACGCAAAGTTGCGTCCATCAAAGTGATGTAAAGACGTATAATTCGATCGTCATCTAAGTTAGCGACATTGTCGAGGTCGACCAATATTTGATCTTTGGCCTTTTCATATTTTTTAACACTATGTTTAGTTGGATTAAATTTATGTTCAAATAGTTTAACCAATTTACCTGCAATTTTAGGGTAGCGGTCAAAGGTCGATTCAATATAGCTTTGTGAGAAGGTAACACCAATTTGACGCATATATTTTGCGTAGGCACGAATTACTGACGCTTCACGGCCACTTAATTTAGCCCCTAAAATGAGTCGATTGAAACCGTCATTTTCTAATCTATTTTCCCAAACCGCGGCAAATGCTTGTTGGAATAAATCACGAGTTAAATCAAAATCACTATTATCGGCATTAGTGAGTGTCATGGTGAAGTCCATGATCCAATTTACACCTGTTTCCATAGCAACAGCATATGGCGTCTCACCAATGACTCGCAGACCAAAGTTTTCTAAAATAGGCAGTACATCAGACAAATGAATTGGTTCGTCTTTATGGAAAAGACTTAATCGAACCGCATTTTTATCAACTGATTCCTGAGCACGATAAAATAACATTGCCAACTTATTGTTGTCGGTTAGCTTTTCTAAGAACGAAATATCGACGGTGGCGGTAGAAGGTAAAATTTCTTCTTTGTAGCCTTTTGGAAACGCTTTAGCGTAACGGGCTGCTAATTCACGACCTTTCGCACTACCGTGAGTTTTTGTTAGCGCAGTGGCGAGTTTGTCTTCCCACGTTTTTGCGGCTTCGATTAGGTTGTTTTCAATATCTTTCACGTTTAATTCAATGTCCTTTTCAGTGGCGTGAACAATGTAATGTGTTCGCGCTAAAGGTGACTCAGAGAAATATGTGGTAAATTCAACAGAGCCATCGCTACCTAGTGCATTATTTAAAATCTCTTGCGTATCTCGACGTAACGCGGTGTTGTAACGTTCCCGACGCACGAACACCATACAAGAATAAAAGCGACCATAGGTATCTTTTCGGATAAACAACTTGGTCATATCACGTTCTTGCATTTGTAAAACACCTAATGCAACTTCTCTTAAGTGCTCATCACTTGCTTGGATTAATTCGTCACGAGGATACGTTTCCAGAACATTAAGCAATGCTTTTTGCGCGTGGCTGCCCTCGGCAAAGCTGCTACCTTCCGTAATGCGTTGTAACTTAATATTTAACAACGGTATATCCTGCACTGAGGAATTATAAAAACTCGCAGCATATAAGCCGATAAAACGATGTTCACCGACAACATTGCCCTCGTCGTCAAACTTTTTAATGCCGATATAATCCATATAGGCCGGACGATGCACGCGGGACTTGGAATCGGTTTTGGTTAATACTAAGACATTATCTGAAAATGCTTCTGCACGGGCAACATCTGAAAGCTCACTAAGCAGACGAACACTACTGGCTCGGTTTTTCATTAAGCCAAGAGATGTTTCGTCCACACCTTTAATCGAAAAGTCCCCTTTAACCGCTTTCACAGTGTATTCACGATACCCCATCAAGGTAAAATTGTGATCGGCTATCCAATCTAAAAACTCCAGGCTAGTTTGTTTGCCTGCTTCATTTTTGATTTTTGCATTCTTAGCTTCATCAATACATTGCGCTAATTTTTGTTCAATTGGTTTCCAATCTTCAACTGCAATACTGACATCAGATAATACAGAACTGAGTTCTTCAGCTAATGCATCTAGTTGTTTTTGTTCAGATTGACGATCGACCTCGATAAAGAAAACCGTTTGAGTATTCGTAGATTTAGTCGCATCTTTCAAATCGACTATTTCTACAACCGCACCCTTTTTATCTCGATTAACTTTAATCGGTGAGTGCAATAATAAATGAGAAGTGATATTTAATCGATTTAAGGTCATTCGAACTGAGTCGACTAAAAATGGTAAATCGTCTACGACAATTTGCACGATTGTATTTTCAGAACTCCAACCGGTATTGCCAAGTTCTGGATTAAATACTTTTATTGTTGATTCTGCTGACTTTGTATCGCTAAAATCGTTATAAAGGCTCAAAGCTGCGCCATACAGATCTTCGTCGATGCGTTTGTCTAAATCCTCATTGGACAGATTTTCGAATAAAATGGATGCAAATTTCTCGACTAACGTTTGACGTTCAGCAGCTACTTTTTCACTGATTAGCTTTGATACGTTTTTTAAAATTACAGACGAGGAATTACGTAACAAGGTCATTGCCGTATCCTTATTGAGTTGTAGGGATTATTTATATTATTATTTTTATCGTTTTCGACAATTAGTGTAGACCTATTTTGTCACTAAATGAAGTGTATTTTTAGTGGTCTAACCCGCGAAAATTCAAGTAGTTAAATTAAAATCGAAAGATATGCAGAGGCTTTAAATAAAAAAGCGGCTTTACGCCGCTTTTATAACTAATTATTCACATTTAGGTGCTAAATTATTTTTGATTTTTTTTGCGCCAAAGCAGAGATGCAAGCGCAGGAAGTATGATTATCGCACCTAGCATGTTCACCAAGAACATAAAGGTTAGCAAAATCCCCATATCTACTTGGAATTTTAACGCCGAGAATGCCCAGGTACTCACACCAATAGCAAGCGTCAAACCAGTAAACAAAACAGCGCTTCCACGTTCTTTTAACGCTAAGAAGTAAGATTCTGTTAAATTCCGCCCCGCACGTAATGACTCAACCATAGTCGATAAAATGTATATCCCATAGTCAACGCCAATACCAACCCCTAGCGCAATAACCGGCATGGTCGATACTGTTAGCCCTATTTGCAAATAGGTCATCAATGCCTGTGCTAAAGTTGACACGACAAATAACGGTAAGACCACAGAAATAGTTGCTTTAACCGACCTAAAGCTGATTAGACATAAAATGATTACAGCGCCGTATACATACCACATCATTGGTGTTTGGGCTGCTGCTACCGCTTCATTTGTCGCCGCCATTACACCTGCTGACCCGGATGCCAATTGGAATTTGATATCGTCTGTTTCTAGTTCTAACTTAGCTTCTTTAACGGCCTTAACTAAACCTTCAATTGTTTCCGCTTTATGATCTTCCAAAAACAGAATTATAGGCATAATACTGCAGTTGCGATTTAATAAGCCCGAACTCGTTTCTATTCTTGCACTTGACTGCGCTAATGACTGAGGATTTCTTGGCAAAGAACGCCATTTCAAATTACCTTCGTTTACACCTGTACTAACTATCTTTGCAACGGTAGAAAGACTAATGGCAGATTGTACGCCATCGACGTTGGCTAAACGCCATTGGAAACGGTCAACACGTTCCATCACATCATGATAAGTACAACCACTGTCACGGGTTTCTACGATTACTTTTAATACATCCGTCGAAATAGCATAGCGGTCAGTTATTAACATTGTGTCTTGGTTATAACGGCTTTCACTATGCAACGCTGGCGCGCCAGCCTGCATATCGCCAATTTTCATTTCTAAACTTTTAAAATAACCAAACGCAAATAAACCTGCCGTTATCACGAGAATAATTGCCGCATTTTTAGGTTCGGTAAACTTAGCTAGCGCACGCCACAAGTTATCGTGCGTCCCTTCTGGCTGGGCCTTAAACTGCTTATCAAAATCGATAAACGACGATAAGACTGGCAATAAAAATAAGTTAGTAAAGATGATAACTGCTACACCTAAACTCGCCGTTATTGCTAACTCTCGAATAATACCGATATCAATGGTTAATAACGTTAAGAAGCCGACAGTATCGGACAGCAATGCGATACCACCTGGAATGAGTAATTTACAGAAGCTTGTACAACATGCTTGATATGCCGTATTTCCCTCGTGAACTCGTTTTCCGATGGAGTTAATCATTTGAACACCATGGCTGACACCAATTGCAAACACCAAAAATGGCACTAAAATAGACATTGGGTCAAGACCAAATCCAAGTGTATTTAACATGCCGAGTTGCCAAACAACGGCCATAAAGGAACACAAAATCGGTAAAATAGTTAGCTGTATAGAGCGAATAAAGATCCAAACCATTATTGCCGTGATTGCAATGGCGATACCAAAAAACATGACAACGTCTTTTGCACCGTTTGCGACATCACCAATCATCTTGGCAAAACCGATTATATGGACACTAACTTTGTCAGTTTCAAACTTGCCACGGATCTCACGTTCCAAGCTTTCAGCCATTTCTATACTATCGAGCTTTTTACCTGTCTCTGGGTTTATTTCTAATAACTGACTTGAAACCATAGCACAGCTGTAATCATCAGAAACAACACGTCCCACGATCCCTGCTTTTTCTATGTTTTCTTTTACAACAGCTAAGTCCGCAGCATTTGCTTTAAAGTCTGCAGGGATAACTGGACCGCCAGAAAAACCATCTTCAACGACTTCAATATATCGCGTAGACGGTGAATACAATGACTTAACTAACGTACGATTTATGCCAGGAATAAAAAAGAGTTGGTCGTGAACACCTTTAAGGGCGTTCAAAAATTCTTTATTGAAAATATTACCGTCACGGTCACAAACCGAAATATATATGCCATTTGCGCCACCAAAATCGGCACTATGTTTCATATACGTTTTCATATATTCATGATTTAGCGGAATATTTTTAGTGAAAGATGCGTCTAGCTGAATTTTAGTTGCTTGATAACCTAAAACTAATGTAACAATTGAAAACAAAATGACGACTAAGCTACGTCGTTTAAATAAAAATTTCTCTAGTGTTTTGATTAACATCAATTATCCCCTACTGCTTAGGTAATTTGTTAATTGAAATAGACTTTATGCCTGCTTCGGTCGCCATGACCAATGTATCGCGCCATTGAGTGCCAGATAAAATCGCCTTGCCATCTGCAAACGCTTTATGAGTAACTACGCCGTTTTTATAAATAAATAGATTTCCAGAGTTTGCGAACATGTAAATTGTTTCGTCCTTAATCAGCAAACTGTTTATGGTTGCAGACACAGGTGTATCAATATTGTCAAAATCACCGGTCTCGATATTTAACGAAAAAACGTTACCTCGTAATCCAGCTAATATTATATTTGATTTTGCTAACTCCTGAACTGAAAAATACGAGCCATAATACTCTGTTTCAAGTCGTTCCCAGTTTTTTCCTTGATTGTAACTGACGGCAGCGAACCCACCTTCACCACTTAAATACCAACCATGCTGCGCTAACGTAACACCGTTAAAGTGAGGTAATAAAAATTGTTTTTCAGTTTCGTAAGCTTCTGGTTCGAATTCTTTTATTTCTTGTAAATATTGACGATCTTCTTCCAGTAATAGCGCTTCTTTATAAGTGCTATCCCAGGTTTTCCCACCGTCATTTGAACTCCAAAAAAGGCCATATGCACCAACAATAACAATGTTTTGTCCTTGAATGTCCAAATTTAAAAATGGCTTGTCTGAACTAGGCTGATAGTTGACTATTTGCCATGCTTTGCCGCCATTTTCGGTTTTTAATAAAGTTTGATCATGACCAATAGCAAAACCGACTTGACTATCGACAAATTTAATTGCAGTTAACAATACATTAACAGGCACATCCGCCTGTAACCAAGTATCACCGTCTGATGAATATATGATATGACCACGTTCGCCGACGGCAAACATGGTATCGCCGACCAATTCGATGTCAGTTAATAAACTTTTAGCACTCAATTTGCTTTTAAAAGCGGGAATTGCATCGTTAATTTCATTGCTAATTGTTGACGCTGCTGCAAATGATGAAGCGCTCAATAGGCAACACTGGAGTAAAAAAAGTGGTACTAATAGGGAATTTTTCATGGCGTTCTAATTATGTTAATTACTTAAGTATAGGCAGAAATAAAAACGGTTGGAGAATCCAACCGTTTTTTTGGGTAACTATCGGTTACGTTTCATTGAGGATGTTGAGAAGTCTCTAGAACTCATTTCTTTCTGGAAGTTATACATTGTCTCTTGGTTGTCTAAACCAATTGCAATATAACGACGAGAGTTTAAGTCGTAATAGACATCTAACGTGCTCCAATGAGTAGGAACTTCGTAATAGTTTAAACCATAGGCAACCGCGACACGGTATAGCTCATCACGGTTGTCATACAAGTCCGCAATGTGTATTTGCCAGCTATCTTCATCGATATAAAACGTACGTTTTTTATAGACGTGGCTAATACCATCTTTTAGTGTCGCTTCGACAACCCAAACACGGTGTTTTTCCCAACGAACAATATCCGTTGCAATATGACCAGGCTTGATAATGTCTTCATATTGCAATTTATCACTATGAAGCTTATAGCTGTTATATGGAATTAAAAGTTCTTTTTTACCTTTTAGTTCCCAGTTGTAACGGTCAGGTGCGCCATTATACATATCGAAATCATCGGTAGTACGAAGGCCATCTGACGCTGAACCAGGTGCATCATATGCAACATTTGGTGCGCGACTCAAACGTTTACGAGCATTATCCCAAAGCCAAGCTTGACGTGGCTTTTTGATTTGGTCCATTGTTTCATGTACTAGTAATTTAGATCCTGCTAAACGTGCAGGTTCAGTAATTTTTTGTTTGAATTTGAACAAAATATTACTTTCTTCTAATGACTCTGGTGTTGCATCTGGAGATGAATAATCAAGTAATATTGCTTCATCAAAACCAATATACGTGAAATCACCTGAAGCTGTTGGGGCCGCTTGGCCACCAAATCGAGTCGCACTCGTGCCACGGAAACGTAAAATATGATTCCAAATGGCTTCTAAACCATTTTTTGGTATTGGGAAAGGAACACCGATTGCTGCACCTTTAATACCATTGCCACCTTCAACAAGTTCAGCATTAGCAGCATTTTTCAACGTCGCGTCATATACGTACTGTGGGTAAGACGAGCTACGACGCGTTTGATAAACTTCTAATTTATAAGTATCAGGGTAAGTTTCTAACATCTTAGAAATACCCGGCGTTAAGAAGTCTGCGTATTGAGCTTTGTTGGCATTTGTGACTGTGTATAAAACCTTGTCGTCAGCGAATGGGTCAATATGATGCATACCAACTTCGTATCCAGGAGGAGGTGTTGTAATACCACCCGCCCAACCTGGGATTGAACCGTCTGCATTTGGTCCACGAACCGCTCCCATTGGAGTGAGTTCATTTGTTAGTTTCGCTACATCAGAGCTAGAAACTTTGGCAGACGCCGCTACTGACACCAAAGACAGTGTAATAGCAGACGTTAATAAAGTGATTTTATTCATTTTATTTTATCCCTTACAGCGAATATTTAACGTTAAATGACACATAGTCTCGGTCAGACATTTGGTTGATATTACCTACACCACCAAAGAACGAATTATAACCAAAACCAAATGACAATGAACTTTGATAAATTACGTCAACCGTTAGGCCAACCGATTTTTTATCTTCGTGGAATAAAAACAGTGGATCTGGTGTTATCCCATCAACGTCATGTGAATATACTAATTTAGGTTTGACATTAAATGAGCCAAACACACCATTAATTTCACCAACTAAAATAGCTCGGTAACCCCAAGCCGTATCTGTTGGGAAATTTTGAGTAAGATCTGCGCCATCTTGTACTGCTTGCAATAAACCACCGGCAACTGTTGAAGAACCGCTGCGAGGAGTACCTGGGGCATTAAAACGCATTTCGTCAGGAGAAGGCATATCTTTAATTGTGATATGACCAATTTCACCAACTAAGGCAACATTGTTAAAGCCTAACATAGGACCGAACATATGAACTGCTGTCATTTGCGCTTGAATTGTATCAACTAAACAATAACCTGACGCTGTTTCACCAAGCTGGACGCCACCTAACGGTACGTTACAACCCGCAACATCATAATCGCCTAATTGAGAGATCCCTGTTATCTCTGGACGCAATCCAGCGTTAGCAAGTTGCTCAGGCATAGCTGCAAATAACAATTCGGTATCATCAATTTGGATTGGTTCGTCCTGACGGTATGAAATTTCTCCCGAGACGGCCGTTGCACCAATTGTTGTATTAAAACTGAAACCATAAAGTTTAATGTCTTCTGGGAATTCAATTACACCTTTGGTAAATGCATTTAAATTATTAAATTGTGTCGTTGTTAAACCGCCAGCACCTTGTGCTGAAGCAATAATACCAAGATCCTGACCAACCGCACCGGCGGAGAAGTCTGATGATTTACCCGATATTAAAGGTCTGCGGCTATGATAATTGATGTAATAAAAACCAAAATCTGTGTAGTTTAAGTCTTCAGAAAACCAACCTAGTTTCAAACCAAACTGACCTTCATCTTTAGCTTTGATGTCTTGGTCACTCGCTCGAATAGCGTATTTACTGGCATAACCAGAAATATACATCCCAGCAGCAGTTTCCGCATCTATTTGACCTGTTGCTAACAACTTACCAATTTCATTAACACCAGCCATTACGCCGGCACTGTTCATATCTGGATTTGATGCAAAGTTAAGTTGAATACCATTGTATTGACCGCCATTTCCGACAAAGTCATTTGTCGAAAAATAAGACCCAGGTACAGGTAAATATGTTTGTTGCCACTCATATTGATAAAACGCTTCTAACGATACGTTTTCAGTAATGCCTAAATTGGCCCAAACCATACCCACTGGAATGAATGCTTCTTTTAAATCAGAACCTGGCGCTTTTAAACGAGCGATATCCACAGGTGTTACATTGATACCATGCGGTATTACTGTACTTTCACCCCAAGATAAAACTTGTTCACCAATTTTAATTGAAAGTGGATTTAGTCCATCGTTAAAATCAAAGTCAGCATAAACGTAAGCGTCTAAAAACCTAAAGTCCTGACATACTAATTCTTTTGCTTTATCGTCTTTACATGGATCAAATACTTCTCCGGTGACAGGATCTTTATAGCCAATCCCTTCAGCGGCAAAGTCTTTATAATACATAAAGCTTACCACGGCACCGTACGTATCCGCATTTACTCTTAGCTCATGAAAGCCTTTAATAACTTGTGAAAACGCTTCGCCTGGATCGTAATTAAGGTTGCCTAAGTCACCATTGGTGCTGTATGAACCAAAAGAGTCCCATACATCTGTATTTACATATTTTGGTTGATAGCCAACATAACCACTCCAATCAAAGGTTTGGTTATTTGATTTACCGACCAAGCTTTCCATATTACGGTCTTCTATACGGTACGATGTACCGGCAGAAAATGTAGAGTCGAAGGATATATCGAAGTCGCCTAACTCATACTTAGCAGCGTGTAGACTAGCACTTTGCATTGCAAGTAATGCTACGGCTACACCAGCTACTACTGGTTTAAGCTTGGACTTGTGTTCCCCATTATTCATATTTTTCTCCCCTGCCCTCTAAGGATTATATTTGTAATTATTTTTGAGGTATTTCAGCTCATCGGATGAGCAGAAGTGTCATCAATCATTACACCATTTCAAACCCTGCGCAAGGGCAAAATGTCATAAATAAACGCTATAGTTGAAATATTTAAATTACATAGATGAAATAATGCTAGTTAATTTGAGATTTTGTGCAAAGAAATAAACTTATTATTCTCATCTATTTGCAATTCAAAAATACCAGAAACGCCACCTACCGTCATAAAATGGCGTACATGTTGAGCTGAAAGTCTAAGGCTGAGGCCGCCTTCAGTTCGAACTTGGATTGTAGTAAACAATCCTTGGTAGAACTCTCTGCACTCGCGCGCAGAGAGTTCTATTCGGAATCGATGTATTTTATTCATATCTAAGAAAGTGCGGCTGTAACCTTTTCAAATAAATCTGCAGAAATAGAATTATCCGACAGTTTTTGCAAACTTTTCGTCATTAATTCACTACGTTTTGTGTCATAACGAGCAAAACTCATTAATGGAACAATCATTCTTGAGGCAACTTGAGGATTAAATTGGTCGATTTTTAGCAGTAAATCAACGAGGAACTGATAACCACTACCGGACACATCATGATAATGTTTTTGATTACCCATAATAAACGCGCCATATAAAGCACGAATTCTATTTGGATTTTTTTCATCAAAACCAGGATGTTGAGACCATTGTGCCATCAATTCAAATACCTGTTCAGAATCAACACGACCAATTAATGACAACATTTTGTCCAAAACTAAGGTATTACCTTGGTATGTATCATCCATTTTAGCCAATAACCGTTGCAATAACGCTATATCAGAAACTCGAGCAGCCTCTAACGCATTCATCTTTTCAGTCATATTTTGTGCTGATTCAAACGCTTGTTCGATAAATTCCACCGCTTTAGCGGTTTTTAAACGAGCAAGATAGCCTAATAATATTTGTTTCAACCTACGTTGCGCTACATTTGAAGGTTCATATTCTGTTGCAATATTTTGCAATGAACCTAAATTTGTAAACAAGTCTGTTTCGATAAACTGCGCTATCGACATTGAGATATTTTCTAAACCAGCAACGATTTGTTCTACATCGATGACGTCATAATGCTGCGAAATACTATCAAAATTAGGAATATTTAATAACTCAGCTTTGATAGCAGTATCTAGTGTCTCATCTTGAATAACAGTGACTGCAAAGCTGTTTAGTGCATCTGAACTACTTCGGCCTGATTGCACTTCATTTGCCCAAACCCGTTGAATCGCATCCCATCGACAAAATGGATCAGCTGCGTGTTTTGCGATAAATAAGAGTTGCTCATTTGTTTGAAGATAATCAATAGCAACTGGCGCTGAAAAGTTCTCAAACAATACTAACTCAACCGGCTCGTTCACTAATTCGTTAAAGTCATTCTGGGTTTGAGTCAGTGTCCATGTACCACGTTTAAGTGACGCACCGGTACGTTTACTTAACAATTCATACTGAATTGGGATCATTAACGGTAACGTTGTTTCAGTTGTAGGTCGACTTGGAATAGATTGAGAAATACGAATTTGTAAACTAGAGCCTTCCATCGCGGTGTCGATTTTAACTTTAGGTGTGCCTGCTTGGCTGTACCAATTCTTAAACAAAGTGAGATCGGTATTATTAGCATCGGCCATTGCCGCGATAAAATCGTCACAGGTAACGGCTTGGCCATCATGGCGTTTAAAATATAAATCCATCCCTTTACGGAAACCGCTCGCAGTCAACAAACTATGTAACATACGAATAACTTCTGCCCCTTTGTCATACACAGTAACCGTATAAAAATTATTCATTTCAATAACTTTATTTGGTCGAATCGAATGCGCCATTGGGCCTGCATCTTCGGCAAATTGATGGGTTCTCATAATACTTGCATGTTTAATTCGTTCTAACACTTCACTGCCCATATCAGCACTGAATTGTTGATCACGAAAAACAGTCAAACCTTCTTTAAGGCTGAGTTGAAACCAGTCGCGACAAGTAACACGGTTCCCGGTCCAGTTATGGAAATACTCATGTGCAATGACCGCTTCAACACCGTGGTAGTCTGTGTCGGATGCTGTTAACTGATTCGCCAAAACATACTTACTATTAAATATATTGAGTCCTTTGTTTTCCATCGCTCCCATATTAAAAAAGTCAACTGCAACAATCATATAGGTATCTAGATCATACTCTAGACCATAGGTTGTTTCGTCCCAAGCCATCGACTTTTTTAAGGACGCCATAGCATGACCAGCTTGGTCTAAATTGCCTTTATCAACAAAAATTTCTAATTTTACATTTTTGCCCGAGCGGGTCTTAAATTGGTCGGTCAGTAAATCAAAGTCACCGGCAACAAGCGCAAATAAATAACACGGCTTTGGATGTGGGTCGTGCCAGGTGATCCAGTGAACCAATTCTCCGTCTTCTTCAAGTTCGCCACTTGCTATGTTATTGCCATTCGACAATAAGAAAGGATAAGATTTTTTGTCCGCAAAAATTGTCACAGTGTAGACAGACAACACATCAGGACGGTCTAAGAACGGTGATATTTTACGGAACCCCTCAGCTTCACACTGCGTACAATAAACCCCTGATGACTTATACAAGCCTTCTAACGCTTTATTATTAGCCGGATCCGCCATAGATACGATAGTGAGTTCGAATTTGTCTTTATCGACGTCTATGATCAGTTTGTGGTGTTCAATAGTCCAATGTTCTTGCTCTAACACTTCGTCGTCTATCGATATCTCAATAACGTCTTTAACTTGGCTATCTAACACTAATTGCGTCGCCATCCTGTTTTGGCGAGTCATCTGATAAGTCGCTTTAACTAATGTCGCATTATCGTCTAAGTTAAACGATAAGTTTACTGTTGGGATGAGAAAGTCGGAAGTTTTATAATCTGATAAGTATTTTGCTTGCGGTTTCGATGAGTTTAATTCAGTCATTGGCGCGATGCTCTATGTTGAAAGAGTCACATTGCATTAAACCTAATCCAATGTGACTCTTTTAATTATTGTGGTGCTACTTTTGCCTTCAATACTTTTATGCCTAACAATGCAAATGCTATTGCAAAAATAGGGTTTAATAAATTGAAAAACGCGAAGTACCAATACTCTAGTGGGCTAATCAATAAAACCCCCGCCATGTAGGCGCCACAAGTATTCCAAGGGATAAGTGGGCTGGTTATAGTGCCACCATCTTCTAAAGCACGAGACAGATTTACGTTTGCTAAACCTCGTCGTTCATATTCTTCACGATACATTCGTCCTGGCATCACTATCGACATATATTGATCTGCAGTTACTAAATTTACGCCAAAAGCAGTAAAGATAGTTGATGTGATTAATGAACCGCTCGTTTTAGCTGTTTTTAAAATGCCTTTTACGAACACCGCTAATAGACCAAGTTTTTCCATAACAGCACCAAACATTAGGGCTGTCATAATTAGCCAAGTGGTATTTAACATGGACGACATGCCGCCCCCACTTAGCAAGCTGTCCATCGAATCACTGCCAGTTTTAATGCTAAAACCATCATACATAGCGACCCAAACGACTGAAAATTTGGCGATGAAACCTTCACCGCCAGACAAGTCGGTTAACAAATCAGCTTGGAAAACCATCGCCCATAAAGCGCCAATTAACGCTCCGATAAATATTGCAGGGAACGCTGGAACTTTTTTCGCCGCCATCGCAATTAGAACAACAAGTGGCAATAAATGAATAATAGAAATGTCATAGATGGACAAAATCGTGTTTTGAACTTCATCAATTGCAATATTTTCAGCATCAACTACTGACGTAAAACCAATTATGGTAAAAATGATCATGGTCACAACAAATGCAGGCACTGTTGTCCATAACATATGTCTGATATGTTCAAATAATTCACTCCCTGCAACCGCAGGGGCTAAATTGGTTGTTTCAGACAATGGGCTAATTTTATCGCCAAAGTAAGCGCCAGAAACAACGGCACCAGCTGCAATGGCTGGAGACATGCCAATCCCAGTCGCAATTCCCATTAGTGCTACACCAACGGTCGCCGCTGTCGTCCACGAACTACCAATACTCATCGCCACAATGGCACTGACTAAACAGGCGGCTGCATAGAACCAATCAGGGCTTAATACTTGTAATCCAAAATAAATTAAAGTTGGCACCGTGCCGGCTGCCAACCAAGTACCAATTAAAGACCCAACAGCCAATAAGATAAAAATAGCGCCCATAGATAATGAAATACCATTAATCATGGCTTTTTCTATTTCTTTCCAGCTATAGCCATTTTTCAACCCTACTAGCCCAGCGACAAATGTAGCGATAATTAGGACAATTTGATTCGGACCATAAGAGCTATCACCACCAAATAAAACCACCGCTGACGCCAGCATCAATACCAACAAGGTAAGCGGTATCATTGCATCTAATAAACTTGCTTGTTTATGATTATGACTCATTTCTTAATACCTACTATTGGCCAATTTTGACGATGCCGATTAAATTCAAAAATACAAATAACACGGCAATTGGGGTAAACCATTTTAACGTAATAAACCAAACACTAAACAATTTGGCACTCATGTTCATTTCTTCAAAAACCGCCTCTTTTTTCATTATCCAAGCCACAAATATCGCGGTGGCTAATCCACCTAGAGGTAGCAATACGTCTGCGGTTAGATGATCAATTAGATCAAAATAGTTAGTGACATGTTTGCCAACAAAATTAAAGTCAAGTTTTGCCCACTCCGCGCCAGTAAACGAAAATACCGTTAACATACTGAAAAGCCATAGCGTTATTACAGCAAAAGCTGCAGCTTTAGCACGGGAGTACTCCATTTTTTCAACTAACCAAGCGACCGCAGATTCAACCATCGCAATTGCCGACGTAAATGCGGCAAACCCAAGCATAATGAAAAATAGTGTTCCAAAGACAGTACCGCCCCACATTTGACCAAAGGCGATTGGTAAACTTACAAATACTAAGCCAGGACCTTGGCTTGCTTCTAACCCATTACCAAACACTATTGGGTATATCGCAAGTCCGGCAATTAATGCAATAAGTGTATCTGCGATGGCGATAGCAACTACCGATTGTGCGATCGACGTTTTTTGAGGAAGATATGCGCCATAAATCATCATTGCACCAGACGCTAAACTTAACGTGAAGAATGCATGACCTAATGCGATCAAAACACCAGAATAAGTCAATTTTGAAAAATCAGGGGTAAACATAAAGTCGATAGTACGAGTAAAGTCGCCATTAAATGCTGCATATCCGGCGATAATGAGCAACAACACTAACATTGCAGGCATCGCGATAGAAACAGCCTTTTCAAGACCCATTTTTAAGCCTTTACCAACAATAATGCCAGTAAGCACTAGAACAAACGTCGTCCAGATAATTAACTTTATTGGATCCTGTAACAGGTTATTGAAAATTGACTCAATCTCCGCAGGAGACGCGTCAACAAACGCGCCAGAACCAGCTTCAAAGATATAAGAGACAGCCCATCCTGCAATGACAGAATAGAAAGATAAAATAAGGAAACCGGCAATAACGCCAAGCCAGCCAACAATACTCCAATTAATATTTGCACCGGCTTCAATTGCCAATGCTTTAACTGAATTACCTGGACTCTGACGCCCGCGTCGACCAATTAATACCTCAGCCATCATGACTGGAATACCAATGCCCAAAATACATAACAAGTAAACGAGAACAAAGGCCCCGCCCCCGTTTTCGCCCATAATATAAGGAAACTTCCAAATATTACCTAAACCTACTGCAGAACCAGTTGCCGCTAAAATAAATGCCAAGCGGCTAGACCATTGACCGTGATCAACATGTACAGATGACATGCATCCCCCTTACAGACGTAATGTTATTATTATTGTTTTATTAAAATAAAAAGCAGCACTAGGCTGCTTTCTTTTTAACTTTTATAGTTATTTTGTTACTTTAGCAAATTGGCCCGACGCTATTAGATCCGCCAATATACGTGCGGTTTCTTCTAAAAACGGGTCCAATTCATCTAATTTTTCTGGAGTGTCATCATCTAGTGATAAAACTTTATCGAACCCTAAGCGAGTTAGTCGTTCGTTAAGTCGAACTAAATCTTTAGTTTTACCTTTTTCTTTTTCCGCTAAACGAACTGCTTCATTAAGTGACACATATTTTTTAGTTTTCAGTTCTTGATATTCGGCAATATCTTTATCTAAGTAGACAAACTCAGGTTCATGAGCAATTCGATTTAAATGTCTTTGCGATAGAACTTTAACTTGATTGCTTATTTCTCTAGACGTTTTATACGTCACTGGACGAATATTATCCCATGGCAACGCATTTTCAGCTTGGCTCTCGCCCCACTCCGCGGGTTCAACTGCTGATGGGAATAATATGTCAGGAATAACACCTTTATGCTGTGTACTGCCGCCATTTATACGATAAAACTTAGCGACGGTAAATTGTACAGAGCCTAATTTTTTCTCCAATAAATCAAAACGGCGTGTCAAGCCGCGATGTTCTTGAACAGTTCCTTTACCAAAGGTTTGTTCACCAACAACTAATGCTCGTCCATAGTCTTGTAAAGCTGCAGAGAATATCTCAGAAGCTGACGCACTGTATCTATCCACTAACACCGTAAGCGGACCGTCATAATACGTTATGCCATCATAATCACCGCGTACATCTACATTACCAACACCATTACGGATCTGAACAACAGGCCCTTTATCAATAAATAGGCCGGTTAACAATGACGCTTCCGTTAATGACCCACCACCGTTTCCGCGAAGGTCAACAACGATGCCATCAACATTTTGGTCTTTGAGCTTTTTAATTTCGTTTTTAACGTCATTTGACAAGTTGTTATAAAAACTTGGAATGGTGATCACGCCAACTTTAGAGTCTAGTTCACCAATTTGAGATTCAAACACACTCGAATCAGCAGCTCGGTCTTCCAACCTCACTTTATCGCGAATGATTTTAACCTCTTTGTTATTTGAGGCCGTATTTTCGCCACGAACGATTTGAAGTCTAACCTCAGTACCCTTTTTACCCTTGATAAGTTCAACAACTTCATCTAGTCGCCAACCCACAATATCAACATAATCATCATCACCTTGAGCGACACCTACGATTTTGTCTTCCGGTTTCAGTTGCTCGGTTTTATCAGCCGGGCCTCCTGGGACTAAACTCAGAATTACGGTAAATTCATCAACTGGTTTTAGAACGGCACCTATTCCCTCTAACTCAAGATTCATTTCCATTTGGAATCGATCTGCTCGTCGAGGTGATAAATAAGAAGTATGAGCTTCAATGCTTCGAGCATATGAGTTCATAATCAATTGAAATGCGTCTTCATTTTGCGTCTGTGAAAAACGACGCATGGTATTTACGTAACGCTTTGTCAAAGTTTCTTTGATTTGCTTTTCGTCTTTACCCGCTAACTTCAAATTTAACGCATCATATTTTACTTTCTGACGCCAAAATTCGTTAAGCTCTGCTTCTGTTTTTGCCCAAGGCGTATCTTCGCGGTCATAGTAAAAGTCGTCTTTAGATGTAAAATCCATTTTATTATCGAGTAATTTAATGGCTTTTTCTAAACGACTAATTCGTCGACGAATTGACTCTTCATAAAATTCAAATGCAAATGACAAATCTGCCATTTTCATTGCATCATCGAACTTAGTTACATGAGAGGCAAACGCATCTATATCTGACTGTAGAAAAACACTTTTGTTGTAATCGACAGTTTTAACAAACATTTCCCACATTTTTGCAGAAAGTTCATCATTTAGCTCAATCTTTTTATAGTGGTAACGAGAAAAACCGTTTACCACTCGTTGTATAGATTTTTTGTGCTGAGACTCTTGCTGCAAGTCTGGCGCTTCAAACTTAGTTACGTCAGACGATGCAAAAGTAAAACAAGAGGCAACTAAAGTTGCCGCTACAGAAATAGAAAATAGACGTTGGGCTAAATGCATAAAAACTCCTATGCTTGGAAAATATTTTCCTTGTTGACTTTCATCACAATTCCCGATGCCAATTGCACCGAAACTTCATCTTTAGATGTTTCAACAATTGTCGCAGAAAGTGGTGAAGCCCCTAATTTGACCAATACGGTTTTACCATCACTAAAATCATCGTTTGCTACCAATGGTTTAGCTTCGGCCTTAGGTTTCGAGGTCGCTTGATTTGATTTTGGTTTTCTTTTTGGAGGATTACCAACAGATTTTGCAGGTTTTTTGTAAGTATTCTTGTCTTTGGGTGCCGCAGCCTTGCGTTTTTCTTTGAATTTCGCTTTGCTTTCAGCTAGTTGCGCTTTCGCGTGTTCAACGTGTTCTTCAGTCAACGCTTCAAAGTCCGCACCGTCAACATCAACACGTTGGCCACCTTTAACAACCGCTTCTAGATAACGCCAGCTATTTGTGTAACGTCTTAGGGCATGTCTGATCTGTGTTTTAGAAACAGGATCGGCTTCTTCTAAGCGTTCAGCGATGTCACTAAAAATACCAATTTTAAGAGGTTTTGCTTCCCCTTTTAAACTAAAACTATTTGGAAATTTATTCGCCAAAAATTCGATAACTTTATTTAAATCTGTTTTTTCTTGAGATTGCATCAATCGTACTCTATTTCATCTAATGTTTGGCCTACAAAATCAGCTAACCAACTTTCTAGTTCGTCAATTTCGTTTTCAATTACAAAATCTTGTCCTGCAACTGCGGCCCATAATTCGTCAAACAGCTCAGTCGCTGCTTCAAAGCTAATGTCTTCAGGCAAAAGATTATAAGCCTGAAATATTAAGGAATTTATACGTTCAGTAACTTCTTCCTCTTCACCATCCCAATCACCGACTATTTCAATACCGATTAAAAAGTCGCGAACATCTATGAGTTCTTTCATCTAGCTTACGCCCAGATTTCTTCAATAAATGTAACTAATGATTCGAGTCCAACCTGATCATCTTTATCAAACCGAGACTCAATGGGACTGTCTATATCTAAAACAGCAACTACTACATCATTAACAACAATTGGCACCACAACTTCTGAACGGCTTGCTGCATCACATGCGATATGTCCGTCAAAGTCATGCACATCTTCAACCAACATTGACTGTTGCGTTGAAACTGCCGTTCCACAAACGCCACGGCCAAACGGTATTCTTACACACGCTGCACGACCTTGAAATGGTCCTAAAACCAACTCTTGACGACTTTTGTCTACAGAATCGCCCACAACGTAGAATCCTGCCCAATTGATATCAGCTAATCGTTCAAATAGTACAGCACTTATGTTCGCTAAATTTGCAATTAAATTAGGCTCTGAGTCACACAAGGCTTTGATTTGACTATTTAACTCGCTGTAAAATTCCGCTTTGTTCAATTCACACCTATATTTTTATCGTTATCTTACTCTGTTTCAACCCGCTAAGTTACTCTGAAACGCGCAAAATTTAAAGAATAAGCTGAAAATAATGTCGCTTTAAAAGGCCAACTGAGTAAAAAAACCGCGGTTGTAACGTACAAATCAGTTCTAAGCTTGAAAAAAACACGTTAGTCGTCATTTTTGGCCAATTTAATAAAATCAGTCCGATATTCATCTATCACTTCTAGTAGTGTATCTTTTTGCCTTTTAGTCATACTTTCGAGCAAATCTAAAGACCAATCTTGATATAAGTTTTTATTATGCTCCTGAGCAATAATTAAAGCCTCTGAACGATATGACGATAGCTCGGTAAAAAGTACGGTTAGTTGACTTTCACTTACGGTCAAGTTTTGAGGTTGAACGCCCAACCGGAATAACGACAACCAGCGTTTCTGTGATTCGATTCTCATCAACAACGTATCATTTAGTTCTTTTGTTAGTTGATCACGTCGTTGTTTCTGTGCGGGTGTTAATTTACCTAAAATGTCCTCGATTGCATCAAATCGATCACTATCATTTAGCTTTTCGGTTAATGTCTTTGCGTTTTCTAAACGTTCACTATGTGTTTCTTGCTGATACGCTTCAATATTAGTTAAAAGTTGCTGTTTTTGATCAGTTGAAAGTTGGTTCAGCAATACTACTACTTTTTCGGCCGCTACGCTTTTTATCCGTTCACCACTGGCCACTATTTTGTCGACAAGGCTCAACAAATCGTCGGTGTTATTTTCGGAAATAGCGATGGTTAAATCGTCTAGTATCACTACATATTTAGGTAATTCTTGAGTTCGGTGCCATTTAAAAAGGCTGGCTAATTCAGCTTTAAAGCTTTCTTCTTGGGGATCTGTTAGCTCAACAAAATCGTCAACCTTCCAAGCGATTAACCAATCCGCATAGTTATAAATGATTGTTGTACGACAACCCGATGTGAATAAAAGAACAAGAGTGACAACTAGAATTTGTCTGATCTGGTTTGGTTTAAATAAAGTTAGCCGCATTATTGTATGACCCAATGTTTAAAAGGCGAATCACCTAGTTGTAATCTCGTAATAGAGACGATGGTCAAAGCATCGTATGGAAAGCTTTAGATCCTCAATGATTACGTTATTGATGATGAAGATTGGGATTACAGACCAACTGAATTTAAATTTACGTGATTTAATTGATAATGCAATAATTATAAAATTGCAGAATAGGCCTGATTAATACGTGGCAAACACTTGCCTGTTTATGGGCAAAATATGTTTATATTCCAATATATTACGGTTACATATTGGAAGCTTACTGCTCAATATGTAATCCATATTTAGAATATTAAGTGGTAAATAATATGTAGTGCTACGCCGACACCGTAACAAAATAGAGATAGTAAAAACATCGTGAAGTAAACCTCGATAAAATTACCAAATAATTTGACTGAGCGAGTCGGATTTATTCTGGATTTAATTTCTTCTCGGTTGTATTGGGTAAACACTGTCAGTAATTTTTTCATTATTCGAAGTGAAGTAAACACACTTGCAGCAATAAAAATACTCGTTATGGCGGGCCATTCAAGGGCATCAGCAACGAACAAACATAAAAATGTCGTCGCACTTACTGTCAAGAAAATTAACAGTTGCAGAGGTGATCCGTTTTCGTAACGCGCTTCATCAAGATTATCTAGAGACACAGCAGTAACCTATTTTAAAATTTGTTTAATTATTTAAACCCAACGAAAATAATACCCAATTGATATTATTACGTTTTTCAAATTACAGCGACAACTAATTTTCATTTCGATTTAAATAAACTGCCATGTAATTATTAAATTCAGATTTAATTTATATCTTTGTTATTCTAATTAAACAAGTTTAATGCCACTATTTCTTTAACTTTAAAATAACAGCTTAATCGTCTAATTACCTTTGGTGCATTCTACTATTTTATAAGAACAAGGTTCTAACTTTTTCTCGATAACTTCGACTTACTCTAATTTCATGCCCATTCGAAATTTGGATTACGTATTCACCACTGCTCAACGTAAGTACTTTTTTCACAGATGTGTTATTGACGAGTACCGAACGATGAACACGAACAAATAATTTCGGGTCAAGCTCTTCTTCCAGCTGTTTCATTGTTTTTCGGAGAATGTGTGTTTCCCCATCAGTACAATGAACGCACATATAGTCGCCTGCCGCATCTACCCATATGACTTCAGAGACAGGTAACCGAGTGGTTTCACCAACATCTTTTACCGAAATATAATTATTATATTCTTTAACTTCAATCTCTTCACCGTCCGCCAAATTTTTAATAATTGTTTCTGTGTCTGTACCAGTAAGTTGCGACATCATATCAATTAATTTATTTTGCTGGTGACTGAACATATCATTGTCTATTTGCGATCGGATCTTATTGATACATTCTAGAAGTCGAGCATCGTCCACAGGCTTTAACAAGTAGTCAATCGCGTGGACTTCAAATGCTTTGAGGGCAAATTGATCGTAAGCGGTAACGAACACAATCATTGGCATTACAATGTTGCGTTGTTGTAATTGATGGATAACATCAAAACCAGTTAGACCAGGCATCTGAATATCTAAAAAAACCAATTTAGGTTGTAATTCAACAATGACATCAATCGCTTCCGCACCATTGGAACATTGCGCTAAAAGCTCAATTTCTTCAAATTCTTTTAAGCGAATTGCTAACCCTTTTCTCGCCAAAGGCTCGTCATCTACAATGATTGTTTTAATTAGATTTTCCATTGATTATTTTGTCACGCTATTAAATTCTAACGGTAGCCTTATATTAACTTTTAGTCCATTTGGTTCATTATTAGAAATCGCAAATGAATAATCGTCATATAAAGTCTGAAGTCTTTCTTTAGTATTTGCCAATCCAACGCCCACACCTTTTGAACTTAATCCCGACTGTTCAGGGTTTAAACCTGGTCCATCATCGCCAACTTCAAGGAGTAAATCGTGGCCAAACGTCTTAGCAACTATTTTGATTTTACCGCCATTTGTGTTGGCAGCAATAGCATATTTTATGGCATTTTCAATTAATGGCTGCAATAACAAGCTAGGCACTAATGCTTTTTCAGCTTCTTCCGATATGACCCATTCCACTTCTAGCCGTTCTTCAAAGCGGATCCGTTCGATTTCCAAATACAAGGAAAGCGCTTTAATCTCTTGTTTAAGCTCAACTTTCTTTATTGGATCTGTGTGTAGAGAATAACGTAAAAAATCACTTAGTTTTGTTACCATGCCGTTTGCTGTTTTATTTTCTTCACACAAAACGAGCGTTGATATGGCGTTTAATGTATTGAACAAAAAGTGTGGATTAAGCTGGTAACGTAACATTTTAAGCTGCGCTTCATTGGCCATGTTTGCCGCTTTTAAAGCTTTTTGTTTTTCTTTTTGTAACATTTGATAATACTTAATACCAAAATACAAACCACTCCAGCACAGTACGATATAGAAACTGCCTAGTGTGTTGGTAAAATAGTAAATCCAATCGTCAGGTTTCCAGCCAAATTTGTAAAATTGCCAGTATGAAAAGTTTTGGAAAACGCCCCATGCAGTACCAACTAGATAAGACGCTCCTATAATCGTCATTATCAACTTCCACGGTTGCATATCCCATACTTTTTGGTAAAGGTAACGTAGTGGTAAAGTTAACATCGCTCCAACATAGGCATTTGATAATATGATAAAGACATAACTATCACGCATATCATTCATAAATGAGCCAATGTAATGGACTAAGGCAAAACCAATCCAACCACCAATATGGAGCACCCAAAAGAATTGGCGTCTGTCTTCTACTAATCGATCAAAATTCAAAATACGGCTCGCTTCGAACAAAGGTTCGACTAAAACTACTTACTTTCATTATAAATGTATTATGTAATGGCACATCACCAATCGACTCGTAAGATATGCCATTTAACGCAGTTTTAAATGTATCGTTAGTATTTAATATGAAATTTTCTAAATATGTGGCATAAAATCCAGGCTGGTCCAATTAACAAAAATTGAAGGTCTTTGAAAAACGACGGTTTCTTTCCTTCAATCTCGTGTCCAACAAACTGTAAAATCCAAGCTATCACAAATATGCCAACGGAAAGCGTAAGTATCCCCATCTCAAAGCTTTGAGTCCACCAGCGTACAAACGCAAAACAAAAGATTATAAATAAACTCATGCCAATGCCGACAGAAATAGACAATCTAAAATAGAATGCAGCCACAAAAACTGAAATTAATGTTGCTACGTTGATCCAATCCGAACCAGTGTCAAACGGCAAAGGAACCGTCCATAACATACCAATTACCGACAAAAAGATTGCTGGCACACATAAGTAATGTATTAGCTTGTTGGTTTTATTCTGGTGGCTAACTCGGTATTCTTTTAGCCAATCTCTAATTGTCTTCATGGTTTGCCCTACCCTAAAATTTTTTAGTCACTTTATCTGGATCGTCTGACCAGTTCAACTAAGGAATTCCAACTTAGTCAATTAGCGCTACTACAACTCTACGCCACCTAACACCGGAGTCGGTTTACGGTCATCATCTAAAGCGACAAATTTAAACGAACCAGATATTGCACGATGCTTTTCATCTTCATACATTTTTTCAATTAGTACGTTAACTTCTACAACTAAACTTGTGCGACCAATATTAGCGATACTCGCAACCAGTTCAACAATACTCCCAGCTGGGATAGGTTCTTTGAAATCAACTCGATCCGAAGAAATAGTTACCAGAGGTTTACGGCAAAAACGTGTGGCACAAATAAACGCAACTTCATCCATCCAAGCCAATGCTTCACCACCAAATAGCGTATTGTGATGATTTGTTCGACCAGGAAAGACCGTTTTCGTTGTGAAGGTTGTGGCGTAGTTGATTCTTGCCTGTACTTTTTCTGATACTTCCATAAATAACTCACTTGTTTGCAATAATTATCTTATTATAAACTGATCTGATGCGGAAACCTGCCATTCTTTTCCCGCCTAGTTAACTAATTTGGACGTTATTTTATGACCGCAGTACATTATCACATCGCCATCGAAGACCCGAACCAACATCTATTTGCCATTAAAATTGATATCACACCACAGAACTCTGATGATATAAAAATTTCACTACCGAATTGGATCCCGGGAAGCTACATGATCCGTGACTTTGCAAAACATATTCTTGATTTCGACGTCTCCGATGCGCATGGTAAGTTAACGCACTTAGCTGATTCGAAAAGCGGTTATGTTATTAAGCATAACAACCAGCCTTTTTCGATTAGCTATCATGTCTATGCTTTTGACTTAAGTGTGAGAAAAGCTTATTTAGATCAGGAATTTGGGTTTATAAATCCAGCGAGTTCTTTATTTCAAATTGACCAAATGGCTGACCAGCCTTGTTTGGTGACATTATTGCCACCACCAATTGAATTAACTCTTTGCAAAGACTGGTTACCAGCAACAGGTTTGACATCTACATCTAATAAATCCCCTTTTAGTTATGGTGATTTTTCGGCCGACAGTTACTTACTATTAACAGACTATCCAATCATGTATGGCGACTTGGATATCGCAGAGTTTGCCATAGACAATGTGCCTCATTATCTTGTAACCGTAGGACGTCATTTTGGCGAACTGAACCGTGTTGTTAAAGATTTAAAACCACTTTGTGAATACCACGCAGAAACCTTTGGCGGATTGCCAAAAGATTTGGATCAATATCTGTTTATGACTATGGTCACCGATACTGGTTTTGGCGGTTTAGAGCATCTTAATTCAACTGCTTTGGTTTGCAGTCGTTTCGATATTCCAAACGCAGAACAACCGATTAATGAAGATTACACAACCTTTCTGAGCCTTTGTAGCCATGAATATTTGCACACCTGGAATGTGAAAAAATTAAAGCCTAAGGAGTTTACGCCATATAAATTAAACCAAGAGGTTTATACTGAGCAACTCTGGTTTTACGAAGGCATGACAAGTTACTTTGACGATTTAAGTTTGGTGCAAACGGGAACAATTCCGCAACAACAATATCTCGATTTATTGGCAAAAACGTTTACCCGTATTGAAAAAGGCCTTGGCCAATTGCGTCAATCTGTTACAGAGAGCAGTTACCATACTTGGACAAAGTTTTACCAGCAGGATCACACGGCACCGGATCAAATTGTCAGCTATTACCAAAAAGGCGCTGCTATCGCTTGTTTAGTTGACCTTGTGCTTATCCAGCAATCTCAAGGTAAACAGTCATTACGAACGCTAATGTTAGAAGCGTGGCAGTTGTTTGGAAAAAATGGGATAGGTACAACGCAACATGATTTAGAACACCTATTTTTAACTTTCTTAGGTGAGCAACATAAAGATTGGTTAACAGAATTGTTGTATGGAAAATCCAAAGTTGAGTTAGCTCCCTTATTCCTTCGTGCAGGTATTGAAGTCAATAAATTTACGCAAACAGATACTACACAAACCCATGGCAATGCAATAACAGAACACAAGGTACAAAATTGGTTAGGCGCTGTAACCTCAGATAAATCAGGAAACCTAGTTGTTAAGCAGCTATTCGCTAATTCACCCGCAGAAAAAGCGGGGGTCGCTGTAGGTGATGAACTGTTGGCTATTGATAACATCAGGCTAACGGCAAAAAATTTGCAACTCGTGATTAACTCAGTAGTGACGCCAACCTCTACAATTCATTATTTTAGAAAGGACCAACTATTGAGCAGAGAACTGCAACTTGAGTCGTCTCCAGCATTTTTAGTACAACTTAAAGTAAAAGACCAAGCTAAACTCGACCTTTGGTTAAAACCATAGTTCATTTTAATCAGCCATAAAAAAACGTTACGGCATTAGATGCAGTAACGTTTTTTTGTGTATTCGATTGAGGCCGTTTACGCTATTTCAAAAGTAACTGTGGGTCGAGTCGCCGAGTAAACCAATTTAAACGCCAATCTAGGTGAGCACCGGTTACCCGACCCGTAGCGCCAATTTCTGCAATTTTTTCACCCTGTTCAACAACAGTTCCAACCGCAACATCAATTTTGCTTAAATGAATATACGTTGATGTAATCCCCATGCCGTGATCTATTATTAACGTCCCACCTGAATAATATAAATCAGGTTCAGCTAAAACCACTGTTCCACTCCACGGCGCGACAACAGGACTCCCTGTAGGTGCAGCGATATCAAGTCCAAAATGTGGTCGTTTTGGCACCCCATTAAAAACTCGCTGAGAACCATACACACCACTTATTCGGCCTTTAGCCGGTTGAATGACATCTTCGATAAAATCCAGTCGGTATGTCATTTTAGCGCGAGCAGCTTTAACTAATCCGGCTTCCTGACTAATACGAGATAACACTTCTTTTGGAGGGCTTACATATTTACTCGCGACGCCATTCACCTTATCTATATCGTACTCTCTGGATTCGATGGACAAATTTTGATTAAACAAAGTGCCATCAGCAAATTCCAGCGACAAAATATCAACAGGTTCAGCGTCTCGACCAAACCCAAAAACCACTAAGCGTTTATCATTGTATAAAGGCAAATCAACAGAACCAAGTTTGGCCTTCACTAATTCTTTGTCAGTGATGGCATAAACTAAGCCGCCTTGGATCAGGTTGCCAGTGAGTTTTACCTGTGGTTCAACTGCATTAACATTTAAGTTAACCAGGCAGATAAGACTAAGTATCCATACAATTACACTACGCACTTGCAATCGCTCCTTTTGCGACACCTTCATAGGCGACGACACGATATTCATTGTTTGGGTTTTCAGATTTTAACTTTTCTGCTAAATATTGGGCTATAAGCTCAACAGTACTGTCAATTGGCATCACATAAATACGATTGCTTTCCAGTGCAATTTCAAATTTGCCCTGAGAAGATTCATATTTAAAGGCTCGTTGCGATGCCGTTGCCGTGATCAATTCAAGCTCATTTGCGTTAACTTCATCTTCGGATGTGGCAACATAAATGTCTTCCCAGCGTGACGAATATAATTTCTCTAATCGTGGACTTTTCATGCCATTTTCAAAAATTTGTATTTTTGAACGGTGACCATGAGCGATACGTTGGCAGTTCCCGTCATGCTTCTTTAATCCATGGGTATAGTGATAATAAAATCCACTGATATCTTCAGGGCGCAGTGACAGTTCTACTTTTTTAACATTATCCGGCAATTGCGGTTTTATCACCGAGGCTAAATGCGTGATCACATCATCCATTGTTATATCACTGGAGTCGATAAAACAGTAAGCATCTTGGGGGCTAGAAATTGCTATACGTTGGCCAACGTCGTCGATAAATTCAACACGAATGTAATCAGTGTTTTCTACGTGTTCAATTTTTGACCCAGAAAATTCTGAAGGTATAACCAATTTATGGTCAACAGTATCGTCAATAATGCGCTTTACTTGTTTTTTTACCTTGCCAAAATCAAGCACCATATTTTGCTCGTCTAGTTCGCCATGTAGCGTAAGGTCTACTATCCAACTTTCACCTACCATGCCTCTTTTGGTACATAAGTAAGAAAAATCAATTACAGTTAGATCGTTTACAAACAGTTGCATTATTGTCTCTCGTCTTTCAAGTTGACGGTATTATACGGATTTCAGGCATTTCTCGCATTATTTGTTTTAAACCTTGGCAGATTTTTTTGTTTATTCCATAGTGTAGGTGCCATTTAAGGAAATTAATGAATGAAAAAAATATTCACTGCCAGCAATAATATTGAACTCGAGCCATATAAAGCGATGCTTTCAGAGGCTAATATAAAGTTTTTAGTTAAAAACGAATTTGCTATGGCTACCGTCGGGGAAATCCCAGTAAATGAAAGTTGGCCACAAATTTGGGCCATCGAAAATCAATTTGCTGATAATGCGCGACAATTATGTGTCGAACTAGAAAAAACAATTTTAGCCGATAAAGATGATTGGCAATGCCAGGAGTGTGGAGAAAACAATGGCGGCAATTTTGAATTTTGTTGGCAATGCGGTGACTAACATACGCCCAACCTAACGTCGATAAATTGTAAATTGGGATAAAGGGCACCGCTTCTTTTTGTTTGCTCAGTAAAGATTACCAGCTGCCTGTATTTGCCATAGAAAGCCAAGGTTCCTTTGGAGGTAAATACCCATCTTTTTGGATAAGTTCAATTGATATGCCATCGGGAGAACGAACAAATGCCATGTGTCCGCAACGTGGTGGACGGTTAATCGTGACGCCTAAATCCATTAAATGTTGACATAAAGCGTATATGTCATCGACACGAAATGCCAAATGCCCAAAGTTACGTCCACCAGTATACGCTTCTGGATCCCAATTATAGGTAAGCTCTATAGTTGGCTTTTTGGTGGCCATTGCCTCTTCGAGTTGATCCGGGGCGGCTAAAAATACAAGCGTGAAACGGCCTTTTTCATTGTCAGTTCTTGATACTTCTTTTAACCCCAGTCCGTCACAATAAAATTGCATTGATTGCTCTAAATTTTGGACTCTCACCATCGTATGTACGTATTCCATTCATTGAACCCTATTTTCAATTGTTAATTACTGCGTATAATGCGCGCCACTTTATCGAATGGCAAGTAAGGCGTTATGCGGATCATACTCGCACCTATGGAAGGTGTTATCGATCATATTATGCGGGACCTACTCACACAATTGGGTGGCATTGATTTGTGCATGACTGAATTTGTTCGCATCGTTGACCAAAAGTTGCCAGACCGCGTGTTTTACCGCCTCAGTCCAGAACTCTACGAGCAGGGTAAAACGCCAAGCGGCACGTCTGTACGTATCCAGTTATTAGGCCAGGATCCCGATTGGTTAGCTGAAAATGCCGCAGTAGCGACACGATTAGGAAGTCCGGGCATCGACCTTAATTTTGGTTGCCCTGCTAAACTTGTCAATAAAAATAAAGGCGGCGCTATTTTACTTCGAGAACCTGAAACACTTTACAAAATAATGAAGTCTGTACGCGAAGCCGTACCAGCCCATTTGCCTACTACTGCCAAAATGAGACTTGGATTTGAAGACAAAACGTTAGCCATCGAAAATGCTCAAGCATTAGCGGAAGGCGGGGCTACAGAAATTGCTGTACATGCCAGAACTAAAACAGAGGGCTATAAACCACCAGCCTATTGGCCTTGGATTGCAAAGATTAAACAATCTGTCGAATGCAATGTCATCGCTAATGGCGAGATTTGGGATCCAGTAAATGCGAAACAATGTTTAAAAGAGTCAACCTGTAACGACTTAATGTTAGGACGTGGTGCCCTTGCAACACCAAATTTGGCCAGTTGGATAAAAGGTACTCAAGAGAAAATGCCGTGGTCAGAATTAATGACCTTTCTCATTAGATACTCCAATTACCAGGTTGAAGGCGACAAAGGCTTATATTATTCAAATCGAATTAAACAATGGTTGGTTTATATTCGTCTACAATATCCTCAAGCGCAAAGCTTGTTTCAGTCGGTTCGAACCATTCGGAAAACTCCGGATATGATTAATGCGCTTAAAGCCGCGCAAATAGTCAGCCAAACGGCGAAATAACAACGGTTACAACCGGCCCTGATAAAACAACGCGCTAATGGGAAATAGGCAAGCCAGCAAACTCCCAATTAAGTAAGCCACCTTTTACATTTGCAACTTTCTCGAAACCATTTTGCTTTAACATATTTACCGCAAGCGCAGAACGCTTTCCAGACCGACATAACGCCACTACAGGGGTTGATTTATCCAATGTTTGATATTTATCCTTTAGCTCCGCTAATGGAATAACAATCGCCCCTTCAACCCTTTGCATAGTTACTTCGTCTAACTCTCTCACATCCACTAACTGTATGTTCTCCATCGAGCAAACAACCCATTGCGGCGACACTTCATAAATTCCCGCATACGTTAATGTCAAAGGCGCCCAAGTGGGCAAATTTAGATCCGTATCTGTTTTTCCACTTTTTAAATTGGCAGGTAGAGCAATATCAATATATTTAGGATGGGGCAGCGTCATATTTTGCATATAACCCACAAAGTCTGATTCACTCGCCAAACCACCGATCCGAGGGTTGTGATTTTTTTCTTCCAGAACAGAAGTCGATGTTCGACCGGAGTAATCATGTGCAGGGTATAACGTATAATCATCTGGCAAGGTAAAAATTTGTTTTTTGATCGATGCAAAGAGTCGGCTTGCACTGCCCTGTTGGAAATCACATCGACCACAACCACGAATTAACAAGGTATCGCCAGTAAAAGCTAATTTAGCACTATGGCACACATAAGTTAAGCAACCATCAGTATGCCCAGGTGTTGCCCTTACCTCCAATGTAATGTCTCCAACGGTAATGACATCACCTTGCGTAAAATGAAGATCGGTATTTTCGGCTTGAATCACCGCTGCCGAGCCAATTTGACAACCAAAACGTTGCTTTAACAGCCAACTCGCTGTGACATGGTCAGCATGACAATGGGTATCTATTGAATATTGCAGTGTTAACCCCAATTCTTCTATTAAGGCACTATCTCGATTAGTTTGTTCAAATACTGGATCAATAATAATGGCTTTTTTACTACTTAAGTCGCCTAACAAATATGTATAAGTACTTGATTGAACATCAAACAACTGTCTAAAAATCATCATATTACTCCGTTGTCATTTAGAAATAACACCTAAAATTGGCGAATCTACTCAATATTATGTCGCTATAATATACCGTAGCGTTACATAGTCCATAATGAACTAAATTATATCTTAATTGAAGTTTGTTGAATGATTGGATAACCTCAGCAACAAGTCTGAGTTAAAAACGTAATTCAGGTATAGATTAATCTCCAAAGGACACTTCCAGTATGTTTAAGTTAAAACCTTCATCGTTATTAATTTGTGGTGCTATGGCACTTTCATTAAGTGCCTGCACAGGTGCTAAAAACGATACATCAAATTCAACAGAACAAACTGTTACCGCCTCTGATGCTAAGTTGTATGTCGCAAATGCGGAAAAACGAATTAAAGAAAACAGCGAATACGTGGGTAAGGCATTATGGATTTCACAAACCTTCATTACAGAAGACAGCCAATACATTGCTTCAAAAGCAAATGAAGAATACAAATTGATGCAAATTGATTTGGCGAATGGCGCCGCAAAATTTAAAGATTTAGACTTAGATATCGATACCAAGCGCAAACTTGATTTATTGAGACTCGGTTTAACGCTCCCTGCGCCAGCCTCTAAACCTGAATTAGCCTCAGAACTTGCCGGTATCGAAAGTGAGCTTGGTGCCATGTATGGTTCGGGTCAAACACCTGACGGAGAAAAATTTAACTTGGTCGAGCTTAGTCAAATGTTAGCGACCTCTGATGATCCGCAACAAATGTTAGAAGGCTGGATTAACTGGCGCAAAGTATCTCCACAGATGAAACCAAAATATGAACGCCTCGTTGAAATCGCAAACTTAGGGGCAAAAGATTTGGGATTTGACGATGTTGGTTCTATGTGGCGCAGCAACTATGATATGTCACCAGAAGAGTTTGAGCAGGAAATGGACCGTGTTTGGTTGCAAGTAAAACCATTATACGATTCGCTGCATTGTCATGTTAGGGCAAAATTAAACGAAAAATACGGTGATGACGTCGTCCCGGCGCAGGGACCAATTCCAGCGCATATGATGGGTAATATGTGGGCGCAAACTTGGGGTAACTTATACGACGCTATAGGTCCTAAGAGCAACGCCAGCGTTGACGTGACTAAACAATTAAAAGAACATAATTACGACGCGATTAAAATGGTCGAACAAGCTGAAGGTTTTTTCACTTCTTTAGGGTTTGAGCCACTACCAGAATCATTCTGGGAAAAATCCATGTTCAACCAACCAACTGACCATGATGCCGTTTGTCATGCGAGTGCCTGGGACATAACCCCTACAGATTACCGCATAAAGATGTGTATCCAAACTACGGGTGAAGAATTTAATGTTATTCATCATGAATTGGGTCATAACTTTTATCAACGTGCCTACAACTTAAAACAACCGGTTTTATATCGAAACAGCGCTAATGACGGATTCCATGAAGCAATTGGTGATACTGTTGCTTTATCAATTACGCCAAAATATCTAAAAGAAATTGATTTAATCGACGAAGAGCCTGACGCATCTGGTGATTTACCATTTTTGATCCGTATGGCCATGGACAAAGTCGCTTTCTTACCATTTGGGTTAATGGTCGACAAATGGCGCTGGCAAGTATTTTCAGGTGAGTTATCTCCTGAGCAATACAATGATGGTTGGTGGAAACTGCGCGAACAATACCAAGGTATTGTCGCACCAGTAGCGCGCGCGGCGACCGATTTTGATCCGGGTTCTAAATACCATATTCCGGCCAATACGCCTTATTCACGCTATTTCCTAGCGCATATTTTACAATTCCAATTCCATCGTGAATTGTGTGAAATCGCAGGTGAAACAGGACCACTTCACCGTTGTTCAATTTACGGCAGCAAAGAAGCAGGTGCTAAGTTAAACGCAATGTTAGAAATGGGAACGAGTAAAACCTGGCAAGAAGCGCTAGAAGCCATGACTGGTAGCGGAAAAATGGATGCCACTGCGGTTCTTGATTACTTCAAACCCGTTCAAGAATGGTTAGATAAGCAAAACATGCACCGCCAATGTGGTTGGTAATGACAAACTAAAAGTCAATCGTTAGAACCCAAAAACGCCCCGTATGTTATCCATATACGGGGCGTTTTTATTAGTCTCTTCTGTTGCTAATGTGTCGCGACGTTAGCGTTTACTGAGCATTAACGCTTAATAAAAAACGATTACTTGACGCCAAGTTCGCGTAAGCGCTCTTGTAAATATTCTCTAGCGGTATAACGCTCAGACAAGACAACATCTGGTCTCGGGTGCAAAAATAACGGTAATGAAATCCGAGAACGAGAACGGTCTTCGCCCTCTGGATTAATCACTCGGTGGATTGTACTTGGAAAATAGCCACCAGAAGCTTCTTGTAACATATCTCCGATATTAACAATAATACAGCCAAAATCACCAGGAACGTCAAACCAACTGCCATCTTTGAGTTGTACTTGCAATCCACCTGCATTGGCCGCCGGCAAGATAGTTAATAAATTAATGTCACCGTGAGCCGCCGCACGAATCGCTCCAACCTCTTCATCACCTGTAATTGGTGGATAATGCAATACACGCAACAAGGTCTGTTCACTTTTTTCAATCATTGACGACAAAGGCGCTGAATATTTGGCAGCAACATCAGCCGGAGAATGTTCCTGCACCCAATTTAATAGGGTTTCTGCAACGTCATTTGCTTGACTAAAGTAATCTTGAGCTTGTTGCTTTAACCCTTCAGGAGCTTGGCCCCATGGATAAAAATGAAAATATTCTTTAATGTCTTTAACTTTAAAGCCTTTTGCCGTTTCAGAAACAGACGTTGGGAAAAAGCCATCTTGGGTCTCAACATTAAACTGAAACTTTATTTTTTCGTCAGAATTAAAAAAGCCAGCCCAATTATCGTATAACGATTGCAATAACTCTTTTTGGATTGGATGGTTTTTAAGAACCCCAAATCCAGTCTCGTGCAGAGATTTTACAAACGTTTCTGCGGCATCTTCCGCGTGGAAATCAACAATGGGTAACATGAGCGTTCCTATTTTTTAATTATTATAAGTTTTTAGAAATGGGTAACGGTGCAAACGATTTATTTCTTCTAAACCATTTATCACCAAATTGAAATAATCCGAGTCCAACAATAACAAACAGGCCCCCGATGACGAGACCCATTGAGAAACGTTCATCGTTGAGCCAAACACCTAATCCGGTGCTCACAACTGGCGTTACCATAACGATTAAGGCGACTGAACTCGCAAGTAAATTTTTCAATACATAAAAGTAGGCTAAAAAACCAATCAATGAGGCAAATATACCTAGATAGATGACAGCCGCAATCGCCTTAGGTTGCCATTGCTCATAATTGATCTGACCGTCCATCACATACCAAAATAAGACAAACATCGGCATACTCAAAATTAACGACCCCATCGTGGTCGATAATGGATGTAAATCAATATCAACACTTTTAACCAGTACCCCACTTAAACTGAACATGATGACGCCGACACTAATGCAAGCAAAGCCAATAAGACTGCTCTCGCCCACAGATAAGTTATCCATGCAAACTAAGGTGAGGCCGCCTAATGCAATCGTCAGTGCGATCATTTTAATTGGGGTAAACCGGGCCTCATTTAAAATTTGCTGAGCAAATAGGCCCGACAAAATAGGTGCGATACCAAATGAGAGTGACATTAAGCCACTTGAAATGTGCCTTGCTGCGAGGTAACAAAACAACATACCAATAGCAAGACTTAGGCTAGAATACAGATAAACTCTGATGGCTTTTGGTCGCCAATCGAGTTTAATACCGAGTAATTTCATTAATGGTAAGCCTAATACCACTGCAATTGCCATACGCATAAACAGAGACAAGGTTGGTGGAATGCTTTCACTGCTCCAAACGATACCAAGGGGTGTCGTTGACCAAATGATGATCACCAAAACAAAAGCGGCTGAAACCGGCATAGGACTTAATTTTCCAAAAATATTAGAGTAGAAGCTTTAATTATATCACAACACACTAAATGTCCATTATTTACGCAACAATAAATAACTTAAATAATGGACTGCAGAGTGAACATTAATTTACATATTCAATAAGTGTTTTAACCGCCAAAAACCCTGTTAACGTAATCCAATCTCAATATCGGTGATTAAAAAATTACCAATGAAAATATCATCTGGTCGGCCAATGGGGTCTATTTCAAGATATTGCCGGTCTTGATCAGGCAGCCCATGATACGCACCGATGACTTGGTAAATCCAAGCTTCGGGATCAAATTCCAAATCATTTTTTTGATAATACTCCAGCGCCGTCATATTTTGACCCGACTCGATAACATCACAAAAATAACCTTCCACGGCCATCTTAAGTTTGTCATCTGATAACGTAACTTCTGTTTCCTGCTCTATTCGCACAGCATCAGATTGTGTTTTTTCTTGGCTAAACCAATGGCGATTAATCGTCCTAATATGGCCAACAAGGCTTACCAATTCAAATTCGTGCTCGACATTATTAACATCAACTGCTGCTTGCTTGATAACCGGATTAGCCACATTAAACAACGCGGGAATATCACTTAGCGCACCGTAATTACTCGGTTGGAAGTCTGGTTGTTGCTCCATATGCAGCATAAAACCTTTTAACAATCGTGTTCGACCTTGGAATTCTCTAAAGCGGCCAAGTAATTCGATTAACTTACTTTGCACTAAACTCAACTCCTGAGTGCTCGTTACAAAGCTCGACTGTAAAGTTATGACTAATAAGTGACGTAATTCACGCTGACTGCCCGCAAGCTGGCTCAATTCGTCAAAACGAAACATACTTAATTGGTTTAGCATGTCAGTTACTTGACCTTGCGCTAACTCATTTTCGCGAATTTTTGCGTCAACAGAACCAACATAACCAAACTCATTTGAAATTCGTGACCATAATAAGCGCACGTTTGTGGATAAGGTTTCCGTCAACGTATAAACATGCTCAGTAAGATCAGCCAAATACGCTTTTGCGTCGTGATACCTTTGATTCGCAATTGACTCTTTGTAATGCTCTGCTTGAGTCGTAAGTGTTGCTAATAAATTACCAATATTTGCGTCTATTTGTCTGTTATGTTCATCCTGTAGACTCTCTTCTAACAAAGTACGTAGTGATGGTCTCAGTCTTAATTGTACTTCTGCATCTGGACGCCATAACACTTTTAAATCAATTAAGTTTTGAATAACCTTAGGTGAATATTCAGCTTCATTTACATTGCCTGTAAAATACGCCTGCATGATCAACTCTGAATGGTTGCTTAACGCATTCAATAACGTAGTGCCGGTTTTTAATAAATTAATATTCATCTGACACCACTAAATTAACTTAGTCTGTGAAATTGCATCTTCTGCACGTTCAGATAAAGACAAATTCTCGGTCTCGTCAATAAATTTTAATACGTCAAACAAGTAATCGATTTTACCTGTTGCTGTATAGATTTGTTTATCTTGATTTGGGCGAATGAGATAACCCACTTCTACCAAACGTTTAAAGATCAGCTTAAGTTGAGCGTCAAGTTCGGCAGCTTTTGAACCAAATAGCGCATAACGAGAAATTTTACCTAACTGCTCTGCATAAGCTGGGGTATCTTCAACAACTGACTGCAGTTCATTTAAACGAATAACCGTACCTTGAGTTAGTGGACGGTCTGTTCCCATTGCCTCTTGGACCATTAACAACCATTCAACAACCGGCATTAAATGACTGCTAATTTCTTGAAATTGAGACGATAAAAACTTGCGTTCATTTTCCTGCAACAGGATATATGACGCAAAAAAGACTTCGCCGTCAGCAGCGGTCGACAAGTTACGATTCAAAATCTGTAACTGTGATTCAATCGATAATCTATTGGCACTTGATTGTAAAAAACGAAACGCATCTTCATCCTTCGTCTGACAAATAAATTCGCCACTGAGCAACAGTTCTAACACTCGACCTTGTTCAGTAATCATGCGTTTTCCTCCTGCTGTTTACGAGCTTTAAGTTTTTCACTAATGGTATTAATTTGCGGCAGAACAACTTGCAGCTGTTTTTTCTGCTTATCAATGAGGTATCTATTTTTAAATAGGGTCAATACCTCTGATTCTGGGTTTGGAAACGCACCAACCACGTAAATATTGTTATTTTTACAGGCATCAAATATCTTTTTAATATTTGACTGGTGCAAGGTACCAAGTTCATCTATTGGCCAATGTATGATGGTTTGGTTTTTCCCCCTTAGCAATCGTGTAAACGCCAGTAAGAACTTACAAAGTATAAGATAAGCCATGCCATGACTTGATGATTCGTTTAACTGACGGTCTGTACGGATGATTAGGTCACTATTACCTTCGCGAATATGCAGTTCGATGTCGAGCAATTTACTGATGCCACCGGTGAGTGCGGAGCGTCCTAGAATTTCAATAACCCGTCGCATGCTAAAAGCATAGTCATCCCCTGGTAATTCGTGGGCACCTTGTTCAATCCATTCACGGTAATATTCGTTAAATTGTTGAAGCTCGGGCCAAAACTCCAATTCTGAAATTTTAGATCGAATTTTAACCGCTGAGTCGGACACGCCATCTAAAAACAGCTCTTCATCGACTTCTTTGCTAATTCGTTTACTTTGGTTACTGATCTGGCCTTCAACGTCTTTTAATATTTTGTAGTACTGAGATAAGGCTAAACCAAAAATACGCCCCTGTTCTCGTATCGCACTGACTTTTTGTGGAATTAGGACATTAATTAACTGATCTAAATGTTTAACCAGTCTGATGTGATCTAAACTACGAACACCTTGCTCATTGACAAACGAACATTCAGCACGGCTACGCTCCCAGGTATCGTAAAAACCGGTACCTGACTGCGCCGCAATTTTTTGGTCAAAATGTTCAACAAAAGCTTTAATGTCGGCTGATAGATCTTCGCGTTTAACCAATAACGTTTGCCCTTCGCTTATCCGTTGACCTATCGATCCCGTTTCTTGCACTATGGTGGCAACCGGTAAATTGAGTTTCGCCAATAATTTACTGAGTTGTTGTACGTCATACTCCTGGCGCTTGCCATCAGTTACACTTTGTTCAAAATGCAATTGTTTAGAGCGGCCGACATCCCCTTTAGATTTAAACTCTTGTAGCTGTTTATCTAATTGACGTTTTGTATCGCTAAATAAGGTTTTCGCTACGGTCAATTGTTGTTGCCAATTAACCTTGTGCCCCATGTAGTAAGTGTTATACCAATGTTTGTATTCAGCAACCAAATGACTGTTTTTTTCAGTCGCTGAAATGTCTTTTGACAATTTAGAAATATCGCGTTTTAACTGCCCTATTTCGTCAACGTCAACACCACGGTTTGCCAATTCATCTTTTAACCAAGCGTCTAAGCTTTTAATTTCAGCAGCAACAGACAATTTACACTTTGAAATATGACCGTCAATTTGCATTAACTTATGTTCGATATCGGCGATAAGCAATTGCCAATGGGATGTCAGTTCCATTTTTGCTTCACGCTGTTGGTCATTTAATTCTTCTACAACTTCGTCTTGCTGTGCTTTAATTTGTTGAAGGTTGTTTTTGAACTGCGCTAACTTGTCAATATTTGACTGTTTACGAACCTGTAGCGCCTGCTGAAATTCAGCAATCACATCTTCTTTGTCTTGTTGAGAACGTTTACGTGAATGTTCGGCATTGCTTAATTCGGTCTGAATTTTTGCAAGCGTTAACTCAGCATTACGCACTTGCTTTGACGCTTCGGTCAGTTTGTCTTCATTATCGCCTTGGACCTCAATCAATTCGCCCAATTGGTTTTGCAGTGTTTCTAATTTGGCTTTTAGTTCAATTTCTGTTCCTGCATAGGCCGGTTGTGCCACCGACTCTAATTGCAATAATACGCCAAATAACGCTGACTGCTCGTCGGTTAATGCTGGGTGCAAATCCGTACGCTGTAACATATCAGGGTGGATGAGCTTACCAATTGTTTGTTCCCATCCGTCTTTTTCCCGGCGTAAAAACTCCAATAAGGTATTTTGGCCCGGATACAACAGGGTTTCGACCTCGGAAATTTCTCGTTGTTTACTGCTGACTTGTTTGCGACTGAGTTCCAGTTTTGTATTTACTTGCTCTCGATTTTGTTTCGCTGCAAACAACTGTCCTTCTGCCTGCTTGGCCTTATCCCGAACTGCGTCTTCGATACTTGATGCTTCTTTGATCGTATGTTCTAAAATGTCAATTTGACTTTGTTCGTTTGCGGTAAAGCCAACATTGTTGATGAGTGTAGTCAATTCTGTAATTTGATTGTTCACATTATGGATGCGGACTTGAAAATCGGCATTCACATCAGCAATTTGCTGCTTAAATTTCTGTTCGTTTTGCGACAATTGCACCTGCTGCTCTGATTTTTTGGCAGACAAGTCTTCGCGCACTTCTTCTTTTTGTTCATTATAACCGGTGAGTTCAAGACCATGTCGCTCATTTATTTCGCTTTTACGACGATGATAAGTTGCTTCAATATCTTGGTGGTTTTCGGTTAATAACGTGTAACGAGCTTCGTGATTGACTAATTGGCTTTTCCATCGAGGAAGGTGGTCTAAGTTTTCTTTTAACGTTTCAATATCTTGGTCTTGCCAACGTTCAAAGTCGGATTCAATATTGTCTAAATCAGTTTCTAACTTGCCAATGTCCCCTTTAGCTTCAGAGATAACAGATTGCAATTGTTCACGTTGCTCGTTCCAGTCACGTTCTAATACTTTGAGGTCCGCAATCGCCTGTTCAAGGGAGCTTTCATCTTCAACTAGTTTTTGGCCAATTTTGCTTAAATCGTTGTTGAGTTGCTGTTTTAATTGAGACAACCTTTGTTGCACTTCAGTAAACTCAATATTGGCTTTTTCAAGTTTATTAAACTCTGGACGAATGTCTTCAAACCCTTTAACCAACTTAACTTCGCGGATCCACTCTTCGACTTTGTTATGACTTATTTTATTTTCTGCGGCCTGAACACCATCTTCTTCTAAAATAGCGGCAACCATCGCTTTGATGGTTTCCATTTTGCCTTCTTTTGAATGTACAGCTTTAGCCAATTTTTCAATATGTCTAAGATTGTCACTGCCTTGGCACAAACTAAAGAGCCTAGCAAATCCTGGTAAATCTCGATTACTGCTCAACACGGCTCGGTCGTTTTGAATAATGGCTTTAAATTCTTTGGTATTAAGAATTCGAGAACAAATAACGCCGTCACGCTTCAAGTTTCTACTTAATTCTTTAGCGGTCAAGATATGACGTTCATCAGTTAAGCTTGGTGCCGCATAATCTTCGATATCAAACGCTTTTGATACCAATCGATAATCCACACCGGAACCCGAAGAAGACAACACCATTTGGCATGTTTCATCTTCACTACGGATGTATTCATAAATTATAAAACTTTGTTCAGTAGGCAGATACCAACGCTCAAAACTATCACGAGTGGCGGGCACAACTCGACTGGGGTACTCCCCATAAAATACTGGGATCAGGCGTTGTAAGGTGGTTTTTCCCGACGCATTTGTACCACAGATATTGGTGTGGCCATTTAGCTTAAGTTCAACAATTCCCGACATATGGGTATTGATAAGAATAATTCGGTTTAATGAGGGCAAAGTATTCATTGTCATCATGACTCGTTATTTTAGTTATTCGGTACAGTACCGTTTCATACAATTAATTGGGGCAGCAATGAAAAATTCAAACAGAGCAAATAGCCCATTTAAACTTATATAATCATCGACAAAAAGCGCCTGTTAACTCATGCGTAGTTTAAAATTGGCAAATGATAGTAGTGCGACAACGGTCACAAGATCAACTGTTAATTTAAAACAAAAACGCCGCTAAAAAGCGGCGTTTGGCTTAGTTATATGGTCGCTATTTTATAACTCAAGTTCTTCATCGGTGATGACCATCATGAACAACTCATAAGCTTGTTTAACTTGTTCTTCACTAAACGGAAGGCCGTCAATTGAACTAAACTTAATATAAACACCGTTAATGCTCGTCGTCAGTTCAACTACATATTCGCCACTTGGAATATCAAGTTTATTAGCAACTTTAGAATTAAAGATAGAATCCCACGTTGATTGTTTACCTTTGTTATATTTCAATTTATAACTGTGCAACAATTTGTCTTCTTCTTCGATACTGAAACCAAGTTGTTCCAATATTTCTTCTGTCTGACTATATACGTAGGCTATTTCTTGTTGTGAACTTAATACAGGTTGATTAGACGAGTTTTTAGCGACCGCGAGCGTAACATCAAGTTCAGATTTCTCTTTCTTAAGATAAACACGATATTGGTAATCAAGTTCCAACATAAAATCATTTAAGACATGAACCGCTGCGGCTTCTTTTCTAATAGATGCTTTTGGAATGGTGTCCGAAGGCTCTGATACTAATTCATACGAAACGGCATCAATATAAACCTGTCCACTTCGTCCATGTTTTTGCATCTCGACGTTCAATTGTAAATCAAACTTTTCAATGACTTTCTTTGATTTCCAAAACCAAAATCCCGTTTCTTCATAGGTTAGATATTCAATTTGATATTGGGTTTCAGAAATTGGCGTAATGGTAAGATTTAAATGGGTTTGAAATGCTTCAATACCGCTTTCGATAAATTGAGGGAAGTCATCAACCAAATCTGGTTTTTCAATCATAATTTTAGCTTTATGATTATCATCTTCATTTACCCAGCTTTTTTCTAAGATAACTAAAACTGTGGTTGGTGAAGTAACCGTTCCAGAATCAGGCACAGTTACAATATTTTTAGGAATGACAAATTCAGTACTTTTATGAGGGCTTTTTAATCCGTCTGGTACTTTTATACCGTTGTTACGATTAACAATTTTACTTTCTTGTTCAGGCGTAAGCGGCGCTTCGTTAAACCAACCTTTGATGGTTGTACAACCGACATTGGCAACCATTGCTACAGCAACAATCGCTAATTTAAATAACTTCACGTATTTCTCCACTTTATTATTGTGCGTGTTCTAAAGCTTGTTTGATTACAATGTGATTAATAGGTTCCATTGGAAGCAAAGGTAATCTAACCATATCCGAAGAAATTAATCCTTTTTCTTTTAATGCCCACTTAGCTGGAACCGGATTTGGTTCAATAAATAGGTCACGGTGTAACAAACGAAGTTTTTCATCGAGTAACTCCGCAGTTGAATGTTCGCCTGCTAACGACATTTTTACCATTTCAGCCATTAAATGTGGTTCAACATTAGCCGTTACAGAAATAACACCATTGCCGCCCTCATTAATGTAATGATGCGTTGTTAAATCGTCGCCACTAAACAAGATAAAAGACGGATTAGCTTGTTTCATTTCTTTAACCCGCGCGATATCCGCCGTCGCATCTTTAATCCCAATGATATTTGATACAGCCATAAGCTCAATCACTGCAGATGTATCTAAATCAACGCCTGTGCGGCCTGGAACATTATAAAGGATGATCGGTTTTTTAGTTACCGCAGCGACCGCTTTAAAGTGTGCAACCATCCCTTTTTGAGTTGGTTTATTATAATAAGGCGTCACAGTCAAATAACCATCGATGGCTAAATCGTCAAGTTGCTGGGTTTTTTCAACGGTAGCAGAAGTGCTATTGGAGCCATTACCCACGATGATCGGAAGACGACCATTATTTTGTGCTATAACCGTTGTTAATACATCATATTGTTCTTTTTCAGATAACGTCGCAGTCTCTGCTGTGGTACCTAAAATAACCAAGCCATCAGTGCCTGATTCAATATGCCAGTCTACTAATTTTTTTAAACCATCAAAATCGACCTTAGTGTCGTTAAACATTGGTGTAATTAGGGCGACATAACTGCCGGAAAAATTAATACTACTAGACATTGACTATAGACTCTCCTGCTTATCTGGGCGGGCTATGTTACTTATCGTATCGACACAAAACAAGTGACTTTATGCTTCAAGATGCGTTTTTATTCGAATATGTTAAACTTCAACCCGAAATTTTAATTCATGTAGTTACACGGTATGTCATTAGCGTCAAAACAAATCGCAACACAACATTTAGTATTAACGGCAATAGGCAAGAATAAAACGGGGTTGGTTAGCGAACTCACCGGTTTAATTTCACAATGTAATTGTAATGTCCTAGATAGCAAGATGGCGATCTTTGGAAGTGAGTTTACAATGATAATGTTATTAGCGGGTGAAAACAGTGCCTTGCTTGAACTGGAAGTTAAACTGCCACAACTCGCTGTACAGTTAAATTTATTAACTATGATGAAACGCACGGCCAAACATGAAGAACTTGCAAGGCCACAATACTTAGTACAAATAGAAGGTCCTGACCAAACAGGAACGATAAAGAAACTCACATCGTATTTAGCGAAAAATCAAATTGATATTGCGAGTTTAAAATCAAATACCTTATTTAAAGATGGTCTGGAGTGGCAATCTGCGGACATCAATATTGATTTACCAGAATCGGTGTCGCCTGAAGACCTCAAATCTGGGCTCGAAACTGAATGTGCCCTTCTGAATATGAATTGCATAATAAGCCCGATTACCATAAACCAAAAGCAATAAGAGTTGATTATGAATACATTACAAGCCGGTGATAATGCACCGATGTTTACCCTTGAAGATCAAAATGGTGAAATATTTGATTTGGCTAAGGCGCTCAAAGAGCACCAAGTTTTAGTTTACTTTTATCCGAAAGCAATGACACCAGGTTGTACCGTTCAAGCTCAAAACCTACGAGATGCAAAACAACAACTTGCAGACTTAAATACCATTGCCGTTGGGATAAGCCCAGATGCCGTTAAACGTCTAACTAAGTTTACTGAACGTGACGAACTAAACTTTCCTTTATTGTCAGACGAAGATCACAAAGTTGCTGACGAGTTTGGTGTTTGGGGGCTCAAGAAATTTATGGGTCGTGAATATGACGGCATCCACAGACTAACATTTTTGATTGGTCAAGATGGCACGATTAAACACTTCTTTAATAAGTTTAAAACTAAAGATCATCATGAAGTGGTAATCGAGAAAATTAAAGAATTACAAAGTTAATTCTACGGTAATAAAAAAAGGAAGCTTAGCTTCAAGCTGATACGGATACGTGTCCCTTCCTTTGCTAAGGTCATTTAAACTCAAAAGCTCACTTTATTTTAAGTGAGCTTTTTTAGTAATTTTACAACATAAATACCAAGAACTTTCGAATATTAAATTTTTAGTATTGCTTGTATTTTATACAGTTGAGATAATCCCATTAAATAAAATAACAATTATATTCGCTTCAGGGATAGTTAAAGCAAGCGAAGGGAGATACCGCATGGCTTTAAAATTAGTATTTACTGAATATTTTGATATTACAGAAACTAAAATGGAACAGCACGGCGCATTAAATATATGCTTGAATGCTGATTTACCATTATTCATAGATCCATTTTTATTATTTGCTTCGGATAAAAAAGAATACAAAATCCAGCACGACAAAATTGTTAATCATCTGATTTCACTAAAAGAAATAGCAAAGAATGACGGTGACAATGCCAACTTATCTTTATTTAAATTTCCTGAAATTAAGCAAAACTGGCTTGGCCTTTGTAAATATGGCAATAACGGTAAGGGATTAGGTGTAAAGTTTGCTAAAGATATAATATCTGCATTTAATGGTTTTTATTCTAACTTTGGAAGTGAGACTGTATCAGATACTTCGCATATTGAAAAATTGACGTTGGTTGGTTCTGGTGTTGGCAAAGATTTTATAAGTGATTTTTCAACAAATCTAATGTTTGAGTTTTTACTTGAGTACACTGAAAGTTTTGCAAAAAAGTACCTAAAACCTCATCAGATTAAAACGTTTAGTGTTAGATGTGTTTACGATGAAGACTTAATGGTTTGGAAACCTAGAGAATTTGAACTTCCGTTTTTCTTTCTTGAAGAAAATGGTGATTTTATTTTATTAACACCGATGGATATTCTTACCAAGGACGAGGCTTTTATTTGCCACAATGATTTAGTAGGAAATTTCAGAAACGTAGCCAACTCAATTGGAAATTATTCATTAAGAGAGTCAGTAAATGCTTATTTTCAAAAAACACTTCCTGTTTTGCCGAAGAAAAAAGACATTGAACTAGCTGTATCAAAAACAATAAACCAATACCCTGAGATATTGGATTATTACATTAGAAAAAAGGAATTAGAAAAAGATAAGTCCAAAAAGATATCTAGTGAAAAATTAGACCAGTTAAAGAATGAACTAATAAAAACGTTAGGTGATTTTACAAAGATAATATTGGAAGAAAGTGAATTTTTTAACACCAGACCAACAAGCTATGATGAGTCGTTGAAGCGTGCTAATTACCTTAAGGATGTTATAGAGAATAATGACGGTTATAGGGTTTTTTATCACAAAGGAAAAGCTATAGCTTCAGAAGATACTGTTCAAAGAATTTTTAGGTTAACTTGGTATGCGACCCCTTTTGATGTCAATGCAGAAGTTAACAATGGAAGAGGACCTGCTGATTATAAGATTTCTCATGGTAGCGGAGATTCAACTATTGTTGAATTTAAGCTCGCTAAGTCCACTTCATTGAAAAAAAACTTGGAGAATCAGACAGTAATATATAAAAAAGCATCAAAATCAATTAATGATATTAAAGTTATACTTTGCTATACGAAATTTGAAATCGGTAAGGTAAACAGAATATTAAAAAAGATTGATCAAGAAGGGGCTGAAAATATAGTTATCATTGACGCATCTCCTAAGGTTTCAGCTTCCGTTGCCGGCTAGTTCAATTATTTATATTTTTCAAAATAAATAATCTTTTCAATGTCTACAGGCCCTTTTGCTAAACCCAGTCTCATAGCTGGGGTTTTCTTATGTTTTTTTGAAGCATCACAATAATTATAAAAAACACGATATATATCCGCTAACTTTTGGTACATGGCTGGATTGTATATGCTATACCCATTTCATGTTCTGCGCTTATTGGTGGCTAACTGAAAAGGTCTTTCAAAAATATTAACCCTACGTCTTAGTTTTTGAAAAAATCTGTCTATAGCGTGCAGAGAGCCTTTACGGTACAAATTTACTTGGTGTTCAATATCAAATCGGTCGATATTGGTAAATGAAGAAATGCTTTTACACGGCTCTCCCATAAATGGCGTTGGACTAGTGACCCAAGCGTCCGTAACACCTTCAGGTTGATATGGTGACTCAATGCTTTCAATTATCATGTCATTAACAACTCGGTGTCGTTGTTGATGCGTCAGAGAGTCTTAAGGAATACCACAGAATTTTTCAATATTATCTTTGGCTTTTTTGACTGCTATACGCTTTTCGTCAACGGTCATTTCTTTTTCCATATTAACTAAGAAACCGTCACACTTACCTTCTAAGATTTCTTCCTTAAATACTGCCAGAAACCACGTTTTCATCCCCATGTCTAAATCGAGGTAAAGCCTCGTCATTTTGGTATTTTGAATAAGTTTTTTAACCAAGTAAAAGTGAGCAATCATCGTGTATTCATTATGAATTTCCATACCCTTTACTGGAAGGTCGGTTTCTTTAACTAAAGTTTCAGATGATAGCAATTCATCATCATAGACCTCGTTAGCCTTGTTTTTGATGTATTCCTTTTGAGATCCAGAAAACTTTCGTCCTTGTTTAGCTCTCTCTTTTTTAGATTTTTCAAAATCGCTCTTTAACCAAAGCCTAGTGTAACGTCGATTGAACGGTAATTGCTCTTCATCACCAATATCTAAAGCTTTTTCTTGAATTTCTAAAGGGTCCATATCGGGATCATAATTAAAGTTAAAGGCAAATATATAGTCCGACGTAAGATCCGCAGTGCCTATGCCATAGAACTCGCAATTCTTTTTGTTTTTTCTATTGGTCCAATTACTTTTCGTAACTATTCTGTCGGTACAAAGATATAACCTGTCAAAATTCTTTGATTCATAAAGCTTTCGTTTTTTATCAGCAATAAATACTAAGCATTGGCGATGAATAAAGTTGATCCTTCGATAGATCGCCCCCATGCTCATATCAAGCGTAAACTCAATTATTTGTAATGGAGATTTAGCCACTAAAAGTTTGAAAAATGTTTTGTCTAATTCAGTTTTGTCATGCGGTCTATCTATAGGTCTTCCTGTAAATGTCTTGCCACAGGTTTTACATATAAATCTAGGCACGCCACTAGCTGTATTGCCTTTCTTTCTAATTTTGTAATATCCAGTTTCATGAGATGGACATTCGATTTTGTCGCATATAGAGCCGGGGATGACTAAATAGGAACTTAAACGCTGATATTCTTCATATGCAGCTAAGTTGCTCTTCAAAGAGAAATAAACCTGATTTCGTTTGTTAGGTAAATTACTGAGGATTTCACCTTGCCGACACTTAATTGAAGTGCCAGTTGCCATATAGAAGGGGTCTGATTCACGGACTTGACGATTTAATTTATTTTTATTATCTTCTTTGTACAAATCAGTCTGAAGCGCCATCTCAGGGGTCAGGCCAAAGTTCTTACATCTAGTAAACTTACAACAATTTACCTGAATTCCTTTAAACTCTGCTGGTATCCGTGGCGGTTTTACTTGGCAAGATTTTTTGCTCATAAAAAAGTGCTACACTGACTGAATGCACAGTAGTATAGCACTTGTTTGACCTTTACTAGCGTTTAGGGACACGTATCTGTATCAGCTTGGCTTAGCTTCCTTTTTTTTATATGCAACGCATGGGTTTGATTTTAACAGCAAATGATAGGTTACTGCTCCGCGCACTCTGTAGTCTCAGGCAATTTTTTAACACTCCAAGCATTAATTAGGGCCTTGACCAAAGATGCCAATGGTATTGCGAAAAACACGCCCCAAAACCCCCATAATCCGCCAAAGAACAGCACGGCTATAATGATATAAACGGGATTCAAATCTACAGCTTCTGAAAATAATAATGGTACTAATAGATTCCCATCTAATGTTTGAATAATACCGTAGGCAATCATGACGTAATAAAAGTCAGGTGTTAAACCAAACTGAAATAGCGCAACGCCGACAACTGGTATGGTTACTACAGCTGCACCAATATATGGTATGAGTACCGAGAGTCCCACCAACAAACCGAGAACCGCTGCGTACCTTAATTCCATAATCGCAAAAGCAATAAAAGTACTTCCACCGACAATAAACAATTCAATCATCTTACCTCGGATGTAATTGATTATTTGTTGATTCATTTCACTGGTGACTTGGGTAATAAGTGTCCGTTCCGCTGGGATCAAACTATCTATGCCTGCAATTAGCGATGTTTTGTCTTTAAGCATAAAAAACACCATTAATGGCACCAGAATTAAATAAATTAGAATCGCGACTATGTCATTTAAACTCGACATCGCTGTGGTCAGTGACGATTCGAGAAAACTAATAAACTTTCCGTCAACATTGGCCATGACATTATTTACTAAGTCTTTATCAAGGTTTGGGTATTGCGCTGGAAGTGAATGAATATAGCCTTTTACTTCAGACATCATCTCCGGCAATTCTTTTATTAACCCGATGCTTTGTTTCCAAATAACTGGGATTGCCATAAAAAACATCGTAGCCATAAATCCGACAAATCCGGCAATGACAATTGTCGTACTGATATTACGATTAACCCCTAACATACTGACTTTTTTAACCGGCCACTCAAGTAAAAACGCAAAAACGGCGGCGACAAGTACCGGTGTTAACAATTTGCCAAACCATGCAAATAGAAATCCGATTAAGGCGACGGCTATTGCTAATGTAACGGCATTTGGATCGGAAAAATTCTTTCTATACCACTGCTTGAAAACTTGAAACACGATATTTCCTTTTCTATTTAACATTGTTTATAAATTCACTTTAACTAAGGTGCTATTATCTTCCGAATGCAAGACAAATGTAATGTTTTGTTTTTCAAGGTAACGAATAAAATTATACAGAGTAGTCTTGTCATCTAACAAATATTCTTTTGTTTTATCGCGTAATAAACTTTGTTTTGCTTTAACAAAACCCAAGGGGCAATTTAAACCTCGGCCGTCAAATCTTAAACACATCAAAAATCCATAAAAAATAATTTCAATTCAGACTTCAATAATTTATCACAATCATTGATACTTGAGTGAATAATCCATAAAAAAACGGAATGCAATGGGCCTTTATCCACATAAATACGGTTTAGCAGATGATTGCACTATCAAAGAAGTTAATGCGTTTAAAAAACAAAGTAATTGGGGAGAAATGCCCGCTTTTTTTAGCCTAGTCTCAAATTCCATTGCTGAAGTTGAAGGATATATGTCATACGGCTTCGATAATGCCTATAAAACAATAATTGACCGTAAAAACTGGAATTACGATAAACTCGGTCGATTACCTAACGTGAACCCACATTCGTTAGAATTGCATGCGCCATTAACTAAACCTAAATTATGTATATTGCATGTATTTTCTGAAATTGGTTATGAACTTTTAGCGTTTCCATACGTCAATGGTAAGGTCGTTGACGAATATATTAGTGGTGATCCAAATATGGACTTTCACGTATGGAATCCTACAACTATGAAATATTTAGTTCGGATAAATCAATTGCACAAATTCATCGCCTTTACGATTAAAAATGGTGACGATGCGGATATGGCGTTAATAATTCATGCGCATATTGTCGTTACCCGTATAATTGAAAAGTTACATCGCGATTTTGAAATTGTTGGCGAAAAAGGCACAGACATTAAAGCCGCATTTGCCAGCCAAAACATCAACCCTAACTTGCCTCCTGAAGAAGCAATTATTGCAGCACAAATGGAAAATGAATCATCATCAAAATAACCAGCAAACCAAAGAGCGCAATTAATTTATGAGTTCTCTAAAATCCTGTTTTTACGGTATTATTTTCACCTTCGGTTTGGTTTTTACCGCCCAGTCATTTGCCACAAGCAATGAACTTCCGGATCTTGGACAATCAGCGCTTACCGTACTTAGTATTGAAAAAGAAATACGTTTGGGAGAACTCATCTACAATGAGTTACGGGGCCAGTCTGGAGTCATTAGCGATCCACTAATTAGTGAGTATATAAATTCACTTGGGAATCGACTTGTTGCACACTCACAGGACGTCAAATTTCCCTTTACTTTTTTTACAATTAACAGTTCAGATATAAATGCATTTGCATTTTATGGTGGCCATATAGGCGTACATTCGGGGCTTATTACTGCAGCCGATTCTGAAAGTGAGCTAGCCTCCGTTTTGGCGCACGAAATTGCTCACGTGACACAACGTCATTTAGCTCGTCGGCAACAAGCCGCTGCGGCTCAATCACCTCTAACATTAGCTGGTATACTCGGCTCGTTACTAATGGCAATGGTCAGCCCAGAAGCCATGATTGCTTCTATGATGGCGACCACAGCAGGTAGTCAACAATCCATGATTAATTACACGCGAGGTAATGAACAAGAAGCGGATAACATTGGAATGAATGTACTAGCCACTGCCGGTTACGACCCCTATGCTGCAAGTGATTTTTTTGCAAAACTTCAGGATAAAGTTCGCTTCAAAACCGCACTGCCTGCGTTTTTAGTGACCCATCCACTACCCGACTCTCGCGTTACCGATGCTCGCCTTCGAGCCCATCAATATGAGAAGAAGTTTTATCCCGATTCACTTGAATTTTTAATGGTAAAACATAGATTATTGGCACGTTTTAGTGGCAACAATCCCGATCTTATTGCCATACTCGAAGATAAAGTTAAAAAATCCCAAGGAAACCGCTTATTTGCAGCGAGTTATGGCTTGGCGTTAGCTTATTTAGACAACAAACAATACGCCGAAGCAGAAAAGTTACTAAATAAATTAGAGCAACAAGCTCCTGGAAACCTATATTTATTGGATAGTTTCTCAGACTTACATAATGCCAAGGGGACCTCTGAAGAATATATACCGGCACTGGCTGAGGCTTTTAAATTTCGCCCTAACAATTCGGTAGTCACACTAAATTATGCAAGTGTCCTTATCGAAAGTAAAAAGTATGATGAGGCTATTCAATTACTCGAATATTATTTGTTAGCCAAGCCAAATGACTTTCTTGCAACACAAATATTAAGAACGGCGTACAAAAAAATTAATAATATGGCAAAATACCACGCCACAAGCGCAGAATATTTTGCATTAATGTCAAATTATACGGCAGCGATACAAGCTACTGACCGAGCACTCACTTTTTTACCTGAGGTGAACCGCTCTGAAATTAGTCGACTAGAGGCATTAAAACGAAGTTATCGTGAGCGCTCTAAATACATAATGGAAATTAAAGGAAAAAAACGATGAGTTTGGTCATTTATCATAACCCTCGATGCTCAAAGAGCCGACAAACACTTGAACTTGTTCAACAAAAGTCAAACGACATCGAAGTCATCGAATACCTAAAAACACCACCTAGTGCCGAAGAGTTAACGGCAATCATTGCTATGTTGGGTATTTCAGCTCGAACGCTAATCCGCACAAAAGAAACTGAATATAAGACGTCAGGGCTTGAAGACAAATCACTCACTGACCAACAAGTTATTGAACTTATGGTAAACAATCCAAAAGTCATCGAACGACCTATCGTTGTTGCCAACGGCAAAGCAGCAATAGGCAGACCTCCTGAAAACGTTTTGGATATTTTATAATAGTGACAACCCCCTACCTGCTCGTCTTATATTATTCCAGACACGGTTCTGTATTGAATATGGCAAAAGCAATTGCCAAGGGTTCTGAATCTATGGGATTAGAAGCTCGAATACGTACTGTAAATGACAGTAATGAACAGCCATCTGTTTTTCCCGATGTGACATTAGATGACTTAAAACATTGCTCTGCGTTAGCCTTAGGCAGCCCCTGTCGATTTGGTCAGATGGCTGTGCCATTACAAGCATTTCTTCAGCAAACGTCAACACAATGGCTCTCTGGTGATTTAATCGATAAACCAGCAAGCGTGTTTACGAGTAGCTCTAGTATGCACGGCGGTAACGAGTCAACTCTATTATCAATGTCTTTACCTTTATTGCATCATGGTATGTTATTGCTCGGAGTTCCGTATTCTGAGCCCGCATTACATAACACTGACGCAGGGGGCAGTCCATATGGTCCAAGTCATGTTTCAGGGCTAAAATCTGATACCACATTAACAGCAGACGAAAAGGCCATTTGTTTTACATTAGGAAAACGATTAGCCACCACAGCATTAAAACTCAACTCATAAGAATCTGATATGCAAAAATTTGACAATAGTGAACACGCGTTCAAAACAGCGCCTATGGCGAGTTTTGTGCGAAAACTAAAATTAATGGGAGTTACGGGATACCTAGGCTTAGTCGCCTATTACCCTATGTTATTTTTTGTGCTCGACCCGAACGCCAACAATTTGGCCTATATCACCCTCGTTTTATTTTGGTTACCTATGTTAACGGCTATTCCAGGTTTACTTAAAGGCAACCCATATACCTATGCCTGGAGCAACTTTGTCATCATGTGGTGTTATATCCATGGTTTGACGGCAATATGGACATTTGAAGGGCCAAAGATTTTTATAGCGATTGAATTATTGCTTTTGACTCTCGGATTTATAGGTAATACATATTTTGCACGTTACCGAGGTAGAGAACTTGGAATGGCATTGCCTAAAATCAAAGAGCTTAAAGAAGCTGAAAAACAGGCTTTTGAAAAGAAAATATAATGATTTGATATTTAAACATTTAAATATCAATAAAAAAATGCGCTATACCTTGAGGTTTAGCGCATTTTTTATAAAACAGTATTCTTAGTTTAATGCAGATAAAAGATTTGAATCTAATCCATTTTCAACGATACCAATAACCGCTTTACAATGTTCAACTGAAAACTCACCTTCCGCAATTTGTGCATTAAGCTTTGCACGACTGCGCTCAATTGTATTTGAAATAGCGTCTTTGTCGCTTTTATCAATCTTCAAGCTACTAATTTTTTTATCCAGTTTTTCATAATGAGGATATAATTTGCTTTCTGATTGGTACGCAGCTGCGCGAACTGACGGGTGGTAATCTTCACAACCATTTAAGTTAACTAAAAAGAAGTTTAAGTAACTTGAAACTGAAATCAATTTCAAACTTTGACTATCAGCAGCTTGTGCGCCAAACGCTAAACTCGCAGCCAAAAGACAAGCAGTCAATTTTTTCATAATTATTCTCTACGCTATTATTATTATATCTATGCACAGACTTTAATCACAAACGTATTGTAATTCAATGAACATTCGATATATTTTCGTAAATAATTGAAAAAAAAAGCCGGAACCTAAGTTCCAGCTTTTCTAAATCGAATATTTTGTTAATTCAAAGAACTAAGCAATTAAATCCATTGCAGAATTAAACGTCGCACTAGGACGCATTGCCGCAAAGCCTTTTTCATCAGACGGCTTATAATAACCACCGATGTCCATGCTTGAACCTTGTACTTTATTCAACTCATCAACAATTTTAGCTTCATTATCAGTCAAGAATTTTGCCACTGCACTAAACTTACTTTGCAACTCTGCATCAGCTGTTTGTGCTGCAAGTTCTTGAGCCCAGTATGTCGCTAGATAAAAATGTGAACCACGGTTATCAAGCTCATTCACTTTACGTGAAGGCGACTTGTTATTATCTAAAAACGTCGCAGTTGCTTTATCTAATGTATCCGCTAAAACTTGCGCTTTAGGATTATCATTAGTATTTGCTAAATGCTCATACGATGCAGCCAGTGCTAAAAACTCACCAAGAGAATCCCAACGTAAGTGGTTTTCTTTTTCGAACTGCTGAACGTGTTTTGGTGCAGAACCACCAGCGCCTGTTTCAAACAAACCACCGCCATTCATTAGTGGAACAATTGAAAGCATTTTAGCAGACGTACCTAATTCTAAGATTGGGAATAAATCGGTTAGGTAGTCACGCAAAACGTTACCAGTTACAGAAATAGTATCTTCACCTTTCTTCACACGGTCTAATGTAAAACGAGTCGCGTCTTCTGGAGATAAAATACGTAAATCTAAGCCGTCAGTATCGTGATCTTTTAAGTACAAATTAACTTTATTAATGATTTGCGCGTCATGTGCACGAGCTTCGTTTAACCAAAATACGGCTGGCATTCCAGATAAACGAGAGCGGTTAACCGCTAATTTTACCCAGTCTTGGATAGGTGCGTCTTTAACTTGACACATGCGGTAAATATCACCCGCTTCAACATTGTGTTCAAATACAAGATTACCGTCTTGGTCAGTTACTTTAACTGTACCCGTTGAACCAACTTCAAACGTTTTATCGTGAGAACCGTATTCTTCAGCTTTTTGAGCCATAAGACCAACGTTAGGAACAGTACCCATAGTTGATGGATCAAAAGCACCATTTTCAATACAGAATGAAATCGTTTCTTGGTAAACACCCGCATAACAACGGTCAGGAATTACCGCTTTCATGTCTTGTAATTTACCTTCTGCATTCCACATTTGACCTGAAGAACGAATTGCAGCAGGCATAGAAGCGTCAATGATAACGTCTGAAGGTACGTGTAAGTTAGTGATACCTTTATCTGAATCAACCATTGCGATTGCTGGGTTATTTTCATAAACCGCAGCAATGTCCGCTTTGATTTGAGCTTGAGTTGCCTCGTCCAATGACGCAAGTTTTGCTTCAACATCACCAAAACCGTTATTTACGTCAACGCCTAATTTTGCAAATGTTTCACCGTGTTTCGCAAAAACGTCTTTATAAAATGCTTTAACGATATGACCAAAAATAATTGGATCAGACACTTTCATCATTGTCGCTTTTAGATGAGCGGAGAACAAAACACCAGACGCTTTAGCATCTGCAATTTCTGCAGTTAAAAATTCTTGCAGTTTTTTAACACTTAAAAACGTGCCGTCGACAATCTCTTTCGCTAATACAGGAATAGACTCTTTTAAAACAGTGACGGAACCGTCTGTTGCGACAAGCTCGACTTTCAATGAACCGTCATTAGCAATTGTTGCTGATTTTTCATTTTCGAAAAAATCGCCATCTTTCATATGTGCAACATGTGATTTTGAATCTTTCGACCAAGCCCCCATCGAGTGTGGGTTTTTCTTAGCATATTGCTTAACAGCGCCTGGTGCTCTGCGGTCCGAGTTACCTTCACGTAAAACAGGATTTACCGCTGAACCTAATACTTTAGAATAGCGAGCACGGACATCTTGCTCTTGCTCTGTTTTTGGCTCTTCTGGAAATTCAGGTAATTTATAACCTTTCGCTTGAAGTTCTTTAATTACCGCTTTCAACTGAGGAATAGATGCTGAAATATTTGGCAATTTGATAATGTTTGCTTCAGGCGTTTTTGCAACTTGACCTAAATAGGCAAGTTCGTCTTCAATTCGTTGGTCTTCTGGCAAATATTCTGCAAAATTAGCGATGATACGGCCCGCAAGTGAAATGTCGCGAGTTTCTACGTCTATACCAGCAGTCGCACTAAATGCTTCTACAACTGGTAAGAAAGAATAAGTCGCCAAAGCCGGCGCTTCATCTGTTTTTGTATAGATGATTTTAGATGTCATTGATTTTCCCTACATTTTTTGCAGTCGAGTGTCGGTCGCAAAATTTCGGACGACTAATCCGTTTTGTTGTGTTTAAACTACAAAACAACTGAGACCGACAAGTTTAACAGTATGAAAATCGTTCAATATTTGTTCAATACTCAACGAAATCAATTTTAGTCTGAAATTTGGGTGTGAATACTATAAAATACTGGCCATTAATGAAAGAGTTTTATCAGATTAGGTGTTATGTATTTTTCTAATAAGTCCGACACAAGAAATATAAAGAAACCTGCCAAGGGTGTTATCCGTAAAGCATCTTCGGGAAATAAAAGTAAAAAACCAAACCAATTTGGTGCAACTATGGCTCGGCGGAAAACAACCAAACCTAGTAATGCATCAACCAAGGTTGAGCCGACAACAACTAAAATAATATTGTTTAACAAACCTTTTAATGTGCTGACCCAATTTACCGATGCTGATGGCCGTGAAACCCTAAAAAATTATATCGATATACCCGCGGTATATCCGGCGGGAAGATTAGATAGAGACAGTGAAGGCTTGCTTGTTTTAACCAATAACGGAAAATTGCAAAATAAAATCTCCAGTCCTAAATTTAAAACAACCAAATGCTATTGGGTACAGGTCGAAAACATTCCAAATGATGAAAAATTACAACAATTGCGTGATGGCGTAGAGCTTAAAGATGGCTTAACTAAACCCGCCGAAATTAGGATAATTGCGCAACCTGAACTAGTAGGGCCAAGAAATCCACCAATCAGAGAGCGGCAATCAATACCAACATGTTGGTTAGAAATCACCATTAGTGAAGGTAGAAATCGTCAAGTCAGGCGAATGACCGCTCATATTGGACACCCTACGCTAAGGTTAATTCGATATCGTGTTGGAAACTGGACGTTGGACGGTATTGAAACAGGTACATTCAATGTTATTGAACAAAAGTAATACCGTTTTCGGTTTGGTATTCCACTTTATTTTATGCGGTTTTAAAAATATGTTGTAAATACGATCAACGGCTCCAAAAAAGAGAACGTACAAAAATATTGAGACTAGAAATATTGAGGCTAAATAAAACTGATTAAAAGCATGATTAGCAACGACATTTAGAATGTCCATGCCCAAGGCACTCTCATCCAAATAATATGATGCCTCCGCTCTTCAAATATCGTTAACTAAATCAGGTACAGCACCAACACAAGTCCCACCTTCGTAAAAAAATTTAGGTTGGTAATTGCGGCAATGCGCTGTAAATTCGGCAACAACAGCAAGATTGTTGGGTAAAAGTGCAATTACAAAAGCCAATCAGTGGCCAATTTGTCATTCTTACTGTATTGATAACGTGTTGGATACGTTCCAATGCAAATCATTTTTTCAGAACTAAACACGGAATTAATATGCGATTTTTTAAGGCTACTTGTTTATTCATTTTGAGCTTAACTAACATTTTTGCGGTTCATGCGAATGAAGAATCGGTACATTATGAAGTTTTCTTTTCGAAACAATTAAACGAAGAGCGCAGAATACTAGTTAAGTTACCCAAAGACTATTTTTCAAATACTGAAAAAACATACCCAGTTATTTATCTGCCGGGGTCAAAAGATGACTTGTCATTGTTGACAGGTTTGCTAAGCAGGCTTGTCGAACAAAAAGCGGCGCCTGAAGTCATAATTGCCGTCATTGAAAACACAGACAGGACTAGAGACTTAACACCAACGGTAAACCAAGATCCTAGAGGCCCTGTCGGACAAGGGGGTGGTGGCGACAAATACCTCAATTTTGTTGAAATGGAATTGATCCCGCGCATGGATAAAACTTACCGAACACATGATTATCGAATTTTCTCTGGTTCGTCTATTGGTGGGCTTTTGGTCATACACGCTTTGCACAGCAGACCTCACCTATTCCAAGCGCATTTAGCGTTTAGCCCAGCGGTTTGGTGGGGCGCGAGAACAACCGTACAAGAGGCTAAAAAATTCATATCCAAAACAAAACACTTTGATAACTATTTATATATGAACATCGGCGAAGAAGGTGGGGAAATGCGCGAAGTTTACGATGACTTTCATTCATTTTTGCAAAATAACAAACCCTCTGATTTAAAATTGGTTACCGATGTTTTTCCAAATGTGGCACATGCTTTAACCACCCCAGCAGGGTTATTTAATGCTTATCACAGCTTGTTTTTACCTATGCAGATGCCAATGAGCGCATATATCGGAAATCCAACTTCTATTGACCTATATTACAAGCGCCTATCGTCACAGTGGGGCATCGTCACGATACCACCAGAGGCAAATGTCAGGCAAATTGGCTATAACCTCATTAACCAGCAAAAATTTGAATCCGCTATTGAAGTATTTAAACACAATATTAAACTTCACCCTGATTCCGCAGATGCACAATACGGGTTAGCCTATGGTTATGAAATGAATGGCAACCTACAAGCAGCCCTGAAACAAGCCAATATCGCTTTAGAGGTGGTTGATAAAGAACATCCATATTTCAGTTTTTTTGTAAATGCGCAAGCAAGACTCAGCTCAGAAGTTGCTAAACCTAAATAGATAACACAATAAAAGTACAGTAAACTTAACTACCTTGGTTGAATTTGTTCTACAAATGCGTGTTTTTTGAAAAACGCCATAGAAGCTTTAAACACAGCTTTTGCTTGTTTGGGACGAGAATGACTTAAGCTATGTTCACCCCCCTCGACTTCGATGTATTCAAATTCATGACCGCTGTTTTTTAATTCAAGTGCAAAATCTCGTGTCATTTGTACAGGTACAACATTGTCTGCCGTACCATGGACGAGGAAAAAAGGTGGGTCTAGTTTATCTAGATACGTTATTGGTGAAATGGCTGCGAGTGCAACCTGTTTATCTATTTGTTCGCTGTTGGCAAAGCGCTCAACTAATACAAAATCTTGGTACTCCTTGCGCCTAAAGTCGGCAAGACTTCCTGAATACGCAATAACAGCTCGTACCGACGCATCATAGTTTGGGTAAATGCCATGATCATCAAATCCTTCTGCATTCCCTGTTACCCCAACCATAGTTGCTAAATAGCCACCCGCTGATATTCCGCTGACAATGATCCGGTTTGGATCTAGGTTGAACGCTTCTGAATGTGCCTTTAAAAAACGAATTGCAGACTTTACATCTTCAATAGCCGCAGGAAAACGATACTCAGGTGCAAGTCGATACATTACGCTTGCTGCAACAACGCCACGTTTTGCCATCTTTTCTAGGTGTTTGTTAAATTTACTTTTATCCCCCTTGATTAACCCGCCGCCATGAATAAACACCATTACTGGAGATAGCGTCTTATTTTGCCGCGCTGGCAAAGCAATATTTATACGCAGTATTAGGCCATCGACCTTGCCGATGGGGATATCCGTTGTAAGGCCCGCAGACAAATTTTCAAGTGGAAGACTAAATGAACTTGAACTTATAAAAATCAATGAAATCATGAATAAACGCATGGGACTCCTACAAATTTAACGGGTTTAAATTTTTAGCTGAAAACAGAACACCTGCGAGTCAATCTACCTTAAGGGTGATTTAAGTTAAAACCTAGTTAAAAGAGAGATTAGCACTTAATACCGCACGATTTTATCTTTACAAAGTTAAATATTTTGTTGATTTAGATCAATAAACAATTTAAAGTTTCAGAAATTACTGAACACTCAAAAACTACAAAACAAAAATAGGCACATTGACATGAGAATGACATCTAAAATCGAAGCATTTGTAATGCATTGTGGTGAAATGGGCAGTCGTTGGGGCTTTAATCGTACTATTGGTCAAATGGTCGGGTTGCTTGTCATAAACGAATCACCACTCACAGCAAATGACATTTCCGAAACCCTGAACATTTCTCGAGGCAATGTCTCTATGGGGATAAAAGAGTTGCAGTCGTGGCGATTAATTAAAACCCATCATATTCCCGGTGATCGAAAAGACTATTATGCTCCGGACGGATCTATTTGGGACCTTGCTACTCGCGTATTTGAAGAGAGACGAAAACGTGAAATGGACCCGACATTATCGTTACTAAGAACCGTAATGTTAGAAGAACCAGCCAACCAGCAAGAACAATTCGCACAGGAAAAGATGTTTGAAATCCACGAATTGCTGGAAACCGTGACTGTTTGGGCAAACGAACTTCAAACAATGAAACCGGATAATCTAAAAACGTTAATGAAACTCGGAGCCGGAGTCGGCAAAGTTTTAGATATGAAAGACAAAATTCTTAATAACAAAGTCGCAAAATAACTAAACAAGTCAATTCTTCTACCTAGGAGTATACGCCATGATTGATGTCGAGATTTTGTCGCGCATTCAATTTGCAATAAACATTAGTTTTCATATTTTATTTCCAACGATCACTATTGCGATGTGTTGGTTTTTAGTGTTTTTTAAAATACGATTTGATCAAACCGGCGATCCAGTCTGGATGAGAGCTTACCGATTTTGGGTCAAAATATTTGCCTTAACGTTTGCATTAGGTGTGGTTAGTGGCATTACCATGTCGTTTCAGTTTGGAACCAATTGGCCCGGATTTATGGAGCGGGTTGGTAATGTTGCCGGACCTTTATTAGGTTATGAAGTATTAACGGCATTTTTCCTCGAAGCGACGTTTTTAGGCATTATGTTATTTGGCATAAAGCGGGTGTCTGCTCGTGTACATACGCTCGCCACCTGTATTGTTGCCTTTGGCACCACAATGTCAGCATTTTGGATCTTGTCGCTTAATTCTTGGATGCAGACTCCTCAAGGACACAAAATTGTCGATGGTATTGTCTATCCAGTTAATTGGATGGAAATCATCTTTAACCCTTCATTTCCATTTCGATTTTTTCATGTGTTATTGGCTTCCGCTATCACAGCGTCATTTTTAATTGCAGGGATCAGCGCCTATAGGATCAAACGCGGTGATACCAAAAGAGCGCCGTTACTCACGTTTAAAATAGCGGTTATTGCAGCGATGTTACTAACACCCATTCAAGCATTTGTTGGGGATTTACATGGCTTAAATACGTTGGAGAATCAGCCACAAAAAGTAGCTGCAATGGAAGGCGTTTGGGAAACGACAGAAGGGGCTCCTCTTTTGTTGTTTGCTATACCTGACGAAAAAAACAGAACAAATAAATTTGAAATAGGGATCCCAAACTTAGCCAGTCTTATCTTAACCCACGATAAAAATGGCGAAATAAAGGGTCTTAACGAATTTGGAGAAAACCACCCTCCTGTTTTACCTGTATTTTTCAGTTTTCGTGTCATGGTTGGCATGGGTCTACTCATGATATTGGTTTCTTGGTTAGCCGGAAGTTATATCCTTCGCAAAAAAGCAGTCCCCAACTGGTTAACAACGACCTTTGTATGTATGAGTTTTAGCGGTTGGATAGCGACACTTGCTGGCTGGTATGTGACTGAAATAGGCCGTCAACCTTATATCGTTTCAGGCATTCTAAAAGTAAGTGAAGCTGTGACTGACTTGCCTACTGCACATGTTACAACAAGTTTGACTTTATATATTTTAACTTATGTGGGACTACTCGCGGCTTATCTACATACCATTTTTGTTATGGCTCGACGTGCGGTCGAAATAGAAGAAATAGACATAAGTGAGACTATTGTTTTAAAACAGCCGGCGTCAAATACATTGGAGAATCAGCATGTTTGATCAACATACCCTTGCCATAATTTACGTATGCTTAATGGGCCTCTCCGTAATCTTGTATGCAATTTTGGATGGTTACGACTTAGGAGTTGGCATGTTATTACCGTTAGATAACCAGTCAGAATCTGACATTATGGTCGCGAGTATTGGCCCATTTTGGGATGCTAACGAAACCTGGTTAGTTTTAGCGATTGGCTTACTATTAATCGCCTTTCCACAGGCACATAGCTTGATATTAAAGGAATTGTATATACCCGCTTCTGTTATGTTAATTGGGCTCATACTCAGAGGCGTGGCATTCGATTTTAGAGCTAAGGCTTCGTTTGGCCACAAACCTTCATGGGACAAAGCGTTCAAATTTGGTTCTTTTATCGCCGCGCTGTCACAGGGATTTATGTTAGGACTATTTGTTACGGGTTTCGACAAAAGTTTAGTCGGATACAGTTTTGCTATATTAAGTGCTTTAGGGGTTTGTGCGGCCTATTGCTTTATCGGTGCTATGTGGCTAACCATGAAGGCTGAAGGCGAGCTACAAATACGATCCATTAAAAACGGCAAAAAGATGCTTATCGTAACCTTTATCGGTGTAATTGCAGTATCGTTAACCAACTTAGCTTTAAATCCACAAATCTATTTAAAGTGGTTTACTTGGCCAAACTCAATATTTTTGGTCCCTATCCCGGTAATTTGTACCATTTTATTTGTTTTAACTTATATGTATCTGAAACACCTACAAAAATTTAAAGACCAGTTCCCAGGTCTGCCGTTTATCATGACAGCGCTCATATTTGTATTTAGCTTTGCGGGTTTAGGTTACAGTTTTTTCCCGTATATCGTACCTCAACACCTCACTATATGGGAAACAGTGGCGGCGCCAGAATCTTTGAACTTCTTATTATATGGTGCAATCGTTGTTGTACCAACGATATTAGCGTACACAGCTTATTCTTATCGAGTATTTTGGGGGAAAGTGCAAGAACTTAGGTATTATTAAGCTATAACGTAAATTCCCCTTAATATCAGGCTGGCTGAGTTCTCTCCAGCCTTTTATGATCGCTTTTCCACTAAATAAATATTGCTAATCAATAACAAAATTAACACCCCAAGCGATACATTTTTAATGTCAGCTGTGGTAAAATCCGCGCCAATTTTAAGCGTATAGGTTTTTTGTCCCAATTCATGTCTGAAAGTTTCTCTGAGAATTCGACTAAAAAAGTCATCGTAGGTATGTCTGGCGGCGTAGATTCGTCGGTTTCTGCGTATTTATTGCAAAAGCAAGGTTATCAAGTTGAAGGCCTTTTCATGAAAAATTGGGAAGAAGACGACGACTCAGAATATTGTTCTGCTGCTGAAGATCTTAAAGATGCGCAGGCAGTATGCGACAAACTTGGCATTGAACTGCATACCGTTAACTTTGCGTCAGAATACTGGGATAATGTTTTTGAGCATTTCTTAGAAGAATACAAGTCGGGTCGAACACCAAACCCTGACATTATGTGCAATAAAGAAATTAAGTTTAAAGCGTTTTTGCAATTTTCCGCAGAAATTTTATCTGCTGACTATATTGCAACTGGCCATTACGTCAGACGGACAGCGGATGACAACAATGCCCAAATGTTACGTGGACTTGATTCTAACAAAGATCAAAGTTACTTCTTATACGCCGTAAATCAGGCACAAATAGGACAAACCTTATTCCCTGTTGGCGAGCTAGAAAAACCAGAAGTTAGACGTATTGCTGAAGAACAAGGTTTAATAACAGCAGATAAGAAAGACTCGACTGGCATTTGTTTTATCGGTGAACGCAAGTTTAAAGACTTCTTACAACAATACTTACCAGCGCAACCAGGTGACATTGAAACACCTGAGGGCGAAGTCATCGGTCAACACGAAGGGTTAATGTATCATACGTTAGGTCAACGAAAAGGCCTGCTAATTGGCGGTTTGAAGGAATTTAAAGATCAACCTTGGTTTGTTGTCGATAAAGACGTCGAGAGAAACGTGCTTATCGTTGGTCAAGGTAAAAACCACCCTTTGCTGTTTTCTAATGGACTACACGCATCACAATTAAATTGGGTCGATAGCAAAGGTCCACAGGTCGAATCTAGGTTAACCGTTAAAACAAGATACCGCCAAGATGATATCGAATGTACCGTTTTCCCTGATTTGGAAAATGGCACGATTAAAGTGATATTTGATTCACCTCAACGAGCGGTAACGCCGGGGCAATCAGCAGTATTTTACGATGGTGAAGTGTGTTTAGGTGGCGGGATCATTGAGAGTTATATTCGATAAATGATGGAACAATCGCAGCGCGCCCAAACAATCGCATTATCGGCCGTTTGCCTGTCGGCTCAGTTAATTCAACTATTGGCCAAAGGCAAACCTTACGATAAAACTAACTTTAATGCGCTTTTAAGCGGCATTATGATCACCTCACCTAAGACTGTATTTGATGTATATCCGTCTATTGTTGAGCTAAGTGATGGTTGCGACCTGCTCGTCCATCAATTGTCAGGACAAACAACAACACGCGACGTAGAAGTTACGCGCTATGTTGCAGGTATAATGTCTTTGGCAAAAAAATTATTAAAATCAAATTCAGCACTAAATCAATTGACAACATCACTTGAAAACGTTGAACGCCGTTTAGAACATTTTGAATTAACCTCGCCTTCTGTTGTGCAAAACTTTGCAGACAGTTATCGCGAAATTATCAGTCCAATCGGGCAAAAAATTCAAATCATTGGCAATCCAGACATATTAAAACAACCGGACATTCAAAATAAAGTCCGAGCCTTGTTATTAGCAGGCGTACGCGCCGCTGTTTTATGGCGTCAACTAGGCGGCCAAAGAAGACACTTTTTATTGAATCGCAAACGCATATTGCAAGACGCACTATCGTTTAAAAATGAATTAACATCCATTAGTTAGGAATAGAGGAAAGCAACGTCATGCAACTATCTGCACTTACTGCAATCTCACCAGTTGACGGCCGTTACGGCAATAAAACTGAAGAATTACGTCCAATTTTCAGTGAATTTGGTCTGGTAAAATACCGTGTTATCGTTGAAGTACGTTGGTTACAAAAATTAGCGAAAACGGCTGCAATCCAGGAAGTACCTGAATTTTCTGCAGAAGCTAATGCTCTTTTAGATGCAATCGTTGATAACTTTTCAGAGGCCGATGCGCAGCGTGTTAAAGATATTGAAGCTACAACAAATCACGATGTAAAAGCCGTTGAATACTTTTTAAAAGAAAAGGTTGCTGACAATGCAGAATTAACTGCAGTTAACGAGTTTATTCATTTTGCTTGTACCTCTGAAGACATAAACAACCTTTCACATGGTTTAATGTTATCTGCTGCTCGCAAAGACGTTGTTTTGCCATACTGTGACAAAATTTTGTCTGAGTTAAAACGCTTAGCAAACGAATACAAATCTATGCCGATGATGTGTCGTACACATGGTCAACCGGCAACACCATCTACTATGGGTAAAGAGATGGCAAACGTTTATGTTCGACTACAACGTCAACGTGAACAAATTGCTAACGTTGAGATGTTAGGAAAAATTAATGGTGCTGTTGGTAACTACAATGCGCACATTTCTGCTTACCCAGAACATGACTGGCATCAACACGCTGAAGAGTTTGTAACCTCACTTGGTTTAACCTTTAATGCGTTTACTACCCAAATTGAACCACATGACTACATCGCTGAAATCTTTGACGCAATGGCGCGCTTTAACACGATATTAATCGATTTTGATCGTGATATCTGGGGTTACATTGCAATGGGTCACTTTAAGCAAAAAACCATAGCAGGCGAAATCGGCTCTTCAACAATGCCTCACAAAGTTAACCCAATAGACTTTGAAAACTCTGAAGGTAACTTAGGAATTGCTAATGCTATTTACGGTCACCTAGCAACAAAATTGCCAATCTCGCGCTGGCAACGTGATTTGACTGACTCTACAGTACTACGTACTTTAGGTGTTGGTGTTGCACATTCAATTATTGCTTATCAAGCCACGTTAAAAGGCATTAGCAAATTAGAAGTTAATGCTCAAAGTTTGCTTGATGAATTAGACAATAACTGGGAATTGTTAGCAGAGCCAATTCAAACCGTTATGCGTCGTTACGGTATTGAAAAACCTTACGAAAAATTAAAAGACCTAACTCGTGGTAAAAAAGTTAACCAACAAGTTATGGCTGAATTTATCGATGGTTTAGACCTTTCAGATAGTGTTAAAGCTGAACTTAAGTTATTAACACCGGCAAACTACATCGGCCGTGCTGTCGCATTTATCGACGAATTAAACTAAGTTTATATTCGTAAAAAGAGCCAGTCTATTGACTGGCTTTTTTATTGCCCATCATCCTACAAATTAAGAAGTCACTTTATGAATATCAATTGGCAAACTATTTCAAAAGAAACATTTTTGAAAGACTATTGGCAAAAAAAACCAATATTACTAAAAAATGCATTACCAAATTTTCCATCACCAATTGCACCCGATGAAGTGGCTGGCTTAGCGATGGAATCCTTTATTGACTCTAGAGTAATAACCAACTCAGATAACAACTGGAAAGTTGCACAGGGGCCTTTTGAGGACTTTAGTCAATTTGGTGAACGTTGCTGGAGCTTGTTGGTACAAGGCGTCGACAATTGGTTTGACTCTGTTGATGAACTTAAATCTATGGTTAATTTCATTCCAAAATGGCGAATTGACGATGTTATGATCTCGTTCTCTACACCAGGCGGAGGGGTTGGTCCCCACTTTGATCAATATGATGTTTTTATCGTTCAGGGTATAGGGAAACGACAATGGCAAGTTGGAGCGGTAAATAAAGAAATAGAACACATTGAAGCGGCAACCGACCTGCTCCACGTACCGGCTTTTGAACCGATAATTGACGCAACCGTTACCAATGGTGACATTTTATATATTCCCCCTTTCTCACCTCATCAAGGCGAAACAATAGAAAGCGCTCTTGCTTACAGCATTGGATTTAGAGCGCCTTCGAGTCAAGAATTGCTAAGTGGTATTGCCGATCATATCATTGATCAAAACCTTGGATTAGACCGCTTCACTGACACGGTTATTAACAACGACACCTCTGGTTTTGGATTATCTCCTGCAAACATTACCCAATTGCAAAAACAGGTACTAGACCTAGTCGGTGACAAGGCTCAATTTGAACATTATTTATTAACTCGACTTACCGCAGCGACGCGAGAGTTGAATGTAGAACCCCTCGCGGAACGAATCCCAGCAGATTATGGTAACGAATTATTTAATAGCGAAATTGAAATTCAAAAAGTGCTTGGTGTTAAACTCGCAATTTCCAGCGACGAGGAAAATTTGACTTTATTCTGTGATGGTGAAAATTACCCGCTGAGTTCTCAACAAGTTGAATTTGCGAATAAATTAATTTCCTGCTCATCAAGCGAGACATTAATATTAAAAAAACATGATTTTTGTATAGAAAATAGCCAACTTATTACTACACTTATTAATTACGGCTATTTTTTTATATTGGATGAACATGAGTTACAAGGTTAATAACGTTAATTGGCGTAGAGAAACCGATTATATCGAGGAGATAAAAGAAGTACGAAATAAGGTTTTTATTTGCGAACACAGAATTCCTGAAACGGAAGAGTTTGATAACAACGACATAAATTGTGAACACGTATTAGTTAGAAACGAAGACGATAAAGCGGTAGCAACTGGACGTATTTGTGAAAATGGGAAAATTAGTCGTATTGCTGTTTTGATGAAATATAGGAACACCAACGCTGCACAAAAGGTAATCCAACAATTGTTGTCTATTGCGCATAGGAAAGGGATCAATCAAGTTACCATAGATGCAGAACTTGATAACGTAAGTTATTTTACTAATCAAGGATTCAAACCTGTTGGAGGTGTTTATATGGAAACAGGGCTACCCAAGCAAACGTTAAGCTGTTCGGTAAATAGCTTTGTTTGCCCTCATGGAATATTGCACTAAAAACCTAAGGCTTCTAGTGCAAAAATGGCCTAACCCCAAAAGCTTTCTATTTCAAAAATTTGATAAAGTCTATCTGCACAAAAGTTAGTATCTGCAGCTTCCTGTTTTAGCTGTTCGATTACCGCTTCATCAGTTTCAACCTGTTGTTTTGTCACGAGTTGTTCGACTTCAATTTGCCAACGTAATGCAAAAGACCGCGCAGCTTCACGTGCCGAATTTGCCGCAGACACAGGGAGAAAGTCATGTTTAATTTCTCCACATACAACCCAAAATTGGTTGCCGTCAGTTGATTTTAGTTTCCAGAATGCAATGACAGGCGGTAAATAACGACTGTCTTTAGTATCAACAGACTCGGTAATGATCCCGTTTTGCGCTAATATTTTAGTCGCTTCTTGATATGATGCTTTGCACCACTGATTAATTTCTTCTTCAGTTAAGGTATTTGTTTTATTTTCAGACATTTTATTTATTCGCTATTTTTTCAAGACTGTACTAATTAATTAGTTAGGCTACAAGCGCTAATTTATTTACACTTCAAACTGGTCGCACCAGAAGTGGCTTTTTCTAAATACTGGTAGAGAAAAAGCAGCTTTGGTAGAGTCCTGCTGATCATATCTATATTACTGGAGCAGTTGTGTCTGTATTTTCTCAAGTCGAATTTGACAACCATGAACAGGTTGTTTTCTGTTCAGATCAGGAAACGGGATTAAAAGCAATTATCGCCGTTCATAATACTAATTGTGGGCCGGCTGTTGGTGGCTGTCGTTTTTGGAATTACGCCTCAGATGAAGACGCGTTAATTGACGTACTTCGTTTATCAAAAGGCATGACGTACAAAAATGCGTTAGCTGGATTAAACTTTGGTGGCGGTAAAGCTGTTATTATAGGTGATCCTAAAAAGTTAAAGTCTGAAGCCTTATTTAAAGCCTTTGGCCATAAACTTAATAACATGAATGGTACCTACTATTCTGCTGAAGACGTAAATATTACAACAGCCGATATTATGCAAGCCCATAGTGTGACAGATTATGTTGTTGGATTAGAGGGCCAAAGTGGAAACCCTGCGCCGTTTACAGCGCTTGGAACCTATCTCGGCATCAAAGCCGCTGCAAAACATAAGTTTGGTTCTGATAACCTTGAAGGATTAACGCTATCAGTTCAGGGTTTAGGTTCAGTAGGTATGTATTTATGTGAACGTTTACACAATGATGGTGCCAAGCTTATTGTAACTGACATAAACAATGACTCAATTGATTACGCTGTTACGCATTACGCTGCAACAGCGGTTGGTTTAAATGACATTTATGCTGTGGATGCAGACATCTATGTTCCGTGTGCACTCGGTGCGACCGTTAACGACGACACGATACCGCAATTTAAAGTAAAAATTATTGCTGGTTGTGCAAACAATCAGTTAGCAAAACCACATCATGGCGATGCGCTGAAAGATAAGGGAATTTTATATGCCCCTGATTATGCAATTAATGCTGGCGGCATAATTAATATCTTTTTTGAGCAAGATGAAGATGGTTATAGTGCAGAAAAAGCGACAGCCAAGGTTCACGAAATTTACGATACCTTGTTAGAAATTTTTCAACGTGCTGACAATGAAAACCGCCCTACACATGAAATAGCAGATATTATGGCGCAGGAAATTATCGCCAAAGGCGGAAAGTACAAATAATATTTGTTTAAACGCCTCAATTTAAAAGCCGCTTTTTAGCGGCTTTTTACTCTCTCCTATACTTATCCCACAACAGTCAGTTTGGCTAACATCTATTTATACTTAAAAGGAAAAAGTTCAGCACCGGCCTACTAATAAACGTATCTAATATTAGAATTTTATAACAAGTTAAACAGACATGGAACTAACCAAACGGCCTGCAATCCCCTTATTAACAGACCATTACAATTCCATTACAAAATCATAGCCGCTTCTTTATTGAGTAAACCTTGCAAAGTGACAAGCTAATGTTTCCACAAATAATGAGAAGTAAAATGAATAGATACGTATCAACATCAAATATTTTAATGTTATTTCTACTGATATATCTACTTTCTGGTTGTAGTAGCGACAGTTCAACAAAACCCATTGATACTGTAGAGGCAACAATTCAATGTTCGGGAGTTACAATTCCTGAGAATATGGATTGTATTACTCTGGAGAGCCGTGACATTACTGTATATGCACCGGATTTACCAATTAAAGGTATTGCAATATTATTACATGGCGCTCCGGGAAGCCCAAAAAAAGTGAACACGATTTTTAATTCAAAGTTACTTGGTGACACTCAAAATTTACTTGTAGCAACACCACAAGGGATCAATAGATTCTGGGGGTGGGACAGTGTAAACGACACAGAAAATAAATTAGGTGATGTTAACTTTTTAAGTAGTGTCATAGACCAATTGAAAATCGAATATAACATCACGAGCGACATTGTGTATTTTTTAGGGTATTCCGCTGGCGGTTTTATGACTTATAAACTTGCCTGTACTATCCCTGAAAAAATCACTGGAATCGTGGCACTAGCAGGTCAGTTTCGTGGAGAGTTTGAAAAATGCTCTACTGCAACACCCGTTGCCATACACCATATCCATAGTTATATAGATAGTGAAGTTCCAATAATAGGTCGAGAATTAGGACGGATAAGATCTGTCGACGAAACCATAGCGCACTGGCAGTTAAAGAACGGTTGCAGTAATACTTTTGAAACAATTCAACAGGCTAAAGTAACTGCAGTTAGCAATGGAACAACAACTCAAGTATGGCAAGATTGTTCTAAACCTGTAACCTTTTCAGAAATTGACAATGTTCCTCATACCTCAAATTATGACTCGGTTGCCCTACTTGAAATCTATGGCTGGATATTTAATTAAACTCAAAATTCTAGCAATGGAGTCGCAATCTCCCTAGTGCCAAATACAGAGGAGGTTCATAGATCGCTTTAAATTGGCTCATGATTTCAGGACATAAAACGTCCTCTGCATATTGAAGGAGATCTCAAATATCGCTTCGCGATTTTGAGATGACGAGTTTTTCTGGCAGTAA
>NZ_JAUORW010000012.1:0-166928 GCF_030548245.1 Psychrosphaera sp. 1_MG-2023
CGTAAGCAACAGAAGCATATTCCGCTTATTAATGAGCTAGGTAAACAGATTAATTAGTGGAACGGAGCAACTATAAGAAACTCAATAAGGACAATACAAATACAGTTAGCTTTTACGCCTTTCTCTCTCATTTTAGCCAAGCTATTTTACGCCGCTTGATTCGGCAATAACCATACTTAAGGATCTGCATGAGCATTGTCACCAATATTAAGAAAACAGTCTGGGATCTTGGAGCAATTTTATTTTTTATTTGGCTTGGGTTTAAAGCCATAGGCTATGGAATGGATTTGTTAAATGTTGACGTTTCTTCAATATGTAAGCATACAGACGTAGCAGAGTTTCCTTCGCCAAACGGTAAAAAAATTGCAAAACTTGGTTATTCTGATTGTGGTGCAACAACAAATTGGCAATCAGGCTTAAACATCGTTGATGTGAAAACCGGTAAAGTATACCGAGGCTTGTTTGGGTTGGATGGAAAACCCGACAATTTAAAAGTTGTGTGGACGTCAAATACGAAAGTAGTGGTTTCTAATTTCTCAATAGAAAATTTGCTTTGGTTTAATAATGATAACTTTGCAGGTGCATGGATAGAGTTAGAGTCAAGTATGGCTAACAATCTACTCAAGCAGGATAAATAACAGTTGGTTTTTTTTCCTTCGTCGCTTATTTTAGCCAACTATAATTTCCCGTTTAATGGGGGTTAGGCAAAACCCTATGAATCCAGCACAAATAGGCAAAAACTACGACACAATTACAGATCGTTGGTCTGATGATCGATTCAATATGAAAAACGGAATCGATCAACATAAAAAAGCAATATCCTTTGTAAAGTTGAAAGGCAAGGCACTTGATGTTGGTTGCGGAAGAACTGGGAGAATAATGGATTTGCTAGCCAAAGAAGGCTTTAAGCCTGAAGGCTTAGATATCTCAGAGAAGATGATAGCGCTAGCTCGAAGCCGCAATCCAGAATGGAATTTCTATCAAGAAGATATCTGCTCTTATCCGTTATCAGAAAAATATGACTTCATAACTGCTTGGGATAGCATTTGGCATATACCATTGGATAAGCAAGTTAGTGTGATTTCAAAACTGGCAAATGCGTTAAACCCCGACGGCATCATGATATTTTCATTTGGCGGGGTTAACGAACCGGGAGATCATACCGATGATACTATGGGGCCCATGATGTATTACTCATCTCTTGGAACAAATGGCTTTATACAAGTGTTTCTCGATAATGGTTGTACTATCAAACATTTAGAGTTTGATCAGTACCCGGAGTTACACACCTACTTAGTGGCGCAAAAAATTGCCTAATAAATTTGTCAACTGCTCCGCACTTCGGTTCGATAACAAGGTTTCATACATATAAAAAGGAAGTTTCGTGTTCTGGATTAAGCGTCATTTATATTATCAAGTCAAAAGAGGTCAAGTTACGGTAACTTTTGTTGAAGGTGACAAATCAATAACTAAATCTTGTAGTGCTTTAAATCACCCAAGAACGTTAATGGGTAATTTTATGGAGATTGAAGACTGCTTCAAAAGCATTGCTAAGGAATTAGCTCCTCGACGTTTCTTACTGCAAGACCCTACAGCGGTTGTTCACTTGTTAGAGTCAGTTGAAGGTGGTTACACAAACGTAGAAATCAGAGCTTTTAGAGAGGCGGCATTTGGCGCTGGTGCGCGCGAAATATTTATGCCTAACAGCAATTCTAAGTTATCTAAGCCACAAATTTTAAATCGAGAGTTTATGGAGTGGGACGGCGTATAAATCACAAAACTCGGACACTAAACAGTTCGCCTTTGTTCTTTTGCTCCTTTGTTTCTCACCCTAACTAATGTTGTTTTGTCTATTTTCGAGACACTTTAATTTAAAAGATGGCTCGTGTTAAAAATGTCAATTTGGGAAAATCATGTCAAATGTAATGGATAAAATTGAAACTCAAGAAAAGAACTACAATTTTAAGCTGGTTATGATCTTAGCGTTCTTGTTGGTCGCTATGTCTTTTTTTGCGGTAGGTTTTTTATATGCACAGGCACCGGGTTTTGAGCTGTTAATTAAGTTGTTGGCTGTATTTGGCGGTATTAATATTTGGTTGCTCTACTATTTATGTAAAAAATTTAACGGCGTAGTAAATATTTAATCTCTGCTGTTTGTTTGTTATAAAAACAAAATCTTAGGTAATGTAGTGCTCTTTAGAATACTTGAGGAATAGGACTATGTTTAACCGACAACAGTCTGGCCGAAAACGGTCTTACCAAGTCAGGAAAACGGGCGTGAAGGATGAAAATATCGATCGCCAGATCACCGTCATCCATAGTGCCATTGCGTTAAAGTTGGTAAGTGCCAACTTAAAAGGGGATGACGCGTACATTAAACAAGTACTTGCTGTCCTTGAACAACGTCGCGACGAAGGCCGAATGGGATATGGGGCTTTTCTAACGTGGTGGTCAATTATGGAATTGATTGATCAACCCGATGTGTTTGTCGCTGCAATAGTAGAAGATTCACCGCGTATGCGTAAGCTCAGACGCAGAACACCTTTTGTTGGTATCTTAACCGAAGAAGAACGGCAAAATGCATTAGAACAAGACTCACTTGGTAATTTACCCGATTTAAAAACACTTTATTAGCCTGCCACTGAGTTGCTTTGTCAAGCGTTATTAGTTTGCCTGTCTTATCGGTGTAACGTTGCCGTTCCCTTGAGCCTTGTAATTAATTAAAAATTGAATGAACTCTTGCTGCGGAATGGGCTTTGACCAGTAAAAACCTTGGCCGTATGTGCAACCAAGTTCTTTTAACAATAAGCTGGTTTGTTTGTTCTCGATGCCCTCAGCAACATTTTCTATGTCTAAACTCTTACTCATTTGCAGTATCGCATTAACTAAGTGTTTATTAAGGGGCGAGTCCATAATGTCGAGTACAAAAGACATATCTATCTTTAAAGTCGATGCGTTAAACTGACTTATATAACTTAGGTTCGAATAACCTGTACCGAAGTCGTCAATAGCAATTGAAGCACCTCGTTTGGTAATGGTATGTAATTGATCTTTAACGGAGTCTGTATCGTCAAAGACAATGGATTCGGTGATTTCTAATTCCAAAAATCGTGGTGCTAATTCACTTTTATTTAGGGCTAAATGAACAATATTAGGTAAGTTTCCACGGCGGAACTGGTACGGTGAAATATTCACTGAAACTTGAATTTGCTGGCCTGTTTTTGAGTGCCACTCTTTACAATCACGACAGGCCTGCATTAAAACTTGCTTACCTATTGGTGATATTAGCCCAGAGGATTCGGCAATAGGGATAAAGTCATTTGGAGTAATAAACTCACCGGTTTTAGTTTTCCATCTCAGCAGTGCTTCAGCACCAACGATTTCATTAGACTCCAAATGAATTTTAGGCTGGTAGTAAAGCTCAAATTCTTCGTTTTCTATGGCGCTTTTGAGGGCGTGAGAAAGATGACTGCGCTTTTTCAACTGGCTTTCCATTTCCATTTCAAAAAAGTTAAATTCTCGACTTTCAAGCGAATGGGCATGGGATAAAGCAATTAGCGAGCGGGTGCGCAGGATCTCATAACTTTTGCCGTCAAATGGGAACAGGGCGATGCCAATTGAATTTTGAATTTCAAGTTCATTGTCATCGATTAAAATCGGTTGGCGATTAATCGATACAATGTCTTGAACAAACTGAGAGATCTCGTCGTATCCGTTTGCTTCTAATAAAAATGAAAATTCGTTGCCAGAAAGATGAAATAGACTGGCTTTTTTACCGACTAAAATCTGAAGTCGCTCTGATAAAGCTTGTATATACTTATTGCCTACTTCATAACCTAAAGTTGAATTTATCCACTTTAGGTTTTTTTGGTCAATGGTTATTAACGCGATTAACGTGGGGCCATTAGTATTTTTTTCGATAGCGGCATTAGTTTTGACCGCAAAAATGTGTTCATTAGGTAAATTTGTTAGGGGGTTTAAATCAAATGCGACCTTAGCCTTTGCCTGCGCTTCTTGGGTTTTTTCGTTTTCGGTGACAAGGCGAGTAATTAATTTTAGATTCTCATTGGTCAAAAATCTCAAAGAAATGGTATAGAAAAATAAAACCAGTGCGAGGTTGTTGGCTTTTGCCCAGATGGAATTATCAGTAACGGAAATTGCGTCAATAACCCCTAGCTCAGTCACCCAAGCTAATCCGTACAATGAACACACCATATAAGCCAATAGGCTAAATAGTAATATTGAGCCACTTAACAGCGAAGTGCCAATTAGAATACAGGGATAGATGAGGATAGCGGTGTCGTATAATCCATCGTTTTTCCAACAAAAATAAGACGCTAAAATGACTAATGTCCACATGAGTAAACTGACAATTTCGTTAGTCGTATCGTCGCTCAGAAATTTGTAGAAAAAGCCCATTAAAATGAGTGTACTGGCGTGTTCGTAGAGGTTACTCATGTTCAAAAATATTGAATCGTTAATCAATACAATTGTCACTACGACCATTAAAACGATTAATAGTTGGCGGGTACGGTTTGTTTTATTTTGAAGTTGAAAACGTTCGGAATTCGATATTGGATTTCCTTTTACAATGACGTTCTCATCAATCATTTTACGCCTCCGGAACTGTCCTGGTCGAAAGCAAATTTAATGTATTCACTTGGCGCAGTTTGTTTATTTCTTTTGGCTCGGTACATCGCTTGGTCAGCTAACTTCACTAACGACTTAAGATCGGTATGGTCGTCAGGATAAAAGGTTACGCCCATACTTGATCCAACGGCAACTTGCATGTCTTGATTATTAAGGTAATAGGGTTTGGCAATTTTATCGTATATTTTTTCTGACAATTTCACTAAGTCTTCTTTACTGATACCCGGTAAAACCACGACAAACTCATCTCCACCCCATCGACATGCAATGTCACGCTTACGTAAACTTATCAATAATTGTTTTGCAACATGGCGCAGTATTTCATCCCCTGCGTCATGACCATAGATGTCATTAACTTGTTTAAAGCCATTTAAGTCTAGCAAGATAAAGGCAAATGGTATTTGATCGGCAATGAGTTGCTTGATTTGAACTTCTGCGCCATGGCGGTTAAGTATATTAGTAAGTTGATCGTAGTCGGCAAGTTCACTGAGTTTTTCAAGCTGTTTTCGACGTTTTGAAATATCATGTAGCGTTAATTGGTAATACTCTTTTAAGTCTTCCGAGACAATTGTTGTGACAACGATTTGTACCCAAACGGTATCGCTTGAAGGGTCTTCAGAAACAAGTTTAAATTCGCCGGTGGCGATTTCATCACTTGATATCGCGAGTTCAACTACATCTTTTAGTTGTTCGCGGTCGACAAATATTTCTTCTAACAAAACCCCAAAGTTCTTTTTAAAATGTTTACCAAGTTTACTTAACAACACTTCAAATGCTTTGTTAAACAATATGATATTGCCCGACGGTTCGGTCAAAATTATTGGTGAAATCGAGTTTTCGAATAACATTCGGAATCGTTTTTCGAGAAATTCAATGTCTTGCCTTAGTTTGGTTTCTTCTTGAAATGAGTTATATGCTTTATCAAGTAGGAAATTGACGTCGTCGACGAGTACTCCTATTTCACTGCTGGTATGAAAAACAGGGTAACTTAACCTATCCTCTGTACCGGGCTTCACCTTACCTAGTGCGCTTCCTACAGAAAGGATTGGTTTAGTGATTAAGACATAGGCAATAAAGATTGTAATTAACGTAACAAATATCGCCTGAGTTACTAGGGCGGTGGCATTGTTCTGACCGATTTGTTGTGCGTGTTGCTGAATGTATTTTTCGTCGTGGTAAAGAATAAGTTTGCCGACGGTGTCTTCTTTTATAAATGGCGATGGGATATCAAATTCACTTTTGGCGTTATCCGATTGCGCAAGAACCCCATCAATTAATTTCAAATTACTCGTTTTAAATTCGGCCGCAAGAACAACATTGTTGCTCACTAACCCTTTTAGTACGTCGTTGGCCATTTCAGTGTCTTCGAGATAAGCCGCCACAGATGCGGTAGCTGAAACGGTTGAATACAACTGGCTAATTTCGTTTTTAGTATCTTGAACAGTATCTAAGTAGGTGATCCGATAAAAAATTTGGGCCGAGAGAAAGCCTATTGCTAATGCAGCAAATATGATGATTAAGGCGAGACGAATTAATAATCCACTTTTATTCAAATCGATATACCACTTTCATGTTTTCCGTTACATAACTGGATTCTATATAGGCTATCGCATTTTTATTGTTTGCAATATAGTCCTGAATAAATTCCATTGAATTATATCCAATCGGCGGCGTAGCTTTGCCAGTAAAGCGCACTCTCGACCAATAAGAGTTAATTTGTGATAGGTTTTTATTGACCAAAGTATAATAAAATTTATGTCGCATTGCGCTTGGGCCATCAATTGGTTGCGCTTTTTCACCATTGGGAAATGCGACATATTTTCCCATATATAAATCGATTAGTTGTCGTTTGCTTAGTTGTTCCGTCGGGTTGTCAGTATTTACCACAACAACGAGCGATTGTTCCAACGCGTTGCTATTAAACACCGTTAACATGACGAGTAATTTGAAACTTCTAAGCAGTAATTTCATCAGAATATAAAACTCAGATTAAGAAACAAAGCGTGAACAATATGATCTTTGTCTAGAGATTTATCAGGGTTGTTGAGCCATAACGTATCGCCGCCTTGCTCAACATCCGTTCGGTCTAACTGCAGTTTTAACGCCATACTGTCGCTGATATCCCATCGGCCACCAATAGACACAGTACGCTGACTCGACGCATAATAATTTGCTACAGACTCAGTACCTTCTCTTAAAAGGCTCAGTTGATAAAATGCCTGGGCAGGTAATGATTTTAATTGAAGGCCTGTGTCTCCATCTTCTGAAAAACTGTATCGCCCTGAATTAGTAAATCCTAGGCTGGTAAATATCTGAAAGTTATCAATTCTATAGGTTGCAGAGAAGTAACCACTCGACAAATCCGCTATCGCTCTTTCTTGACTGGAAACTTCAGCGAGTTCACCATAAAAAGTCAGGTTGTCTAAATCGTACCGACCACCAATGGATACATAATCTGCAACAGCATCTTTTAGTTCAAATTGAGTGGCAAAGCGTTCTACGTCAGGCCAATAAGGTTCTAGTGTTTTTAAGCCGTTAATCAACTCCATTGTGACTATTGGGTTTTCATCAAAATGTCCCCGACTAAATTTTGTCGATACCATCCAATTAAAACTCTGCAGTTCAAAAGAGAAACCAGTGATATTGGCAATCTCAATTAAGTCCGCATACTGCAAACTACCGATATTCGAACGTGAAGAACCTGTGTATATTTTTGATAAAAAGCTAAAATCATCAAGCGGTAGAGTATAAGAAACATCAACACCATCAACAAAGTAGAAAGGAATAATGCCGTAGACTTCATTTGGGGCTTTTGCCCAGGGGAATGCATAGTCTACTTCTCTATACTCTGTAATCAAAAAGGTGTCTAAAGGAACTCGGCCTAATCGAATGTCTAAATTTGCTGTTGGTTTGTAACGTAAAAACGCTAATCTAAAATAATCTGATAACGCTTCTTGTTTGTTTTCCTGCAATAATACTTGTACAACAGCATCAAAGTCATTGTTACCTTGCCATTCAAGTTGTAAGCCTAGTTTAGAGTTTGTTCTAAAATCGAGGTCGCCGGAGAACTTGCCAAAAGCCTGAGAGGTGTTATTGCGATATGCGAGGTAATCTGAATCACTCGCAACAACGCCTAAGTTCCCAAAGCCGCTAAATCTTACATTAGCGTTGGCTAAAGAGGGGAAGCTTAAAATAAATAAAATGATCAAAGCTTTTGTCACAGAAAGTCCATTCATTTGTGCTAGTTAATCTTTTAATTTAAAACAGTAAGACAGTGAATTAGTCGTTTAATCAAAGCGCTTACTTTTATCGAATTTTACTTTTTTAATCTTTTATTGCGACAGTTTTGTTTGGATGCCAAATTTAATTACCTGAGTATAGCCCTAATAAATTCTAAAGTGTCTATTCAATTGTATTATTTCGTCGCAAAAAGACGGATATTTCGACTATTTGATGTGTTTTTTGAGTGAATGTTGCTCACTTTCAGAAATGGCGCAGGATTGGTTAGTGCCATAGTCAAATTTGACGAGCACACATTCACCAAACGCGACTTTTTGGTCTTGCTGCCAAACTTCCTGTAGTAAAGTAAGCGAGGAATTTCCTATTCGTTTTACAAAGGTCCTAATTTCGACATTAGCGTTATACGACATTTGCGCTACATAATTGACTTCAATCTTGGCTAAGATCAAGTTCCATTTTGTCAAATTTTGGGTCGGATTGAAAATTTCAAACACCGGCACCCGGGCGGTTTCAAACCAAACAGGGACAACAGTGTTATTGATATGACCTAACGCATCGGTTTCTGAAAATCGAGGTTGTAGACTAATTGTTAACATAATTGCCCTAATGAGTTAGAAACACACCTAGTCAGGCATGTTTCTACCGTAGAAAATTTCCTGCATTTCTTTTCGCAGTTTTAGTCGGATTTCATCTTCTTCGTCTTTTTCCAAATCAGCTTTAGTGATCCCAAACAAATAGTTGTTCAGATCATTATCTTTGATCATCATTTTGGTGTGGAACATATTTTCCTGATACACATTCACGTCGATCATTTCATAAAGCTCTAAAATGTCATCACCGATGAAGTTTTGGATAGAGTTTATATTGTGATCAATATAGTGTTTTCGGCCGTCGGTATCTCGTGTAAACCCGCGTACACGATAATCTAACGTAACAATGTCTGATTCTAACGCATGGATTAAGTAGTTTAACGCTTTAAGTGGTGAAATGACCCCACAAGTAGACACTTCAATATCGGCTCGAAATGTACAAATACCATCGTGTGGATGAATCTCAGGGTAGGTATGAACACAGATATGACTTTTATCTAAGTGCGCAGCAATTACCTCTGGTACATCTGGAACCGGACCCGGTGTTTCAGTTTGGTCGACTTCGTCAGGCGATTTTATTTCTTCTTCGCTTACTAAAATCGTTACTGAAGCACCTTGTGGTTCATAGTCTTGGCGCGCAATGTTTAAGATGTTTGCACCAATAATGTCGCAAACTTCGGTCAAAATATCGGTCAAACGGTCTGCATTGTATTGTTCATCGATATACTCGATATATTCTTTACGTTGCAATTCTGTTTTTGCATAACACACGTCATATATGCAAAACCCTAGGCTTTTGGTTAGGTTATTAAAGCCATGTAGTTTAATTTTACTGTTCAACGCAGCACCCTCTTAAAAATTTTGCGTATGATAATGGTGTTTTACTATTTTAGACAATAATTTTTAAAGTAGTTAATCGCCCGCCCTTATATCAAAAAGTGTTGAGGACTAAGCGGCTTTAATTTCAAAACTGTGGGTTATGGTTGCTGTGTTTTCTAACATTTTGGCAACAGAGCAATATTTTTCTGCAGATAAGCTAACGGCACGTTCAACATGTTTTGCCTGAATGTCATGTCCGGTAACGACAAAATTCAAATGAATAGAAGTGAAAACTTTAGGAATACTGTCGGCGCGTTCGCCACTAAGCTCGACTTCGACATCCACAATTTTTTGACGTGCTTTTTCTAAGATACCCACAACGTCAATAGCACTGCAGGTTCCTGCGGACATTAGTACCATTTCCATAGGCGTGGGTGCGCCACCTTCTCGATCGCCATCCATAACAATTTTGTGGCCAGTTTCTGAATGGCCTACAAATGTCATCGCGTCTAACCATTTTACCGTTGCTTTCATTTTATTTACTTCTTTGATTTGTTAATAGGGGTGGTTAATTGAAAAACCTAATCGAGCAGGTTGGCAATTGCTGTATCAAATACATTTTTAATTAGCCCAACAAACTCTTCGAGAAATTCTTTTTGCTCATCTGTTGCTTTTTGACCCCAAAAAACACCAAGAACTTGCTGAATGTCATACACAATACCATCAACTTCTCGAACAATTATCGAGCGGTGGTTTGTTTCAAGTTCGTCGTGTTGCGTACAAAGAATGATAATCTGGTTGCCAATTTCCTGTTCGACGAGGTCTTCAATTATTTTATTGCTCGACTGTTCAGAAGCCGAACCGTGGCGAAACACATCTAAGTTGGATGTCAGATAATCGATTAATTCTACGTAAGCGGGTTTGTCGATAACCATTTTGCCCTCATCACATTTAATATTTGGTTAGGTAACGCTTGTTGAAAGTCGGTTTCAATATGCGCTTTGTTAATGTGCCTTAATTTAACTCTTAATTGGTCAGTATTCAAAATTAGTTGCGGTTATTAGTGTATTTTTGAAGCTGATCAACGGCAATGTTATTTTTCACTAAAAACGCGCTAAGTAATGGGCCAAAAAAAACCTCTTATAACTAAGAGGTTTTTCTAATAGGTTGTTTAGATTAGATCGTAATACCTGGGCTTAATGTGGCGGGTAATTCGACTTTATCTAGTTCAACAGAGGCGACTGGGTAAGCACAGTAGTCAGCCGCGTAATAAGCGCTTGCACGGTGATTACCACTTTGGCCTACACCACCAAACGGCGCTGCACTGCTCGCGCCAGTAATTGGTCTATTCCAGTTAACGATACCGGCTCTAATACGACTTAGGAAACGTTGGTATAAATGTTCATTGTCACTAAGTAAGCCAGCAGATAGGCCGTATGTTGTATTGTTTGCAATCTCGATTGCTTGATCAAAATCTGAGAAACGGAAGACTTTCAGTAAAGGACCAAAGTGTTCAACATCTGGGAAGTTTGCGATATTAGTACATTCAATAATCCCAGGAGAAACAAATCCGGTTTCTTCTTTTAAGTGAGTTAACTCAACTAAAATTTCGCCGCCAAGTTCAACTAATTGATTTTGAGCTTCAACCATGCCTTCTGCAGCTTGCACCGATATCATCGATCCCATAAATGGTGTTTCATTGCCTTCTACGAGAGAATCGCCAACAACTATCGCTTTTGTCGCGTCAATTAATTTGGCTAATATCGCATCACCTTCAGGGCCTTCAGGTAACAATAGTTTTCTGGCACACGTACAGCGTTGACCGCTAGAAATGAATGCCGACTGAATTATATCGTGCACAACGGCTTCTGTGTTTTCAGCTTCCGTTACGATTAGTGGGTTATTGCCACCCATTTCTAATGCCAGAATTTTACCTGGTTGTGCAGCATATTGTTGATGCAATACGTGACCGGTATTTGAACTACCTGTAAAAAACAGTCCGTCAATTTGCGGATGACTTGCTAGTGCTTTGCCGGTTTCAACTTCACCTTGTACAAGGTTTAGTACGCCGTTTGGTAATCCTGCTTTTTGCCATAGCTCTACCATGATCTGAGCAACCATTGGTGTCAGTTCACTTGGTTTAAACACAATCGTATTACCGGCGATTAACGCAGGAACTATGTGTCCATTTGGTAAATGTCCTGGGAAATTGTAAGGGCCATAAACCGCTACTACGCCGTGTGGACGGTGACGTAATATGGCTTTGCCCTGTGGCATTGGGTTTTCTTTGGTGCCAGTACGTTCAAAGTACGCTTTTTCAGAAATTGCGACTTTGCCAATCATAGCGCCTACTTCAGTTTTTGTTTCCCAAAGTGGTTTGCCAGTTTCCATTGCAATAGCGTAGGCGATTTTATCTTTGTATTCTCCAAGCAGTTCAGCGAAACGTTTAACGATTTCAAGACGCGCTTCAACTGTTAGATCAGCCCAAGGATAAAATGCCGCTCTAGCTGCAACAACCGCATTATTTACCTGCGCTGGGGAAGCGCTTTGGGCAGCCCAAATTGGCTCATCTGTTGCTGGATTTAAAGACTCAAATGCTTCGCCTTCGCCCGCTAGCCATTGGCCGTTAATAAATTGTCCGTTGATAAACAGATTTTCACTTTTAGTCATAATATTTACTCTATATCAGTTTTGACGCACGGACCTTGTCACCGGCCGCCACGTGTAAATTAGCGGCGACTTTAGCCGGCAACTGGATCACTAAATTTTTATGATCTAACGTTGTTTTTAACGCTGTTGCTCTAAAGTTTTTGACCGCTAGGTTAGCGACAATTATAAATTCAGTGCCGCTTGCTTGTTCAGATATTTCGACCGTGTAGTTGTCACTATCACGAACGGTTCTAATTTGACTCACGTCAGCCTCAACCGTAGGCCCAGCATCAAAGATATCGACGTAACGTTTCCAGCTGAAACCTTCAGACTTTAATAATCGAAGTGCTGGTTGGGTTTTATTGTGTACTTTACCGATGACTTTTTGTGCTTCTTTCGATAGCAAGTTTACATACACAGGGTATTTAGGCATAAGTTCTGCGATAAAGACTTTTTGACCTATACCTGTTAAGTAATCGGCGGTAGGAAAATCGATAGAGAAAAAATGATCTTCTAACCATTGCCAAAAAGGTGATTTGCCATCGTCGTCAGAAACCCCGCGCATTTCGGCAATTACTGTATTGGCGAAACGACGTCTGTGTTCGGCAATAAATAAAAATCTAAACTTACTTAATGCGCGACCATTAATGCTTTTCCGATGGTCATCGCGAAGAAACAGCGTGCATAACTCAGTTGCGCCAGTGTAATCATTACACAGCGTTAAAATTTCGGCTGATTTATAAATGTTTAATTCGCGACTGTTATGAACCACTTTACTTAAATGGTAGTGATAAAAAGCGTCGTCGAGTCCAACCGCACCTTCTATTCCGCTGGTTCCCATGATCGCGCCAGTTTCGACGTCTTCCATAACAAACAAGTAGCCTTGTTCGGTTGGGATCTCTGATTCATCAGAGTTAAAAGCGGTTTCCGCGCGTTGAATTTTAGAGGCCAGTAATTCACCATTAACAGGTAATGATGTAAATCCATGGCCAGACTCTTCCGCGATTTTGAGCAACTCAGAATAGTCATTTTTTTCAATTGGACGAATTACAAACATGCGTCATCCTCTTTAACAAAGGCACCAGTTGGTGCCTTTAAGATAGGTATAATTTGTGTGATATTAAGCGTTTACGATTGCTGCGACAGCTTTTTCAAATCGTTCTAAACCGGCTTCTATGTCAGCTAATGGAATGACAAGAGATGGTGCAAAACGAATAACACTGGCGCCAGCAACAAGTGTCATAAGACCTTGTTCCATAGAGGCATTCAAAAAGTCTTTAGCGCGGCCTGTATATGTTTCGTTTAATTCAGCACCAACCAATAAACCAAGACCACGAATATCACTAAAAACATTGTGCTTGGCATTAATTTCAGTAAGCTTTGTTTTAAACAAGGCTTCTCTTTGTGCAACACCGGATAGCACCTCAGGTGTATTTACGGTATCAAATGCAGCTTCAGCAACGGCACAAGCGAGCGGGTTACCACCATAGGTTGAACCGTGTGTACCCACTTTCAGATGTTTTGCAATGTCTGTCGTCGTTAACATGGCACCAATTGGGAAACCGCCACCAAGTGCTTTTGCGGTTGTCAGAATATCAGGTGTAACACCCAGGCCCATGTAGGCATATAAATGACCAGTACGGCCAACGCCAGATTGCACTTCGTCGAAGATCATCAATGCATTGTGTTTATCACATAGTGCACGAACGCCTTTGATAAACTCATCAGTAGGGGCAATTATTCCGCCTTCACCTTGAATCGGTTCAAGCATTACGGCACAGGTATTGTCAGAAATTAACGCTTCTAAGCTGGCAAGGTCGTTGTATATCGCATGTTCGATTGCACCAGGTTTTGGCCCAAAGCCATCAGAATAAGCTGCTTGGCCGCCAACCGTTACCGTGAAGAAAGTTCTACCGTGGAAACCTTGCTTGAATGAAATGATTTGTGATTTTTGCTCACCAAAGTTTTCCAGAGCCCAACGACGAGCAAGTTTTAACGCCGCTTCATTTGCTTCTGCACCAGAGTTGGCGAAATATACTTTGTCAGCGAATGTAGCATCAACCAATTTTTTGGCTAAACGTAAAGCCGGTTCGTTGGTCATAACATTGCTCAAATGCCATATTTTTTGGCCTTGCTCATTTAGCGCTTCTACTAATGCTGGATGGCAATGACCTAAACAGTTAACTGCAATGCCACCGGCGAAATCGATGTACTCATTGTCTTTTTGGTCCCAAACTCGCGACCCTTTTCCTCGAACTGGGATCACAGCAGAAGGTGCGTAGTTCGGTACCATTACATCATCAAAAATATCGCGGGTAATATTCATTGTCGCCAACCTCAATTAAAACAGTAGACTAGTAAATTTAGTCTAATTAGTAGGAATATGAATCGATTATTGCAGAATTTTTTTGATATGTCTTGCCATCAAAATCGTGGCAACGCCTTTAAAATCAAGCAATAAACGAATATATAAAGAAAAAGTGAATAATTACCCACAAGTCGAAGTTTGCCAATAATTAAATACGTATAAACTATTCCCTTATGTATTCACGGACTGGATTTATAGCGCAAATTGGATCCACTTAATAATATGCAAAATGTCGGTTGCATAGAATGTCAGAAAAAAAAGTACAAATAATTTTCACGGGATCTTATTTTCTGACTGAAAACGACGAATAAAGGACTTATTCTTGCGGTCGAATGTCAATCTTGAGCAAATCAACTTTATTTAAAATGGTAATAATGTCGTTATTGATATTTGCTTGAGTCAAAAAAACCTTAGCGTCATCTAACTCAATTAGTCGTGATTTTTGCAACATTTTGTACTGCACAAATGTTTGTGATTGTTTTAATAGCCGGGTCATTGGACTTGATTGTTTAAACGGTACGTTCTCTCGCAACTCTTCCATTGTTGGCAGTATTGGCGCAAATTTGAGTCCAAGTCGTTCAATAACATGATGGGAAACTGTGGGGGTAAATCGTCGTAAAGCTTCACTAACAAAGCTATTATCTAGCGTTAATGTGTCGACTAATTTGACAATGTCTTTGCGATTGGCTTTGGTTAACGCTTTCATTTGTATTACCCGCACTGTATCAAAGGCACGTAAATAGAGTCGAAGCGACATAGACATACCTATGCCATGGAGCAGCCCTAACAAAAATGCGACGGATTCATCTATTTTGTAGTATTTAGCCAAAGTGCGGGCACAATTGGCCGTTGCGATAGAATATTGCCAAAACTTTTCTTTAAAATCGTTATAAGGCTCTGTGCTGTGTGGCAGCCAATTTTTACCAATGTAACTTAATAGCGCAAACCTGACATTATCAACACCAATATATCTCACGGCTAAGCCAATTTTATCCACATGCGCCTTGTTTGAGTTTTCTGCTCGGAAGGGCGGGTTATTTACCATTTTTAAAATGTCACGAGTTAAGAATGTGACTTTTGATATTAAGGTATCCAACTGCGTCGCCGTCGTGGCCCTTTTTACGCAGGCGTCTAAAACATCAGGGATATTTGGGTCAATAGTTAATATTTGGGAGAATAAATAGTTCTTATCATTTGAGTATACGTCTAAATATTCGAATAGGGCTTCGTGGAAGTATTCGTTCACATATTCTTTGAATTCTGTTTCAGTGGCTTGTTGTTTCACCTTACGTTCAAGCGCTTTCTCTTCAATGTGCAGTAACTCTCGAGCAGTACCCAATTGTTTTCTGTCGGCATAAACACCCAAACGGGTTAAAGCGATTTTTTCTGACAACATAAGATCAAAAAATCGAGACTGGATAAATGATGTGGTTTTTTCCTGCTGCGATACGCTCATAACTTTACTGCTGCCCTGACTGTTACACTGACTGTTACACTATGATTTAAGGTTGTTTTTTTGCAATTTAGTATTGTAGCTAGAATTTCAAAAAATTGTCTAGAATTAACATACCTTGATGCGTTAACACAGATTCAGGATGAAATTGTACCCCAGCAACGGGATAATCTTTTAACTGCAACGCCATCAATTCATCTTTTACATTATTTTTTTCCAATCCCCAAGCGGTAGGCTGGATAAAGTCCGGTAGCGTATTATGATCAACAATCAGTGAGTGATATCGTGTTACTTGTAATGGATTTTCTGCACGACTAAACAAGCCATTTTCTGAATGCGTAATTAAGCTGGTTTTACCATGCATTACTTTTTTAGCTTTAATGACGTCTGCTCCAAAAGCCTGCGCTATGCTTTGGTGACCTAAGCAAACTCCAAAAATAGGCGTGGTTTGATAAAACTGCTTTATGATCTCAAGTGACAAACCTGCTTCATTCGGAGAGCAGGGACCTGGCGAAATTACTATATGTTCGGGATTTAATGACTTTATTGCAGCGATAGAAAGTTCGTCGTTGCGAACCACTTTTACGTCTTGATCTAGCGATTGAAAATATTGCACTAACGTATACGTAAAAGAGTCGTAGTTATCTATCATTAACAACATAGAGGAATGCTCGCTGAGGAAAATAAGGCGGCGAGGTTAATTGCCTTTGCCGCCTTTAATCTTTATGGACGCGGGATAAAACCGATTGCATCGTAAACTGCTGTGAGTGTTTTCTCAGCTTTAACAGATGCTTTGTCTGCCCCTTTTTTCATTATGTCGTTCAATAAAGTTTGGTCGCCTCGGATTTCTTTAAATCGCGCTTGAATTGGCTCTAACATTGAAACAACTGCGTCGGCGGTATCTTTTTTCAAGTGCCCATACATTTTGTCTTCATATTGAGGTACTAAATCTGCTATTGACTGATTAGTTGCAACGCTTAACAAGGTTAAGAGATTTGAAACGCCAGGTTTCTCAGCGGTGTCAAAATAGATACGGGCTTGCTCGTCAGAATCAGTAACCGATTTTTTGAGCTTTTTCTCAATTTTCTTAGGTTCATCTAGCAACATGATGTAGCCATTTGGGTTGTCATCGGACTTCGACATTTTTTTCGTCGGGTCTTGTAGACTCATTACACGTGCACCAAACTCTGGGATATACGGTTCTGGAACGGTAAATACGTCGCCATAAACATTGTTGAATCGCGTTGCGATATCGCGAGTCAGTTCCAAATGTTGCTTTTGGTCTTCACCTACAGGCACTTTGTCAGCCTGATATAACAAGATGTCAGCTGCTTGTAAAACTGGGTAGCTAAACAAACCAACATTGATATTGTTGTTATGTTTTGACGACTTGTCTTTAAACTGAGTCATGCGATTTAACTCACCCATTTGGGCGTAACAATTTAGTACCCAAGCAAGTTGTGCATGTTCTTTTACATGTGATTGCACAAATAACGAAGAACGATCTGGGTCAATTCCGCAGGCAGCGTACAAGGCAATACCGTCTAAGACACGACTTTTCAGTACGTCTGGTTCTTGGCGAATAGTAATCGCGTGCATATCAACCAGCATAAAATAACAATCATGATCGTTTTGTAACGTACGCCATTGGTTGATTGCGCCGATATAGTTACCTATTGTCATACCGCCCGTTGGCTGGATACCGCTTAAAACTGATTGTGTCATAACTGTCCTGTCAGAGTAAAAGTGTCGAAACTTGCTGGAAGCCGCTATTGTAGCGGCTATTTTTATTGGTGCAATCGACTTAGGCTGATTTTTACAATAATTACCCACTTAGGTAATCGACTATCTTTAAAGTGTAAAGTTGACCGTCAGATTGTCTTTGCAAATTTTGGGCATGGTTAATTTTAAATTAGTTAACCTGCGCTAAAGTCTGTTTAATTGTGGCTGCCCGATCTTCACTTGCAAATATCGCCGAGCCCATGACAAACGTATCTGCCCCTGCATCAAAGATTTGCTTAATGTTGTCTGGCTTAACGCCGCCATCAACAGACAGCCTGATATCTAAATTATGTTCGTCAATCAAACGACGCACCGCACGGATTTTATCTAGTGTTTTTGGAATAAAGCTTTGCCCACCAAATCCTGGATTAACTGACATAATTAGGATGATGTCGAGATCTTCCAATACATCTTTAATCAAATTAATTGGGGTTGCAGGGTTTAATACAAGGCCAACTTTACACCCTAACTCTTTTACAAGGTGAACCGAGCGATGAAGATGTTTTGTTGCCTCTGGATGAAAACTAATATAATCGGCACCTGCAGCGGCAAACGATTTAATCATCTCATCAACAGGTTCAACCATAAGATGCACATCGATTGGGGCTGTAATACCGTAGTCTTTTAACGCTTTACATATCATTGGACCGAATGTCAGGTTTGGGACGTAATGATTGTCCATCACATCAAAATGCACCCATTGGCAACCGGCTGTAAGCACTTCATCAACCTCAGCACCAAGTTTGGCAAAATTGGCTGACAAAATAGATGGGGCAATAACCGCTGAATTTTTCATATATATCTCTTAATAACTGATAAAACCGCCCTTAAATGGTGAATTTGTTCGCACCATAATAGGGATATAATCGCTTTTTTTTAAATGAGTATAAAAAATACTCAATAAAAACAATATGTTAAAAGTTGGCTTGGTAGTTGAATTAACCTAGTAAACCACAAATCAATAATAATTATATTTATAAAATACAAAAATCTAGGGAACTTTCACATGAAAAAAACACTTTTAACAGCATTATTAAGCGCAACAATCCTTGCACCAGTAGCAGCACAGGCTGAATGGTCTGCAAACGCAGGATATGTTTCTCAGTATCACTTCCGTGGTGTACAACAAACAGCATTCGGTTCTGGTAGCGCTGGTATCGATTATGAAAAAGGCAACTTGTCAGCTGGTGTTTGGGCTGCAGACGTTTTTGACGGACTTGAAATTGACCTTTACGGTGCATACGGTCTTGAAACTGAAAGCGGTTTTGCATTAAGTGTTGGTGTTACAACTTACCAATACACTGGTGATTTTGACACGTCTTACAACGAATTAAACTTATCAGCTGGTAAAGGCGCATTAAGCGTTGAATTAACATTTGGTACTCACGAAGACGGTGCTGACGATGGCGACGCAAGCTACACATTCTTAGGTGCTACGTACTCTGCTGATAACGGCGTATACGGAACAGTTGGCGTATTTGGCGGCGATTGGGAAGGTAGTTATGTTGAAGCGGGTTACGGAACAACTGTAGGCGAATTTGACCTAGGTGTTTCTCTTATCGTTTCTGGTTCAGACCTTGATGATAATGAATCATTAGTATTTAGCCTTGGTAAATCTTTCTAATTGTAGATTGACAAACAATAGCTAAATCTTCAAAAGCCGCGTAAAGCGGCTTTTTTGTGCCTACTGATCAGCCAAAAGTAAAACTCAGTTAGTTGTTGATATCTGCGCCAATTGAATTCCTTGCAACTTTGCTATTTTTAACACCTCAACTATATTTGAAGAGTGAGAAAACTGGAGAAAGATATGCAATCAAGACAATTGTTGGATTCGGTCGTTGAATTACATACGGCGTTAGAAACGATGCCAAATGTGGACGATGCATTATTGGAACAGGCGCGAGAATTAGATGCACAAATGCATCAAATGATTAAGTCTAACGAACTTAAAGCCGAAGAGTCGCTTACAGAACAACTGTTGGCAATGGAGACACAGTTTGCTGTTGAGCACCCAACTCTAGAACGGTTGACGAGAGAAATAATCGACCGGTTATCACAAATGGGTATATAAATACCAAAAGTCCTTACAATATTGCCTAACTACGGTGGATTTTCATTCGCCTGTTCGATTATTTCAATCTTTTAGTTGTTTCCCCCTTTTATTTGTGGATATTGTCCACATGTAGTTTACAAACATAAATAGTCGAATTTAAACATCATGGACTTTTCCGGTATTAACAAATCGTCATCTGATTCATTTCATCAGCAAAAGAACATGATTAAACAAGTATTGGCTGGAAAGTCTGTACCTTGTCTCAAATGTAAAAAACCGTTAAAAGTAGAAACGATTGAGACTGGCCTACACCTTTTCTGTGCCGCTGGTTGTACCGATGTTAAATTGGACACATAATAAAGGGTCTTAAAGGCCTCGGAACCCAAGGAGAATAACAATGGCAACTAATTTTCAGCCGTTAAATAAAGAAACGCACAAGAATGTCAAAATCAAAACAATTTCTAATGTTGAAGATCTTGCGGGACAACATGCACTAGGTGTTGTTGTTCAAGAGTTTGCACTTGCTGGTAATCAATACCCGATTGCATTTGTTAAAGATAAAAGCGAAAGTTTCTTTCCGGTCGCCATTTTGGGATTAGAACAAGGTAAAAACTTGTTTGTTAGCGAAGAAAACAAATGGGATGGCATGTACATGCCTGCACGTTACACTCATAAACCATTTAGCGTTATCCCTAACCCAGATGATAAGAATCTATACGGTATTGCAATCGACGTCGACAGCGAAGTTGTGAGCGATTCTGAAGGTGACGCTTTGTTTAACGAAGATGGTTCAGAGTCTGAGTATTTGGACAAACGTAAAGCGTCTTTAATGAGCTACGTAGAGAATGAGCAAATGACAAAAGCGTTTGTTGAACTTCTTGTTAAACACGACCTACTTAGCGCACAGAACATCAGTGTAAAAGTTCAAGGTAAAGAATACGTATTAAACGGTTTAAATATTGTTGATGAAAAGAAACTGAATGCGTTGTCTGATGAAGACTTCTTAGAGATCCGTAACCGTGGTTTCCTTGGACCGATTTTTGCTCATTTAGGCTCTATGCATCAAGTAACCAACCTGATCCAACGCCAAGCTAAAGTATTAGCAGCCGCTGAAGCAGCATAAATACTAAGAGTAAACACGCTTCATATTTAGCGTAAATTTTAGATATAAAAAAGCCGCTTATAAAAAGCGGCTTTTTTTATGTCCGTTTGTTTATGATAATAAAAACAAACGGACGAAATATGCATTCATTTAAAATACATCAAAGGGCTATTAAGCTACCCCAAAGACAGCTTTTAGAATGAAGAACATAACAATCGATATTCCGGCGCCGATTGGTAGGGTAATTACCCACGAAATCACGATGTTACGTACAACACCCATATTTAACGCAGCAATACCACGAGCAAGACCTACACCTAACACGGCCCCTACTAAGGTTTGTGTTGTTGAAATTGGCAAGCCTGTACCTGAAGCGATAATAACGGTTGATGCTGCAGCAAGTTCAGCAGCAAAACCACGACTAGGGGTTAAATGCGTAATGCCATTACCAATTGTCGCAATTACACGATGACCGAAAAGGGCTAAACCTGCAACGATACCAAATCCACCAAGTGGTAATATCCACCAAGCAAGTGCAGCTTTAGCAGCGATTTCACCATCATTTTGTACAATAGACACAACCGCAGCCAAAGGACCAATTGCGTTAGCAACGTCATTCGAACCGTGGGCAAATGCCATACAACATGCGGTAACAACCATCAACACTGCAAATATTTTTTCAACATTGTTGAAATGCATTTCTTTGTCAGCTTTAGGGTCAATCTCAATTTTGCTTATGAAGTACTTACCAATCAATGCAATAGCAATACCGATGATAATCGCATAAACATAAGACTCAGTGGTTGAAATTGAAAACTCGCCTGATTTCATGACATGTTTAAGACCTTTTTTGATCGTGACCAAGGCCATAACAAATCCAGCAAGAAACATATAAAACGGAACGTACTTTTTGGCATTAGCTAAAGGATCTTTAGTATCAAAGATCAGCCGCTGTGCCGACATAAATATAAAGTAGGCTAAGGTTCCGGAGAGGGCGGGGGTTACAATCCAACTGCCGACTATGCCACCAACTTTTGCCCAATTAACGGCATCAACACCAACACCAACAGCCGCAAAACCAACAATGGCTCCGACAATTGAATGGGTCGTTGATACAGGCCAACCTAAGTATGACGCAACAGCTAGCCATATAGCAGCGGCAAATAGTGCCGAAATCATACCAATTACAAGATATTCAGGGTTGGCGATAAAAGGAGTAGAATCGATAATGCCTTTACGAATGGTAGAAGTTACTTCCCCACCTGCTAAATAAGCACCAGCAAATTCAAAGATCATCGCAATTATGATGGCTTGTTTAATTGTTAGCGCTTTAGAGCCAACTGATGTTCCCATTGCATTGGCAACGTCATTTGCCCCAATACCCCAGGCCATGAAAAAACCGACTACTGCCGCAAGAACGATCAGCATTACGCCGTAAGTTGAAATAATGTCCATTGAAATACCTAACTATTTTTTTATTAACATTAATTATCGCGCGAGCATAAGCTCAAGGCGTGAACCAACTCGTTCGGCAACATCTGCCAAATCACCAATCCATTCGAGCATACGATAGGTCACCATGACATCAATCGGGTTTAATTCGTTTTCTAACTTTTTATAAGCCATGCGGATATTGATCTGCATCGTGTCCGTATCATCTTCGATTTTGTCCAATTCAGTGATAATACGAGCAACAAGTTCAACTTCACGTCCTCTGAAACCAGTTTCTAATAACTCGTCAAATTCGTTGATAGCTTTACGTGCTTGTTCGGTAGCATCGACATTACGTTGGATAAATGCTTTAAATTCAGTTTGAATCGACAATGGGATAGTCAACTCACGGCCAAGGAAGCGACCAGAAATATCTTTTGCGCGGTTAGCAATTTTATCTTGTTGGGTAATTAACTCTAACAAGTCTGTACGTTCAACAGGAAGGAATAAACCACGAGGTAAATTCATACGTATTTCACGTTTTAGCACGTCGGCTTGTTTTTCAGCGTGGGAAATTTGAGCGCGGATCTTGGCGGCTTCTTGCCAATCTTCTGCAAAAACAGCGTCAAAAAATGGCAACAATAGTTCAACTGCTTCTTGAACCTGATTGATGTGCTCTTCTAAAGGTTTTAGAGGAGACTTTGCAAATACGCCTAATATTGAATGAGCGGCCATATTTATACCTTTATTTATTTGGTAAACAGCAAATTTGTTGTGTTGTAAAATTCTGCGTTAACACAACAACTAAATTCCTAGTTCTATAGTGTAGTTGTAAAATATAGACCTAGGTTGAGCGGAACGCAGTTTATGTCACTTTTATTACATTATTATGACAGAAATGACTTCGCGCGGTATTTTAACCATAAAATTGCCGCAGGTGTGAAAAAACCGCTTATTTAAGCGGTTTTTTTACTGTTGACAAGCTTACGCATAATATTTAGGAAAGCACGTTATTTTGAATGTCCTTTTCAGAAGTATGGCGTACATCGGTGCCTTTAACAAAATAGATAACGTATTCAGAGATGTTTTGGCATCGGTCACCAATGCGTTCTAACGAGCGCACTGACCAAAAGACATCCATAACCTTTGGAATAGAACGTGGATCTTCCATCATGTAGGTCATTAATTGGCGCGTAATAGCTTCGTACTCTTTGTCCAAAATTTTATCTGACTTATGTACTTCAAATGCCGCGTCAACGTCCATTCGCGCAAATGCATCTAATACTTGGTTCAACATATGGATCGCTTTGCGGCCCATGTTGTCCATCGACACCAAAAACTCCTGTTGTGTCTTATTAAACGATTCCAATGCGACTTTAGCAATTCGTTCTGCTTCATCTCCAATGCGCTCTAAATCAGTTATGGTTTTGACAATTGCAAGTACTAAACGTAAATCTGACGCCGCTGGTTGACGTTTGGCAATGATACGTGTGCATTCCTGATCGATTTGAACTTCCATCCGGTTGATCAAATAATCGGTTTCCAATACACGTTTTGCTAAGGCTTGGTCTGAATTGTTAACGGCATTTAACGCATTGGTTAACTGCTGTTCAACAAGGCCGCCCATTTTTAATACGTCATTTCTGATCTGCTCCAATTCTTCATTAAATTGGCCTGAGATGTGTTTGTTTAAATTTAATTCCATGTTTCCCCCTAAGTCGCTATTTAACCCGTTACTACTAAGACTTGGCTGTTAACCGTAACGACCCGTAATGTAGTCTTCAGTCTTTTTCATTTTTGGTGTAGTAAATAGCGTATTTGTATCGGCGTGCTCGATTAGTTGCCCCATATACATAAAGGCGGTTTGGTCAGAAACACGAGCGGCTTGTTGCATGTTATGCGTAACAATAACAACAGTGTATTTGTCTTTAAGCTCAGTGATCAATTCTTCAATAGTTAATGTTGAAATTGGATCTAGTGCTGAAGTTGGTTCATCGAGCAACAAAACTTCCGGTTCAATGGCGATTGCTCGGGCAATCACAAGTCGTTGTTGTTGACCACCAGATAGGCCTAATGCACTGTCGTGCAAGCGGTCTTTCACTTCATTCCAAAGTGCTGCGTTTCGAAGAGAACGTTCAACTACTTCATCTAAAATGCGTCGGTCTTTTATGCCTTGTAAACGCAGCCCGTAAACCACATTTTCATAAATGGTTTTTGGAAATGGGTTAGGGCGTTGAAATACCATACCTACGGCACGACGAAGTGACGCAACATCAACTGACTTATCGTAGATGTTTTGGTTATGTAATAATATTTCGCCTTCAATACGACAAGTATCAACTAAGTCGTTCATTCGATTAATACAACGAAGTAATGTTGATTTACCGCAACCAGATGGACCGATAAAAGCAGTCACTTGGCCTTTTGGGATATTCATCGTAATGTTTTCTAACGCTTGTTTTTCTGCGTAATAAAGATCTAACTCTTTTATCCTAAGGGCAATCTGCTCATCTCTTAGGTTGTTTAAATCTATTACTGACGACGTTTTGTTGCTCATATCTGGTGCTACAGAAATCATCTCACACTCTCTTACTTTCTTTAATCTTTAAAATTCTATTTAGCTAGGGACCGGTTTAGTGCTCTAGCGCTTTATATTTTTCGCGTAAATGGTTACGAATGCCAATCGCTGTAATATTTAGCGCAACGATAACCGTCACTAATAAAAACGATGTTGCATAAACCAAAGGTCTTGCGGCTTCTACGTTTGGACTTTGGAAGCCCACATCGTAAATATGAAAACCTAAGTGCATAAACTTGCGATCTAAGTGTACAAACGGAAAGTTTCCGTCGATAGGTAATGTAGGTGCCATCTTAACGACACCAACTAACATTAATGGTGCGACTTCACCTGCTGCGCGGGCAACGGCTAAGATCAGACCCGTCATAATTGCTGGGCTGGCCATAGGGATCACGATACGCCATAGTGTTTCTGCTTTTGTTGCCCCTAATGCTAATGAACCTTGACGTAACGAACCTGGAATACGAGATAGGCCTTCTTCTGTTGATACAATAACAACAGGTAAAGTTAATATCGCTAATGTTAGTGCCGACCACATTACACCTGGGGTACCAAACGTAGGTCCTGGTAAAGCTTCAGGGTAAAACAATTGGTCGAGTGAACCACCAAACATATATACGAAGAACCCTAGACCAAATACACCATAGACAATAGATGGGACACCGGCCAAATTGATAACCGCGATACGGATGATTTTGGTTACTGCACTGTTCCCTGCATATTCATGAAGGTAAATTGCAGCGATAACCCCAAATGGTGTAACAATAACAGCCATTAACATTACCATAAAGACCGTACCAAATATGGCTGGGAACACCCCACCTTCGGTATTGGCTTCACGCGGGTCATCAAATATAAATTTCGATATTTGTTTTCCGTATCGTGCAACCTTGCCAAAAAAGTTCATGTCGTTTGGAAAGGCGACATCCAAGATGTAATTCATTGGCAATGATACTAATTCACCGCGCATGTCTTTTACTATAACTTCGTCACGTTTCGCTTGGTTACGATAAGCAAATAGTTGCTTTTCGTATTCGCGATATTCTAAATTAAGTTCGGCGCGTCGGTCATATAGCCCTTGAACTTTTTCAGCGGTTAACGTGCCTTCTAATTCATACTTTCGTTGTTTTAATCTAAGTCGTTCTAGTTCGTAGTTTATTGCACCGATTTCATCGTTTTGTAAATCTAATGCCAATTCATTGAGTTCAACAGCGCGTTCAATAGCTTGTTCTAATGCGGCTTCTTTGTTTTCAACGATACGTTTGCCGTCGGCTATTACCGCTTCAACAAAACCGTAAAAGTTACCATTTTTGCTGCGTTCAAATACAGCGAGACCACTAGGTGTGTCGCTTTGTGTAATTTCAGGACTTAATATCCACTGAAAATCCAGTTCAACAAATTCGCGGTTACCGGTTTTCACTAATAGGCGTTCAACTTCTTCGCCTTGAATGTTATCAAACTTGATCCCAGCTTCGATAAGGCGTTGTGTTGGAACCAATTCGCGGTCATAAATTTCACCGATAACAGTGTAGCTCTGACCCGTTTGGGTATTCACGCTAAACTGATGAATATCTGACGGCCAAAAATACGAAAGGCCGCGACTTGCAATTAATAATAGTAACCCGATTACAGATATCAAGCTGATGCTAACTGCACCAGCTGTCATCCAGATCCAAGGGGCACCTGATTTAAACCATGACTTCATTCTAAATTCTCCAAAATCTTAAGTAGGTGCGCATTAAAGTGAGCTGTACTTTTCACGTAAACGTTGGCGAACGAATTCCGCAATCGTGTTAAAAAAGAAGGTGAATATAAACAATACAAATGCGGCTAAGAACAAGATACGGTAGTGCGAACTGCCGACTTCCGACTCTGGCATCTCAACAGCGATATTTGCTGACAATGTGCGCATTCCTTCAAATATGCTCCAGTCCATAATTGGTGTGTTACCTGTGGCCATCAATACAATCATTGTTTCGCCAACTGCGCGGCCTAGTCCCATCATTACAGCAGAAAAGATACCTGGGCTTGCTGTTAACAAAACCACTTTTACTAAGGTTTGCCACTGCGTTGCGCCTAGTGCTAATGAACCAGATGATAAGGTTTTTGGTACACTAAATACCGCATCTTCCGCAATTGAGAATATGGTTGGGATAACTGCAAAGCCCATTGCGATACCAACAATTAACGAGTTTCGTTGGTCGAATGTTATGCCTAAGTCGTTGGTGATAAATAGACGTGTATTACCATCAAATAACCACAGTTCAACTAGCGGACTTAACGCAAACGATGTCCAGCCAACAATAACAACAATTGGTAGTAAAATAATTGAATCCCATCCGGCAGGTACTTTATTACGTACTTTGGTCGGTAAGTTGTGCCAAATAAATGCAGTTATAAAAACCGAAAGTGGCAACAATATGAGTAACAATACAACACCAGGAAGATGTTCTTCGATGACGGGGGCAAGCCATAGGCCAGCTAAAAATCCTAAGATAACCGTAGGTAATGCTTCCATAATTTCAACCGTTGGTTTTACTATCTTACGAACGCTTGGGGCCATAAAGTATGCGGTGTAAACCGCTGCCGCTAAACCAATTGGTACGGCGAACATCATTGCATACATCGCTGCTTTTAGGGTGCCAAACGAAATTGGTACTAGGCTAAATTTAGATTCAAAATCGTCACTTGCAGAAGATGATTGCCAAATGTAGTCGGCTTCTGGGTAACCTTCGTACCATACTTCTTGCCATAGTCCCGACCAACTAACTTCAGGGTGTTCGTTTTCAATTTTAAACACACTCAAGCCTTTTGCAGAATAAATCACAATGGCGTTAGAGCGCGGCGAAAATTCAAAATCGAGTATTGCCTGGTCCACTAATTGCCCTTGCCATAATTCCGCTTCAGAAGTGGTATGGAATATATTTGCTTCACCGCTTTTAGTTACCGCGGTAAATGTTCTGCGATAAAATTCAGGGTAAATAGCAACAACTGCTTTATCTTCGGTGTCTACTGCCATTTGGAAATGACGAGATTGAATAAACGCTCGTCCATCCGCACTATTTGTTTCAAACCACTGACCAATGTAACCATCACTGTAGCCAACCATCAGGGAGTTTGCGCCGGCCAGTAACTTTGCTGTAGTAATTGTCGCGGCGTTTCTGCCAACATCAACTGTATACAACAATTGAACATCTTCAGCATCTCGGCTATTTGCGACATAGATATGTTTGTCGGTGACAACAAAGAGCCTTGATGCATCTGGGGAAATTAGAAGCTGTTGTATTGTTCCTGTAACAAAGTTTAAATCCGATTGATAAGACGTCCAGCTGAGTTCGTCAGTGAACATATCTTCTTCACTTTCTAAACGTGAGAAGATAACGTCATCATTGGCTGTTTTGTAAACGATGCCAATGGCGTTTTCGTCAGTTGCAAAAGCAAAGTTGGTCTTTTCACCGCGAGATAAAATATTTCTCGCTTCTCCTGCTGGGAGGTCTAGCGCCGGTGTAGGTTGCTCACCAAAAGGGTAAGTAATAACCGGAGTTAACGTGCGTACATCATTAGGAAACGCCACTCTAAATGACGGTTTGATTACAGTAATTTCACCGTGTTCGTTTAGATATGCATATTGTCCTTGATGAGGCGCACTTGAGGAAAATGCGATTATATTGTCATCGATGTTGGCATCAACGCTAGTAATTAGCTTACCTGTGCCCGAACCTTTGACGTTATAAAAGTCAACCATACCTTTGTCAGTTAAGCCAAACGCAATTTCGGTTTGTTCTTCTATCCCAACGGCGACGTATTTATTAGCCATAGTGCTAACTGAACTGCGAGGTTCAATATGAGCTGCATTAAATACGGGTTTCACCACGTACAATAAATAAAAGAAAATCAAAAGTAGTGCACAAAGGACTAAAACACCGCCCGTCATTACACCGTACTTTGCGAATTGATCTTTGAATAAACGTTTTGAATCTGTTTTCAATCCGTTACTCGAAATTTGAGACATACTAATTACCTGCCCTAGATTAGTTGCTGCGTATTATATTTCGTTATTGTTACAGTTATGTGACATGGGACGGAAACGGGGGTCATGTTAGAGAAATAAATATGATTAAATAATATACATTAGACAAATTGATTGCACTTTATCTGGGCATTGTGCTGGATTTTTTTTGATTTGTTGACAATACTCATCCCAAATAATAAGAAAATAAGTGGCTAAGATATGAAGAAGCTTGTGTTAACAGTAATCGGTAAAGATAAAGTTGGGTTAGTACAGAACCTATCAAATGTTTTAGTAGAGAACCATGGCAATTGGCTTGCGAGTAACTTGTCTCATTTATCGGGCTATTTTGCTGGTGTTGTTGAAGTTGAAGTTGCTGAAGAGTTTATAAGTGATTTAACTTCTGCATTGTCACAAATGGACGATCTAAAAATAGATGTTCACGACGGTACGGGTAGTGAAAGTGACCAAAACCAACAAATTGAGTTTGTGATCACGGGTAATGATCGTAAAGGAATTGTTCGCGAATTATCTGAAATAATTCAGCATAAAGGTGCCAGCATTGTGAACTTTACGTCGAGTCGCCAAAGTGCTCCTAACTGGGGCGGAGGCTTGTTTCATGCAGTCGCAAAAGTCGAACTTCCGGTAGGTTTGGACGCAGATGTGATCGCAGAAGCGCTTGAAGAATTAGCCACAGATATCGTGGTGGATTTGGAGTTGGCAAGTTAAGGTTTGATTACAAATAGATTATTGTAATGCGATCAAAAAAGAGCACATTAAGTGCTCTTTTTTTGTTTTGGAAACTATCTATCTAACATTTATGACGTTTAGTTAAGACCAAGTACTTTAAGCTGTTTCTCGATAACTTTTGCTGGAAGAGGGATGTAACCGTCTTTTTCAACAATCTCTTGGCCTGTTTGAGATAACACCATTTTTACAAACTCAGTTTCCATTGGAGAAAGAGGCTTGTTTGGGTGCTTGTTTACGTAAACAAACAAGAAGCGAGATAGTGGGTACTTACCGTTAACCGCATTTTCCATGTTCGCATCTACATAGTTTGTGCCTTTCTTAGCAAGTGCAACAGCACGTACACCAGACGTTTTATAACCGATACCTGAATAACCAATACCGTTAAGCGAAGATGATACTGACTGGACGACAGATGCTGAACCAGGTTGTTCATTCACGTTGTTTTTAAAATCGCCTTTACATAGCGCTTTTTTCTTAAAGTAACCGTAAGTTCCAGAAACTGAATTACGACCAAATAACTGAACGTCTTTTGCAGCCCATTGACCTGTCAGGCCTAAATCGCCCCAGCGGTCGATATTTTGTGGTGCGCCACATTTACGTGTTGATGAAAATATTGCGTCGACATCAGATATTTTAAGCCCTTTAATCGGGTTGTCTTTATGTACAAATACCGCTAACGCGTCGATTGCAACTGGAATAGGTGTTGGTTTATAACCGAAACGTTTTTCAAATGCTTCTATTTCTTTAGACTTCATTTTACGGCTCATTGGACCGAAGTTTGACGTACCTTCCGTTAACGCTGGTGGCGCTGTTGATGAACCAGCTGCTTGAATTTGAATGTTAACGTTCGGGTATAAACGCTTAAATTCTTCAGCCCAAAAGGTCATCATGTTAGCTAATGTATCAGAACCAACAGTAGATAAATTGCCAGATATACCACTGGTTTTTTGGTAAGTAGGGATGTCTTTGTCTACGGCTACCGCAGAGGTCGAGACTAACGTGGCTAACGTAAAACCAAGTGCGCCAACAAGTGCTTTAAGTTTCATTTTTTGCTCCGATTAAATAATCTGTTTTACCTGACGTTGGATAAGTTTTTACCCGAAAGGTTATGTTTTACTTTTCAATGTTGGCCATAGTAGAGATGAAATGTGACATCTTTATTACATGTGTCATTTATTCTGGTAATTAAATGCTAATGAGGTCTAAGCTTCTGAAATGTATTGAGTATTTATTTTGTAAAATTCGTTATTGTTAGAAAATAACGTGCCAAATGATCTATTAACGCTTGGCAAACGACGTTTTAAATAAAGTGTCTTTAATTTGTAATAAACTGGTTTTTGCGGGTTTGAAAGAGATTTCATATAGCCGTTTGGGCATGAAATCTCCTATCGTTATTGGCTTTCAGGCGGGCAGATGAATTTTTTATTAATGACAAAGCCAAATTGACTACCAACTTGTCGACGACTCGTAATGGTAAGTTTGCTGTCATGAATTTTTAATATACGATTGACGATAGACAAGCCTAAACCTGAACCTCCACTATCTCGTGTACGCGCTTCGTCAATTCGATAAAAACGTTCTGTTAGTCTTGAAATATGTTCCGGTGCAATTCCCTGTCCATTGTCTTTACAACAAAATTTAGCACCGCCTTTGTCGTCACTGAGCCATTCTATTTCTATTTTTCCGCCGGCAGGTGTGTACTTTACGGCATTAAATATCAAATTAGAAAAGGCACTACGGAGTTGCTCTTTGTCAGTTAACATCCACAATGATTTGTCGATATTTAAGGTGATTTCATGTTGGTTGTTCGATAGCGCAATTGCGTCAGACTGTATTTTTTCCAACAGTGCAGGGACGTCGGTGGGTTTGGCATATTGTGTTGGCTGGGCGTTTTCCAAACGTGTTAATGTCATTAGCTGCTCAACCAATGCTTCCATTCGTTGGGACTGTTCACTCATCATCTTGTGTGCTTGTGGCCAAATTCCCATCGATGGCGCTTCGTCATTAGGTAACATTTCTAAATAGCCGCGCATAACCGTTAATGGTGTTCGGAGTTCATGCGACACATTGGCGATAAAGTCTTTCCGCATTTGTTCCATGAGTCTAAGCTGAGTGACGTCGCGAGCAATTAACGTCCACTGGTTTTTTTCAAACGGGGCGATTCTGCATTCGAGTGTGATGTGTTCATTTAGCGGTGAAGAGAACTCAAATGGTTCGTCGTATTCTTTTTGTTCTAGATAGTGAATAAACTCAGGATGACGAAGAAAATTATCTAGACGATTGCCAATATCACTTGGCATTTTGAAGCCCATCATTATTTGGGCTAACGTATTACACCAAACTATGGTTCTATCAGTGGTAAAAACAACAACGGCATCTGGCAATGATTCCGCGCCTTTGCGAAACCGTTTGATCAGCAGCCCTAACTCTTTGCGTTTTTGTTTGTGCTTACGTTGTAACTGAAACAGGCCATCAAAAAGTAGCGCCCAAGCGCCTTTGGCATTATACGGGGCAGAATTATTGTCGTACCACAGCCAATGAATGGCTTTTAGAAGATGAAAGTAATGCCAAATAATAATCGACAATAAACCAATAGCTATGGCTTGGTAGACATACCCGAAGGCCATTCCGATTAGGATAAAAGGCAACAATATTAACGCTACCTTTACAACAATATCCCTAATTTTTGGCAGTTGTATCATTTAAATCCTTAGTTGTTAGCTGAAAACCGATATCCTGAGCCTCGAACCGTTTGGATCATATGATTAACGTCGCCCATGGCTTTTCTCAAACGTCGTATTTGTACATCAACTGTACGATCTTCAACATAAACGTTTGTACCCCAGACATGATCTAATAATTGTTCCCTGCTGTAAACCCGTTCTGGGTGCGTCATGAAAAAATGCAGTAATTTAAATTCTGTTGGGCCAAGCTCAATTCGTTCATCGTTTACCGTTACACGGTGTGAAACTGGGTCTAAAACCAGTCCATTAGCCTGCACTGAATCTTCAATTGAAGTCGGTGAAACACGGCGTAACACCGCCTTAATACGGGCCATCAGTTCTTTTGGTGAAAATGGCTTTGTCATGTAATCGTCCGCGCCTACTTCTAGACCTCGGATTTTATCTTCTTCTTCGCCGCGGGCTGTTAACATTATAATTGGAATGTCTTTGGTGTAGTCCTGCTGTTTGAGCGTTTTAGCAATTTGAATGCCGCTGGCGCCGGGTAACATCCAATCGAGTAAAATAAGCACAGGTGAAGGGTCTATTAAATACTTTTGGGCTTCCTCAAAACTTTCGGCTTGAAGTGCTTCATAGCCATTTTGTTCAAGTACAAAAGCTAACATTTCTCTAATTGGTGCTTCGTCTTCAATTACTAATATTTTATTTGTCATTTTCTATTCATAAAATTGGAATAATTACTGTGAATACAGTATCAAATAAGTATATGACAATAATATGACAAAAGACTTAGGGGTAATAAAAAAATGACATTAAACGATCATTAAATAGAAACAATCATAAAATTGTTATGTCATTTAATAACTTAGAACTTTTTGGATGAAACTAAATGACTATTTTAGGCGATGTGATATGTATTGGCCTTCAACAATCAGGGTCACAATGACGGGCTTATCAGTGGTATTTTTCCAATACCAACCATGTGAACCGGAAAAAGGGGCGGTAAAACTGCCTTTCATCGTTTCTAATGTCGCAATCGCGTAACTTTCAAAATAGCCCGTAGTATCGCCTTTGGGTTCGCCGTGCAAATCGAAGTACAGTAAAGAGCCGTTGGTTTGCCATTCGTAGTTTAGTTTTTGATATTGCGTCATTACAAACTTGTATTCAACGCCACGTCCAGCTGGCACAATTACTTCTATGGTGACCGGCGGTTTATTTGTTGCGTTCTGGACAGGTTGTTTTAAGTTTGTGTTAATGGCATTTGTCGAAGTTTGAGTAAATACCGTTAGCCCTAATTTTTCACCTAGCCCGGTTGGGTCAATATTATATTCTGCAGGAAGAATAATGATCAGTAATACAGCCGCTGCAAAAATAAAGCTTAACAATGTGTATTTAATTAAAGCTGGCGTTGATAATAAAACTGTTTGTTGCATATTTAACTCTCTTTTTTCAATATGGCATTATTGAATTAATAATTATTGTTACACTTTTAAGCCCAACTAAATAAAGTATCCAGTTAACTGTAAGCCGAAGAGCATAAAGCCAGCGCTCATCAATAACCCATTTGTATATTTGGCAAATCGGATAAAACTCGGATGTGTTCGCCACGTATTAATTATCAATAAGATAAACGCTAATGCGGTAAATTGACCCAATTCAACACCTAGGTTGAACGCTAACAAATTGATCACTAAACCTTCATCCTGTAGTTGGAATTCCTGCAGTTTGGTGGCTAATCCAAAACCATGAAATAAGCCAAAGATGAGAACGACCAGTTGAGGATTAGGAGATTTTCCAAATAACGCGTTAAAGCCGCCTAAATTATCAAAGCCCTTATATAAAACTGACAAGCCAATAATCGCGTCGATTAAATAGGCGTTTATTTGAATGTCATTTAGAACGCCAAAGAGCAAAGTTAAACTATGCCCAAGTGTAAACATGCTGACATACAATAATACATCGCGACTTTTATGGATGAAAAATAGTACACCAACTAGAAATAATAAGTGGTCATAGCCTGTTACCATGTGTTTAGCGCCGATATACAAAAACGGGATAAACTGCACTCCCGAATGTTGTTGCAAGAATGCCCGGGTACTCTCATCAACACCGTGGGCAAAAAGTGCAAACGGTAAGCACAACGCGAGCAGACCGATAAGACTTAGCCAACGGAATCGAAGTAACGTGTCAAACATTCATATTTTCCTTACGGGCGATAAGATGGCGGATTAGGTGATAACGCACCTTAGCAAAAAAATGTAGATATTTGCGGTAAAGCTTGTTTTATTGGTTGAATTTTAGATAAGCAAATTGGTGTGTTTGCTATACAGTACAATAACCTTATGGGTGATAAATAAACGGTGAGGATGTTAAATGCACTATCAACATAAACAAATCGGTACGGCATTGTTGGTTGTAATGGCAGGGATTTTCGGTTTTGTCTTTTTTATGGCGATTGAAAAAAACGCAGATATAGGTTGGCCAGTGTTTTTGGTGCTAGCGCCTGTCGCTTTTCTGTTCCACTCTCTTAATATCAACGTAGATTCTGACGTTATTAGGTGGTCTTTTGGCCCTGGCTTTTGGCGTAAGTCATTGCCGTTAGAAGCAGTGGATTCAGTAAGTTTGATCACAACTAAATGGTACTACGGTTTAGGGATCAGATACATTCCAACGGGCTGGTTATATACGGTATCAGGGACACAGGCGATTGCGCTAAAACTAAAAGATGGCACTACAATTAGCTTAGGTACAGATGATCCTGATAACTTGATTGCTGCGATAAACTCGGTTCTTAAATAGAGACAAGATCACTAGCTTTGTTTAGCTAATGACATAAACAAAAAAAACCGCAGGGTTAACCGCGGTTTTTGAATTTCTAATTAAAGCATAAGCAAATCGTATAAAAGGGTTGCTGAAGCTTTTATCATCGAGGCAAGTTAGAACTTTTGTTCTAGACCTAAACCTAAGTAATTTTTGTTGCTACCAGAGGCATCATCATCTGAACCAAATGTCGTATAAAACGCAAATGCTTTGGTATTTTTACCTAATTTACGATCCGCACCGACGGTAAAGCCAGAATCATCTTCTAAGGTTTGGTATTGACCTTTTAAGTTATAGGCTCCCATTAGATACTCAGCACTGACCATAAAGCCATCTTTTTCGATGCCGGTATCAACACTTTCCTGAGTCTGGAACATAGCACCAAGTTTAACTGAACCGACTTTAGTTCCGCCCGTTAGTCGAGTTACGTTGTAGCCATTTAGTTCATTGTCCATCGCAACGGCTGCATAGTACTTGCCTTTTTTCAGGGCGCTGTCACCGTAAGTCACCGAAAGCGATGTCGCAGAATCGTCGTTCTCTTCATCGATGTAATAACTTGCACCAAACTGGAAGCCATTAACTTTAGGCGTTTTATAGGTTATTGAATCGTTAATGCGATTTTCACCTTTCCAGCCTACATTTTTTATATCGGCAGTTAAGTCAGAGAATAGGTCAAATTTTCCTTGAGACTGCTTTAAGACAGTATCGTTACGGCCTAAAATAACCTCACCAAACGAGCCTTTAAGACCAATATATTGGTTACGTGATTTTAAGTTTTCTGTTGTAGATTCATCTGCCACATCAACTTGAATTTCGTATTTGTAAAACACTTCCAAGCCGCCTTTAAGCTTTTCAGAGCCCTTTAGGCCAAAACGAGATGAGTTGCTTTTTAATTCAGTTTCACCATCTGAGTTTTGTACGGTAACGTTAACTTTACCGTAAACGTCAGTCGTAAATTGAGCAGCAAATGCGCTGTTTGTCAGTGCACTTAGGGCAGCAACGGCGATGATTGGTCGCAATATTTTCATTTTAATACCTATATCAAGGAAGTTGTTTAACTTAATCCTAGACGCAAAATCGGCGTCTTGAAATATTTGACGGTATTAAATAGCACAAATGTTACAGAAATATTTCAATGTGAATAAAATATTTCATTTTTATTTCTGTTTTGTTTCTAAGATGTGACTTTTTTATTAATTTTTAGTGAGATAGAGAAAAACCTACCTAATTTCAATTTCGGCCGGTAAACAGACAGGATCGCATTGTTCAATTGTAATTGTATCTGGTGTAACCGTCATGATGGCAAATTTAACATCTTGAGTATCGGCGGTTATAAAGTGAGGCAAGCCCACTTCTTCTCGCTGGTAATAAGCAAATTTGTGTTTGTGGGCATGAAGCATTTGATCAAACCCATTTTTAGCCAAGAACTGGCTTAGATCTGGGGCTCTTCCCCAAGGTTCGATGTGTGACATACCAATGGTGTGTAGCCGTGTTTCGTCGTCAGAAATTGCTGAAGCTTGCTCTAACCAGTCTAGATCTGGCACGTCTTCAAATTCGTATTGGTTGTCGTTGTAGGCAACAAACTTCGTCCCTAAATATGAAAATGTAAAATCGTACTCACCAAACGTTTGAAGCCAAATATCGACCCCATAAGATAATGAGTCGTGGTTACCGATTACTGGAATAATAGGTTTGTTTGAATGATTCATGGCTTTACATGTCCACTCAAACTCCTGTTTTAATCCAGTTTCGACTAAGTCACCTAATAGAATAATAAAATCGACTTCTGCATAGGTGTTTAACAATTTTATCGTTTCGTCAAAATCTTCTGGAAATTGTTGTGGGTCGCCCAATAATGCAACTTTAAATGAATCGCCGATTTGTTTGGTTTGTTCAATCTGTTTAATCAACGCAAGGTTTTCATCAACGGATTGACCCGGGCAATAGACGTCGGTTTGCCATGGCGAAAGTTCGTAATCACAGCCCACCAAAATGAGTGTTGTTGCTACAGCAATTAAGGCTGTACGAAGATAATTATAGCCGTTTGAGGCGACAATATTCATAATTGAATTCAAAATCGTTTCCTTATACCAAAGCCATAACTTACGATGCCTTCCAAACCAAAGGCGTCGTAATTGTCATTATAAAATTCAAAATTTCTAACGTAATTTATCAGGCCAACATCTAGCACACTCCAATCCATATAAACTTGCAGGTCTGAATTGAAAGAAACAACTGTCTGATAGTTAAAAATAACGCGTTTTGCCGTAGGGAAATAATAGCCATCGGGCAGGTAATCTGGGCTTTTCTTATATATTTCGTCTTGGTGACCAATTAGACTTGCCAAACCAAAGTTAAATGGACTAATTGTTATAGACGTACCAAACAATTCGCTTTCAATACGAGTATCACCTTCATAGCGATATTTTAAACTCGTTAGCGTCATTTCTTCGTGGCTGTCTAGCTCTGGTACAAAACCAATGCCAATGGAAAAATTGTGATTCTTGTGGAGCGTTAGACCAAACGAAATATGTGCCATTCCCATTAATGAGCCTGTTTGCAATTCAACAAATTTCTCCACAGCGTGACCTGAGTGGCTAAAAAACAAACTGAAGATGAGAGTAACTATGATAATAAATTTGGGCATTAATTGTTTTCTAACTATTCCATTCAAAGTACAGACCGGTCGGTTTGTAAATAATAAGGGCGGCTAAGGTGTTTTTCAATTTAAAAAGGCAAATTTGTGGTTATATAATAAAAGAGAGTTATCTATAGTTGAAATTTAGGACATAAGGTTATTGTTTTTATTAAGCTTAAGTGTATTTCAGAGTAGAATGCGTTAATACAAATGAAGAGGTGAATAATGGCGAGAGAACAATGGGGCATTTGTACTGAAGCAAATTTACATGGATTGCATTTGTTTTTTAATGCACATGAAGGTTACGAGCCCGTAATTAGAGAAGCGCTAAGCCAACTACCGAAAATCTTTGACGAAATTTCTGAACAGTTTTCCGAAGGTATGTTCAGTGGAGTTATTGCGATTGGTGCAAGTTTTTGGCAAGAACTTTACCCAGATGATATCCCCCCTGGTTTAAAACCATTTCCGGCAATGGGGCAAGACGACAGACAAATGCCGGCGTCGCCAATGGATTTGTTTATTCAACTTCGTTCTGACCGCCAAGATGTGAACTATATTGCGAGTCGCCGTATTTTAACTTTATTTGGTGAAACCATAGAACTAATCGAACAGGTGCCATGTTTTCGCTATCTAGACGGTCGTGATTTAACAGGCTTTGTAGATGGTACCGAAAATCCAAAAGGCAGAAAACGTCGTGAAATTGCATTACTAGCAGATGCCGGCAAGTTCACTGCTGGCAGCTTTGTTCATGTTCAACGCTATCGCCACCACCTTAATCGCTGGGATAAATTACCAACCCAGGAGCAAGAGTTGATCATTGGTCGGACAAAAATGGATGACAAAGAATTTTCAGCGGAAGATATGCCGTTAACCGCGCATGTGAAAAGATCAAATGTCAAAAATGCAGAAGGAAAAACGCGAGAGTTGATGAGACAAAGTATGCCCTATGGTGATTTAAGCCATCAGGGATTATTGTTTATCTCGTATTGCGCTGATCCTGATGCGTTTTCTGCGATCTTATCAAATATGGTCGTCGGTAATGATGATGGGGACTATGACCACTTGTTAAATTATACAACTGCAGAAACGGGGGCAGCCTTTTTTGCACCTTCAGTGGACTTTTTGGTAAACCAAGGCTCTCTCTAAATCTAGTCTTTCACGCCAGTCACCCTAGACACTATCATTCGGCTTTTATATGGGTGAAAAGATTTCATCCATATAAGTGACCAATACTCACCTGTAACTATTGCATATTTAACTGTGAATATTTAGGCTCTTTTTCAAAATAAATATGCAATCAACATGGTGTAAAAATGAAAAAGATTGAAGCAATCATAAAGCCGTTCCGTTTAGAAGACGTTCGTCTTGCGCTGCAAGAAGTAGGAGTCGTCGGCATGACGATTACAGAAGTAAAAGGGTTTGGACGCCAAAAAGGGCATACGGAAATGTATCGAGGCGCTGAATATCAGGTCGATTTTTTACCAAAAGTAAAAATTGAAATGATTGTCAACAGTGACGATGTGGAGCGCTGCATTGATGTCATTACCAATACAGCCAGAACTGGCAAAGTTGGCGATGGCAAAATTTTTGTAATTGATGTCGACCGTGTCGTGCGGATCCGTACTGGTGAAGAAAACAACGAAGCGATATAGGGTTAGACAAAATGCAAGAAATTAATAGTGCAGTAGAGACATTAGTCCAAAGCTCTAACACGTTATTTATATTACTCGGCGCTATAATGGTTTTTGCCATGCATGCCGGATTCGCCTTTTTAGAAGTTGGTACGGTTAGACACAAAAACCAAGTTAATGCGTTGGTTAAGATCATGGCTGATTTTGGCGTATCATGCGTAGCTTACTTTTTTGTTGGTTATTGGTTAGCGTACGATACGACCTTTTTTGCGAGTGCTCAGACGTTATCAGAAAACCATGGTTATGATTTAGTTAAGTTCTTCTTTTTAATGACGTTTGCGGCAGCAATTCCAGCTATCGTGTCGGGCGGTATTGCGGAACGTGGTCGTTTTTATCCATTTTTAATCGCATCCGCGTTGATAGTTGGTGTGGTATATCCAACGTTTGAAGGGATTATTTGGAATGGCAATTGGGGCTTTCAGGCTTGGTTAGAAGCGTTAACCGGCGCTCAGTTTCATGACTTTGCAGGTTCTGTGGTCGTCCATGGTGTAGGTGGTTGGTTAGCCTTTGTCGCTGTTATAATGTTGGGAATGCGACAAGGCCGAATACGTGGCGGTAAACTTGTGGCATTTGCACCATCTAACATTCCATTTTTAGCGTTAGGTGCTTGGATATTAAGTATCGGCTGGTTTGGCTTCAACGTGATGTCAGCACAAACACTGGATGGTATTTCAGGCCTTGTGGCGGTTAACTCATTAATGGCGATGGTCGGTGGTATTTTAGCTGCTTTGTATTTTGGTAAAAATGACCCTGGTTTTATTCACAATGGTCCATTAGCGGGCTTGGTGGCGGTTTGTGCAGGCTCTGATGTCATGCATCCAATCGGTTCATTGTTTGTCGGTTTGATTGCTGGTGGCTTATTTGTTTGGTTGTTTACCTATGTACAGAACAAGTTTAAGTTTGATGATGTATTAGGTGTGTGGCCATTGCATGGCGTTTGCGGTGCATGGGGCGGTATTGCCTGTGGCATATTTGGTAGTGAAGCGCTCGGTGGTTTAGGTGGCGTATCATTGACAGCTCAAATTATCGGGACACTTGCTGGTATTACAATTGCGTTAGTCGGTGGTGGAATTGTTTACGGTTTGGTTAACAAATTCTCTGCTCTAAGAATGACAGATGAAGACGAATTTGTTGGTGCAGATCTTTCGATTCATAAGATCGGATCTATAAACGAAGATTAGTTTAAAGTAATTACTTATAAAAAATCCGCATGAAAATATGCGGATTTTTTTATTTTTGGCTAGTTATCTAGACAGTTTCAAACAATTGTTTCACGTTTGTTAGGGTATGTTCAATCTCACTTACCTTCAATGGTGCGATGAAAATAGTATCGTCGCCGGCGATTGTTCCAAGCACACCTTCGGCTTTTCCAACTGAATCGAGTAAGCGAGCAATGAGCTGCGCAGCGCCAGGACTGGTTCGGATTATAACCATAGACTCGTTGTGTTCTACATCGAGCACTAATTGTCTAAGAGGGCTCTTAGCGGTAGGCATACCAAGCTCTGCAGGCAAGCAGTAGACCATTTCTTGTTTGGCATTACGGGTTCTAACAGCGCCAAATCGAGTCAGCATCCTTGAGACTTTAGATTGACTTACATTGTCAAATCCTTGAGCTTTTAGGGCGTCAACGATATCGCCTTGCGATCCGAAACGTTCTTCTTTTAGTAATGCTTTGAACGCTTTTATTAGCTCTTCTTGTTTGGTTTGACTCATGTAAATATTTTCCCCCACATTTAACAAATAAATAATAATTCATTTGTCGCTATAATACTAATTGCTATTTGAGTTTTTACTCATATTTAAGTATGGTTTGCCGGAAATCGTACTCTATAACCAATTAAACTGGAGAAATACATGAAAGTTGCAGTTTTAGGTGCCGCTGGTGGTATCGGTCAGGCTCTATCTTTATTACTAAAAACTCAGTTACCACAAGGTTCTGAATTAGCATTGTACGACGTAGCACCGGTTGTTCCAGGTGTTGCTGTTGACTTGAGCCACATCCCAACTTCTGTAAAAGTTGAAGGGTTTGGGGCAGACGACCTTGATAAGGCGTTAACGGGTGCAGACATTGTATTGATCCCAGCTGGTGTTCCACGTAAACCGGGTATGGATCGTTCTGACTTGTTCAACATCAATGCAGGTATCGTTAAAAACTTGGTTGAAGGTATTGCTGACCATGCACCAGAAGCATGTATCGGAATTATCACTAACCCTGTTAATACGACAGTTGCAATTGCTGCTGAAACGTTAAAAGCAAAAGGTAAATACAACCCAGCGAAATTGTTTGGTGTTACGACACTAGACGTTATTCGTGCAGAAACGTTTGTTGCTGCAGTTAAAGGTTTGGATTGTGAAGATATTGTAGTGCCTGTTATTGGTGGTCACTCTGGTACAACAATTTTACCTCTTCTTTCTCAAGTTGAAGGCGTAGAGTTCTCTCAAGAAGAAATTGAGCAATTAACTCACCGTATTCAAAATGCAGGAACAGAAGTTGTTGAAGCCAAAGCGGGTGGCGGTTCTGCTACTTTGTCTATGGGTCTAGCAGCAGCACGTTTTGCACTAAGCTTAGTAGACGCGCTTAACGGCGAAGAAGACGTATTTGAATACACATATGTTGAAGGTGACGGTTCTGATGCTCGTTTCTTCGCACAGCCAGTATTAATTGGTAAAAACGGTGTTCAAGAAATTCTTCATTATGGCGAATTAAGTGAATATGAAGAAAAATGTAAAGCTGAAATGATTGAAGGCTTACGTGGTGATATTAAACTAGGTGAAGATTTCGTTAACGCGTAATTAAACTTAAAATATCGTCAAAAAACCGCTTTGGGGCTTAGCCCTTAAGCGGTTTTTTATTATTCAGTAGGCGGTAAAATTACTGCTTTGATACGGGTTCAGTCCACCGTTTATGCCTAAGTCATACCTAAGCAAAGTTTATTTATGTGATATTGCTTTATTACTACGTGACCAATTTACTAAATAAATTGGCCACGTAAACTTAAAGTGGAACTAATGGTAAGAAGTTAATTCGTTCGATGAACGGAGATATGTGCTAAAGAAACAAGCGCTTGCTTAAATTCAGACTCTTCTAAACAGGTTAATTGCTCTATCGCTTTGTCTGCTTCTTTCTCGGCTTTTATTCTCGTATATTCTAAGGCACCGGTTTGTTCCATCGTTGCTATGATGTCTGAGAGGTGGGGAAGGCCATCACCGTTTTGAATCGCAAGACGAATTTGTTCAGACTGTGCACCTGTGCTATTCCACATGGCGTATAGCAGAGGCAAAGTCGGTTTCCCTTCTGCTAGGTCATCACCGGTATTTTTACCCATGTCGCCGGCTTCTGAAGTGTAATCCATTACATCGTCAATTAGCTGAAATGCCGTACCTAAATGCATGCCATATTTTTGCATCGCTTGTTCAGTTGCCTCATCTGCACCTGCAATAATAGCCGAGAGTTGCGTTGCCGCTTCAAATAATCGTGCGGTTTTACCATAAATGACCTCAAAATAACTTTGTTCAGTGGTGTCTGGATCATTACAGTTCATTAACTGCAAAACCTCGCCCTCTGAAATTTCATTGGTCGCATTGGCTAAAATATCCATAATACGCATGGATTTTAAGCTAACCATCATTTGAAACGAGCGGGTATAAAGAAAGTCACCCACAAGTACACTTGCTTGGTTACCAAACACTTCATTGGCGGTCTCTTTGCCACGGCGCATCGTAGATTCATCGACAACATCATCATGGAGTAATGTTGCGGTATGGATGAATTCAATTATGGCCGCTAAAGTAGAATGGTTATCACCTTCATAACCCAGCGCTCGCGAGGCTAATACGGTTAACATAGGGCGAATGCGTTTACCGCCACTATTAACGATATAAACACCTAATTGGTTAACTAACGCGACATCTGACTTTAATTGAGACGCGATACACTGATTTACGGCTTGCATGTCGGGACTGGCAAGTTCGATGATTTTCTGAATTTCCATCAACTGCTTTAAAATTTTAATTCAACTTGCGGCAAAGTGTACCTGAGTACACACATTATCTAAATACAAAATAGATTAAGAAATCTAAATCATCATAAAATAAGTAAACTTAAATGGGCAATCTACCGCTTTTATCTGATTTAGTAATTAAATGTCGTTTTTTATTCATTTAAACGTAATTAGTGCTTGCGTCTATTTTGCATCTCATTTAGAATTCGCGCCCTGTTTTACAGATTAAAATTGTGCGAAGAACGCACAGGAGACGGAGTAATATGTACGCGGTATTCCAAAGTGGTGGTAAACAACACCGTGTTGCTGAAGGCCAAACCATTCGTCTTGAGAAACTAGACGTAGAAACTGGTTCTGCAGTCGAGTTTGATCAAGTGTTGTTAGTTGCTAACGGCGACGATGTAAAGGTTGGTGCGCCATTAGTATCTGGTGGTAAAATCACAGCTGAAGTTGTCTCTCACGGTCGTGGTGAGAAAATAAAAATTGTTAAATTTAAGCGTCGTAAACATTCACGTAAACAAGCTGGCCATCGTCAGTGGTTTACAGAAGTGAAAATTACAAGCATTAACGCTTAATTAGTAGAGGAACTATAAAATGGCACATAAAAAGGCTGGTGGTAGTACTCGTAACGGTCGTGATTCAGAAAGCAAACGTTTAGGTGTTAAGCGTTTTGGTGGAGAAACAGTATTAGCCGGTAATATTATCGTTCGTCAACGTGGTACTAAATTCCACGCTGGCACAAACGTTAGTATGGGCCGCGACCACACATTGTTTGCTACTGCAGAAGGTAAAGTTAAGTTTGACGTTAAAGGTCCACTTAACCGTAAATACGTGAGCATTGTTGCTGAATAATATCAGTAACTGTAAAGTATTTTAAAACCCCGCTTATGCGGGGTTTTTTATTTCTAATGCATACATACTAGAATAGTGGCAGCTTTACCCATCCCGAGATATAGTGATAGGTAGGCGCTTTAGAACAACAAGAGTTAATTGCGAAATGAAATTTGTAGATGAAGTAGAAATCAAAGTCGACGCTGGTGATGGCGGTAACGGCGCGATCTCGTTCCGTCGTGAAAAATATGTACCTAATGGTGGTCCAGACGGCGGCGATGGTGGCGATGGTGGCGATGTGTTTTTACTCGCAGATGAAGGACTCAATACCCTTGTAGATTATCGTTTTGAGCGTTTTCATAAAGCCCAGCGTGGCCAAAATGGCATGGGTAGAAATTGCACAGGTTCACGTGGTGAAGATTGCATATTGTCAGTACCAATCGGTACTCGCGCTCGAGACTTAGACACAGACGAAATCATTGGTGACTTGACCAAACACGGTCAAAAGTTATTGGTGGCCAAAGGTGGATTCCACGGATTAGGTAATACGCGCTTTAAAAGTAGCGTTAATCGTGCACCTCGACAAAAAACCAATGGTACGCCAGGTGAAGTTAGAAACCTACAAATGGAACTGTTGTTATTAGCTGACGTAGGTATGTTAGGTTTACCAAACGCTGGTAAATCGACTTTCATCCGGTCAGTTTCAGCAGCTAAACCGAAAGTCGCTGATTATCCATTTACCACACTTATTCCAAATTTAGGTGTTGTCCGTGCGGGTAACTCGTTTGTTGTTGCGGATATACCTGGCCTAATTGAAGGTGCTGCAGATGGCGCTGGCTTAGGGATCCGATTCCTCCGCCATTTAGAACGTTGTCGCGTACTGTTGCATTTAGTCGATATTTTACCTGTTGATGGTTCTGATCCAGTCGACAATGCACGAGTTATCGTTGGTGAATTAGAACAGTACAGCGAAAAACTTGCAGGCAAACCGCGTTGGTTAGTCTTTAACAAGATTGACTTGATGTCAGAAGAAGAAGCAAACGAGCTTTGTAAATCTATCGTTGAACGCTTGGAGTGGGATGGGCCTGTTTACCAGATTTCAGCTTCCACCGGTCAAAATACAAAAGATTTATGCAACGATTTGTCAGACGCGTTAGAAGATATGCCGAGAGAAATTGTTACGGATGAAGATGAGAAAGTTGAATTCCAGTGGCATAGTTACCATGAAGAAGCGTTGGAAGCGGCTGCAGGTGATGCAGATGACGAAGACGATGAAGATTGGAACGAAGATGACTACGATGTTGAAGTCATCTACAAGCCATAATTGAGATTAGGAAAGCCGCGTGACTAAGATTTCATTAATTGCCGCGATGGCCCACGATAGGGTAATAGGCAGAGATAATGACATGCCTTGGCATATGCCTGCCGATTTAAAGCATTTTAAATCGGTAACGCTTGGTAAACCGGTCATTATGGGGCGTCGGACATTTGATTCAATTGGCCGACCACTGCCGGGTAGACAAAATATTGTCGTCACTAGTAATAAAGATTGGACGCATGAAGGGGTCGATGTTGTACATTCACCTGAAGATGCGCTCACTTTGGTTGAAAAAGAAGCTGAAGTAATGATCATTGGGGGTGGTAAAATATACCAACACTATTTATTATTAGCGTCGACCTTGTATCTAACTTTGATCGATATAACGATTAATGATGGTGATACACAATTCCCAGATTGGGAAACCGTCGGTAGTTGGACGGAAGTGGACAAAGAAAGCCACCTCCCTGACGAGAAGAATAGCTATCCTTATCAGTTTGTTACTCTTGTAAAGGATTAGGGGTTTTCCTTAAATTGACAAAACATAGACTTGAATAACAATAATTCTGTGGTAATGTCCTTAATAATAATAAAAAAGCGAGAATGTTTATGAAGTTTGTAACAACACTATTGTCTGTTTCTTTGATTTTAGGTGGAATTGCGTTTTCAACTCCAGCCAAGTCTGCAGATATGGCTTCAGTGCTTGCAGGATTTTGCGATAACGTTGCAACTGATAACAAATCACGTGTCCGTAAGAAGTTAAAAGAAGCCGGCGTAAAACTACGCCATATCTATGACGGCATAACTTGTGGCGGAGAGAACTTGGTTCGTTACGCAATGACAAAAAATGCTCAAGGCGCGGGCGAGTTTATCGTTAAACGTATGCCAGCATCACATTTTGCTGATTCAGGTGATTTAGATTGGGCAAATGCCAATGGTCACGGAGATTCAGAGATAGCCAAAGCAATTAAAGACAGATAATTTAAAAATTATTTGGATAAAAAAAGCCACTTTATTAAGTGGCTTTTTTATTGTGTGCGAATTGAAAGTCTTTAACGTCATCAAGTTGTAATGGTCGGCCGATGTAATATCCTTGTGCATATCGAACCCCCATTTTCAACAACTCGTCAAAGATATCGGCGTTTTCAACAAACTCCGCGACGGATGTCTTACCTAACGCGGTTGCGACTTCTGCAATAGCACTTACAAGAGTTTTATCAACCGAATTATTGTTCATGTCTTTAACAAAACTACCGTCAATTTTAACAGAGTGTGCCGGCAGTTCTTTCAAATAAGCAAAGGTACTAAAGCCCGTACCAAAATCGTCTATGGAAAACTCACAACCTAGTGCGCTTATGGTCTCAATCATCCGCCTTGTGCCACTTACATTAGTTAAGCTGGCTGATTCAGTGAGTTCGAATATAATTCGATGACCATCGACATTGTATTTTTTTAGTTTTGATTCAATAAGTGGCGCTAAGCGTTCATCTGAAAAAGCATGTGCAGAAAGGTTAATGGCCACACGGTGTAATTCAGGGTTACTACTCAGGGATTTTAATGCTTGGTTAATCACTTGATGATCGAGAAAACTAATGTCCTCTGCACGTTCAAGCGCAGGAATAAACTCGTTTGGATAAGTTAACGTATCGCCATGTTGCAGTCTGACCAACGCTTCAAAGTAGGCCACTTTGTTTTCTTCAAGATCCCAAACTGGCTGGAAGTGCAGTATTAAATTGTCATTAATAACAGCATCTTGTAGCCGGTGTACCCATTTCATATTGTCGAATTGCATTGTCGATTCAACGTCATCTTCTGCAAAACAATGAATTTGATTTCGGCCTTTATTCTTGGCCACATACAAAGCGATATCAGCTTGTCGGAGGTATTCAGGCGCTGTGCTGTGGCCGTCTATTTCTGACAGACCAATACTGGCGCTGATTTTATAGGTGTTGTTGGAAAATTGAAAATGGGTATCGGATATTTGCTTACAAATATTATTGCCAATCGTTTTTGCGTTTTCCATTGTTGTACTGGACAACAGGATAACAAATTCATCACCACCAACTCGGCATAAAATATCTGACTGTCTAAGGCGTTGCGAAAGTATCTGAGACACTTCTCGAAGGACCATATCACCCGTTTGATGACCTTCTGTATCATTAATTACTTTAAAGTGGTCAAGGTCGATGTAGAGCAAACAGTGGCTGTCATCTCCGCGTGACGCAAGGAGTGTCAACCGACTCAGTTGCGTATCAAAGTAATATCGATTATAGAGACCAGTTAACGTGTCGTGTAATGCAAGGTGACTTAATTTTTCTTCTGCTTTTTTACGATCATGAATATTATCAACTGTCGCACTTAAACCTGACGTTACGCCATTTTTAATTATTTTATGCAGCTTAATCTCAACCCACAAATCGTAATTGTAAGCCGTTCTAATTTTGACCTCTTCGGTAGAGGATGTTTGATTCAACTTCAACATGCTGTTGATTTTGGCGGTGAATCTGACAGCGCCTAATTCATCAACTTCAATAAACTCGAGTAAGTTTTTGCCAATACATCGTTCAATCGAAAACCCAGTTAAACTGCGCCAGGTTTTGTTCAGGAATTTTATTTTACCGTCTTTATCTAATTCAATGACAACAGAACTCAAGTTCTCTAGAAGGGTTGTATGCTCGTCAAAAAGGTCGCGAAATTTCCGTTCACTTTGTTCTAGCTGCGATACTTTTTGCGCAAATTGATTATTGCTGATCATAAAGTCATTGCGTCGCGCAGCCCGTTCACAAATATTAAGAACTCGGGAAGGATTTAAAGGGCGGTAGATAAAGTCACTTGCGCCATGGATCATGTAATATTCGGCAACTTCAATATCGTTCCTAGGAACGATAACGACACATGGGATTTCGGGCAGTTCTTGATGTACAGCTTTGATTAATTCTGACGCTGTGTTGTCCGGCAGTGCATTATCAACGATTAGAAAGTCAATGTTTTGTTGGCGGAGAATAGCCAAGCCATCTTTGGCATTTGGAACGGTGAAGGTCTCAAATTTTGAATCAATAAGTAATTCGATTTCCGACGCTAAGCTTTTGTCCGCCATAACATTTAAGGCGGTCATTTTACTACTGATCGGTAATGAGAGAGAAAACGCGTCGGCTAAGATTTCGTTTACTTTAGATGTTTCACTTTTAGTTAATACCGCGTTTATACCAAATGCTTTAGCTGTGGCTTCGGCAATACGTTCACTGTGAGTGTCGGTCAACAATACGATAGGAATTTTACGGTCGCATACATAAATGTCCGATCGAATTAAACTTGATAGACACCAACCATCAACATCACCGATATCAATATCTGAAATGATAAAGTGAAAATTATTATTTTTTAACTTTTCAATTGCACTTCTGCTGTTTTCAACAGTATGGATATCAAACAGTTGTAAACTTCTAATTCGATTACTTAGTTGTACACGATTCTTAGGATCAGATGTAATGAGTAGTAGGGGAAGTTTGCGATCCACGAAATTACAACCTTTATATTACGCGTTCATTTAACGCATCTGTGCCTAAAAAGACCTTTACTCTATAAAGAAACGAGAATTTAAACAAGTCGTGAATAAGATAAGTACCACAAGTTGGGGATTTCTATTAAAGACTGGTAGAATATCGCGAATTTTACCAACTATTTGAGGTTAGATGTGCAAGTCGCCGATTTCCATTTTGATTTACCCGAGCAGTTAATTGCCAAAGCACCTAAAAGTGAACGCAGTAGTAGCAAACTAATGGTGTTAGATGGCAATACGGGGGAGGTTAACCACAGGGTATTTTCTGATATCGTGTCGTTGGTAGAACCTGGTGATTTACTTATCTTTAACAATACTCGTGTTATTCCAGCCCGGATGTATGGCAAAAAAGAATCTGGCGGAAAAGTTGAAATTTTAGTTGAACGATTGATTGACGAAGCTTCTGTCTTAGCGCATGTCAGAGCCAGTAAAGCGCCAAAGCCCGGGACGATTCTTATTCTAGAAGAGGACGTTCGGGCAGAAATGATCCAGCGCCACGATGATTTATTTGAATTGCGGTTTCTTACAGACTCCACAGTTCTTGAGGTTTTAGAACAAAAAGGGCATATGCCACTGCCACCATATATTGACCGTCCGGACACAGAATCTGATAGAGAACGTTATCAGACGGTTTATAACGAAAAGCCAGGTGCGGTTGCTGCACCAACGGCTGGTTTGCATTTTACTGAAGGGTTATTAGCGGAATTAGCCGCAAAAGGTGTGCAAACTGAGTTTGTTACTTTACATGTAGGCGCTGGAACGTTCCAGTCGATTCGTGTTGATACGGTGACCGACCATAAAATGCATGCTGAATATGCAGATGTGTCGGCAGAGGTTGTTGAAGCAATTCAAAAAACTAAAGCGAATGGAAAACGAGTCATTGCGGTCGGGACAACGTCGGTGAGATCAATTGAATCGGCGGCTTGGAAGTCAGAGATGCAAACGGGTCAATATTCGCAATTAAAACCTCTAACTGGCGAAACCGATATTTTTATTTATCCTGGATATGAATTTAAAATAGTTGATGCGATGGTCACTAATTTTCATTTACCTGAGTCAACCTTGATCATGTTGGTGTCTGCTTTTGCTGGTCAACAACATATTTTGAATGGCTATAACTTAGCGGTTGAAAATGAATACCGATTTTTTAGTTACGGTGACGCGATGTTCTTAACTAAAAAAACGGTTCCATAGCTGATGAAAGAAAATGGTAGAGCGGAAAACCGCTTTACCATTTAGACTTGCACTCGGCCTTTTCTAAAATATTTATACAATCCAACCAAAGACGCTGCTATCCAAAACAGTTCAATGACAAAACTCGCTAAGTTAAAATTAATGCAAAGGCTAATCAGCAGCAAGATTGCGCCAACCAAATTAAGCATATTGTAGATCACGCCTTTGGGATCCATTTTATCCAATTGGATCATGAAATAGGCAAGAACAATCGAAAAAGTGCCGCACATACCAATGATGTCGGCAATTATTGAGGTAGACATTATGACTCCTAAATCTCTATACAGATTAAAATAACCTGGCGCGGTTCCTTGGAGACATGCCCATGCAGCGTGCGCTGACTTCCATTTGGCAGAAGTTGCCATTGTAATTCACCTAGTTGATTATTCAATAGGGATTTTTACTAAGAACTCAGATATAATGCGCGCAATTTTAGAAGACTTAATCAAGCTAAATAGTGCTTGTCATTTTAGAGACCAACGATGAAATTTGAATTGATCAACACCGACGGCAAAGCTCGCCGTGGTAAATTAAAGTTTGATCGCGGAGAGGTAGAAACTCCTGCGTTTATGCCGGTCGGTACTTACGGTACGGTTAAAGGGATGACACCCGACGAATTATTAGAAACCGGTGCTCATATTTGTTTAGGCAATACGTTCCATTTGATGTTACGTCCAGGCACTGAAATTATTCGTAAACACGGCGATTTACACGACTTCATGAATTGGCAAAAACCAATTCTGACAGACTCGGGTGGTTTTCAGGTATTTAGTTTAGGCGATTTGCGCAAGATAACTGAAGCCGGTGTGGAATTCCGTTCACCAATTAACGGTGAAAAGATTATGTTAACGCCAGAACGTTCAATTGAAGTTCAACGCGATTTAGGCGCTGACGTTGTGATGATTTTTGACGAATGTACGCCATATCCAGCGACAGTTGAAGAAGCTAAAACGTCAATGGAATTGTCATTACGATGGGCACAACGTTCTAAAGAAGAACACGGTGACAGCAAAGCGGCATTGTTTGGTATCGTGCAAGGTGGCATGTACCCAGACTTACGTGAAGTTTCACTAGCGGGTCTAGAAGAAATAGGTTTTGACGGTTACGCCATTGGTGGATTGTCGGTTGGTGAGCCTAAAGAAGATATGATAAATATCTTAGATACTACGGCTTACAAATTACCAGAACAAAAGCCTCGTTATTTAATGGGGGTTGGAAAGCCTGAAGATATCGTTGAAGCGGTAAGACGTGGTATTGATATGTTCGACTGCGTAATGCCAACTCGAAATGCTCGCAATGGTCATTTATTTGTTACTGACGGTGTTGTTAAGATCCGTAATGCACGTCATAAAGACGATACGGGCACACTTGATGCTGGATGTGATTGTTATACCTGTGGTAATTATTCCCGTGCTTATTTACATCACTTAGACAAATGTAACGAAATTTTGGGCGCTCGTTTAAATACGATCCACAACCTTCGTTATTACCAACGATTAATGCAAGGCTTACGTGATGCAATTCAAAACGATCGACTAGATGAATATGTTGCTGAGTTTTACGCATTACGTGATTTACCTGTTCCGCCAATGTCGGATGAAGGGTTAAACAAATAGCTTAAAATTAGTGGACGAGGCATTGTATAAACGCTGTTTCGTCCTTATATAGAATTTCATTGTAAAAATTATTAAAGAGATTAAGGGAAATCCATGAGTTTATTCATTTCTAACGCATATGCCGAAGGCGGCGCTCCAGCTGCAGCTGCAGGACCTGACATGTTGATCATGTTGTTAATTTTCGGTGTGATCTTTTATTTCATGATCTACCGTCCACAGGCTAAACGCGTAAAAGAACATAAAAACCTAGTATCGTCACTTGCAAAAGGCGATGAAGTTTTAACGGCTGGCGGCATGATTGGTAAAATCACTAAAGTTGCTGACGATAAAGACTTCGTTCGTGTTGAACTTGCGGAAGGTATTGAAGTAATGGTTCAAAAAGGCTCAATTAATTCTGTTTTGCCTAAAGGCACAATAAAATCAATTTAGTAGTTGTTAAGTCCGGCTTAGCCGGGCTTTTTCATTTAACGATAATAATTATAAAAGGGTCTTAACGTGTTAAATAAGTATCCACTCTGGAAATACGTCATGGTGGTGTTGGTACTGCTTATCGGCGGGTTGTATTCTGCACCAAATCTCTACGGCGAAGATCCCGCCATCCAAGTATCTGGCGTCCGTGGCGCTGAAGTTAATGCGTTAGTATTAGACACTGTTGTGGCTAAGTTAGATGAAGCCAAAATAGAATATAAAAAATCAGAATTGGCTGAAGGTCGTATTTTAGTTCGACTTAAGCGTGAAGATGATCAATTAAAAGCAAAAGAAGCGATTGGCGATAGTTTAGGCGACGGCTTTGTAGTAGCGTTAAACCTTGCTCCTGCAACACCTGGATGGTTACAGGCCTTTGGTGCTGGTCCACTTAAGCTTGGTCTTGACTTACGTGGTGGTGTGCATTTCCTTATGGAAGTGGACATGAAAGAAGCCATGAATAAAAAATTCACTGAAATGGAAGAAGACTTTAAAGCTGACCTTCGTGAAGAGAAAATTTATTATCGTCGTATAGCGCAAACCGGTTCTGGTGAAGCTGTCCGAGTTCAAATTCGAAAAGCTGAAGAATTAGACGACGCCCGTCGCTTTATCGAGAAAAAATATCCGGATCTTGTCGTTATTGAAGATAGCAAAACAAGTGAACCTGACTTGTTAGTTTCAATGACGGAACAAAAAATCAAAGAAACGCGTAATTACGCGGTTGACCAAAACATTACTATTATTCGTAATCGTGTAAACGAACTCGGCGTAGCTGAACCTTTAGTTCAACGTCAAGGGCAAGAACGAATTGTTGTGCAATTACCAGGTGTACAAGACACTGCACGTGCGAAAGAAATTTTAGGCGCCACTGCGACATTAGAATTTAAAATGGTTTATCAAGACGGTGATATTGGCGCTGCTATGAACGGCCGTGTTCCACCAAAAGCTAAACTATATGACAGTAAGAAACAGGGACCTGTTTTACTTGAGAAAAAAGTAAGACTTACGGGTGACCACATAGTTGACGCACAAAGTTCATTTGATCAATACGGAATGCCGCAGGTAAGTATTTCATTAGATACAAAAGGCGGCAATAAAATGTCGGCGATGACAAAAGACAACATTGGTAACCCAATGGCTGTTGTGTTCATCGAATACAAGCCAACTGAAGTAAAAGACAAAAATGGCGTTTCGATTCTTAAAAAATATGAAGAAGTTATTAGTGTTGCAACGATTCAAGCGCGTTTAGGTCGTAACTTCGTTATTACCGGTTTGGATTCGTCATCAGAAGCACATAACCTTGCCTTGATGTTACGTGCGGGTGCGCTAATTGCGCCAATTCAAATTGTTGAAGAACGTACGGTTGGTCCAAGTTTAGGTCAAGAAAATATCGATGCTGGTTTTAATGCCGTAATGTTAGGCTTTGGCTTAGTTTTACTGTTTATGCTGGTTTATTACAAAAAGTTTGGTCTTGTTGCAAACGTCGCACTAGCTGCAAACTTAGTTATGATCATCGGTGTAATGTCTATGATCCCAGGCGCAACACTAACCCTTCCTGGTATTGCGGGTATCGTATTAACCGTTGGTATGGCAGTTGACGCCAATGTACTTATATTTGAAAGAATAAGAGAAGAGTTGAAAGATAACCGTAGCCCTCAACAGGCGATTCATCATGGTTATGACAGTGCTTTCTCGACAATTGCCGATGCCAATATCACAACGTTTATTGCTGCGGTTATATTGTTTGCTATAGGTACTGGACCAATTAAAGGCTTTGCGATTACGTTAGCCATTGGTATTGCTACTTCCATGTTTACTGCCATTGTTGGGACACGTGCAATCGTGAACGCAACATGGGGTGGTAAACGAATCGAAAAACTTTCGATATAACTCGGCGAGATTATTAATATGCAACTTTTAAATTTATCAGAAACAGTTAATTTTATGTCGCTTCGCCGCATAACGTCGGCGTTTTCAATCTTATTAATTGTCGCTTCAATCGCGTCATTTGCAACAAAAGGTTTAAACTGGGGACTTGATTTCACCGGTGGTAGCTTAATCGAAGTTTCTTTTGAGCAAAGTGCTGACTTAACAAAAGTCCGTCAAGTTATGGATGAAAACGGCTTTGGTGACGCTACGGTACAAAACTTTGGCTCAAGTCGTGATGTATTAATCCGAATTGCACCAAGATTACATGCTGAGGGCGAATCAGTAGGTGAAAAAATTGACTCTAAAATGATCGGAGATACGATCATGTCAGCGTTAACTGCTATGGACGATACAGCGACAATGCGTCGAATCGAGTTTGTTGGCCCGAGCGTGGGCGGTGAACTTAGAGAACAGGGCGGTTTAGCCATGTTAACGGCGTTATTATGTATCCTAATCTATGTTGCTCTTCGTTTTGAATGGCGATTTGCGTTAGGCTCGGTATCCGCGTTAGGACATGACGTTATTATTACGGTTGGTTTATTTAGTGCCCTAGGTATTGAATTTGACCTAACGGTATTAGCTGCTGTGTTGGCCGTTATCGGTTATTCACTTAACGATACTATTGTTGTATCCGATCGAATCCGAGAAAACTTTCGAAAGATACGTCAAGGTGAAGCAGAAGAAATTATCAATATCTCGTTAACGCAAACGCTTAACCGTACTATGGTTACATCATTTACGACAGCTCTAGTGTTGTTGGCCTTGTTGTTTGTTGGCGGTGAGCTAATTAAAGGCTTTGCCACTGCGTTATTGTTTGGTGTTGTAATTGGTACATATTCATCAATTTATGTTGCGAGCTCTATCGCGCTTGCTTTAGGGATCAGTAAAGAAGACATGATGCCAACAGAAGTTGAAAAAGAAGGTGCTGATCAAGACCAGTTAATGCCTTAACAAAGTCCGCGTAAATTTGTATTTTGATAAACGGTAAGCTTAGGCTTACCGTTCTTTTTTGGAGATTATTATGCCTAGTTTCGATATTGTGTCAGAAATTGATGTAAATGAAGTGCGTCACGCTACTGAAAATGCAACTCGAGAAGTGTCAACACGATTCGATTTTCGTGGGGTTGAGGCCAGCTTTGAATATAAAGACGGCACCGTGAAAATGGTTGGTGAAGGCGATTTTCAGTTAAAGCAAATGTTAGATATTTTGAGAAATAAATGCACCAAGCGCGGATTAGATCCGGCATCGATGGACACCGAAGGGAAAGTCGATATCACAGGTAAAACCTATACACGAGTTATTGGTTTTAAAGAGGGCATTGAACAAGACATGGCTAAAAAGATCGTTAAGTTGATCAAAGAAGACAAACTTAAAGTTCAGGCGTCTATCCAAGGTGATAAAGTCAGAGTGACGGGTAAAAAGCGTGACGATCTGCAACAAGCTATGCAAGTGCTACGAAGCGCAGAGCTGGGGCAACCGCTACAATTTAACAATTTCAGAGACTAGTCGATATTTTACGATCTACGTTTTAGGTAGTCGCTTGGATTAGTAAATTTTGACTAATCGCGTCGACTAATTGGTCAAGAGCAATTGGTTTAGTGAGAAAGCTATCAAATAAGGCTTTCTCTCTACTTGACCTATACACATCTGCGGTAAGTGCTAGGATCGGAATTTTGACTTTGTTCGCTCTCAGTCGGCGAGTGGCTTCTATCCCACTTATTCCCGGTAAATGAATATCCATCAAAACTAAGTCAAAATCAGCATTTGTACCAAAGGTTACAGCCTCTTCGCCAGTCCCTACGATTTTAAACTGCACCGGTATTGCGCCTAACAAGGCTGCAATAACCATTTGATTGACTTTATTATCTTCAACAACAAGTATGTTTGTCGTGTCTGGGATGTTCTTTGTTTGTATATTGCTGGACGAGGGCGTCGGTACATTCTTATAAGGCAGAGACACCGTTACTGTTGTGCCGACTTTGTTTTTACTTTGTACATCGATATGACCATGCATGAGTTCGACTAAGCCCTTAGTAATCGATAGCCCTAAGCCCGAACCTTCATTGTTTTGTGATTGCCCCGTAATTTGCGCAAACTGATTAAATAGGTAAGGGATCTTTTCAGTTTGAATTCCAATACCGCTATCGACGACTTTTAATATCAGTGTCTCATTAAGCACTGATGCACTCACAATGACCTTGGAGTTTGAATGACTAAACTTGATGGCATTGTTTATTATATTAGATAAAACACAACCAAATTTAGCTTCATCAATTGCCACTGTTTTAGGAATATCATTGGCTATTTGGACATCAACTTTAATGCTTTTTTCGTTGGCCTTGATCATTAAGTTATTTACGACAAATTTGATATAGTCAGAAGGGTCAGAATGCGTAATTTCTAGATTTAACACACCAGCATCAATTTTACCGACCTCCAATAAGGCATTAAGTGTTTTTAACATTTGCTTGCCGCTTGAGTCTATTTGCGACAAGTTTTCAGTGACGGCGGGAAATTGCACTGCGAGTTCGACATTTTTCGTCAACAAGTCGGAAAGGCCAATGATTGCATTCAGAGGGGTTCGCACGTCATGGGAAATATTAGACAAAAACGATTCTTTGTAGCTGTTTGCTAAAATGAGCTTGGTACTTTGTAATTTTAATTCTAGTTGAGACATCACGGACGTTGCCAAAGTAAGCAATGATTTACTTTGCTTTGAACTCAATGTTTTAGGTCGGTCACTGGCAACGCAAATCGTGCCTATATTTAGACCTGATGGGGATTTAAGGGGCGCTCCTGCATAAAATCGAATGTGTGGAGAATTGGTCACGAGTGGGTTGTCAGCAAACCGTTCGTCTAACATAGTGTCACGAACTTCAAATATTTCATCTTGTAAAATTGCATGGGCACAAAACGCTACGTCACGACTTGTGCAGTCTATATCGACACCAATCCGAGATTTATACCATTGTCGCTTTGCATCTACTAAGCTAATCATTGCAATTGGGCATTCACATATTTCAGACGCCAATATTGTTAAGTCATCAAAAGCTTTTTCATGTTCTGTATCAAGTATCCCATAGGAAAATAAGGTCTTCAGACGTTCTTTTTCATTTTTAGGTAAATCAGCAATTTTCATAATAAGTGTACCGAGTAATTGATTACGTCCATTTATTTCCGCCTATCGTGTAAAAATAGCTTGCGAACCGTCAGCATCAATTTTACTCATTGCAGTTGTCTGTTATAAGCGAGCAAGTTACATCGCAAGTTTATTGATATTGCTTATTAACAATATGTTTTTACCCAAGTAAGTTGTAAATATCCCCACCGCTTCGTTTATACATGTACCTTCAATTACGCAAGAAATGCTCTAGCGGTAAAAATTAAAATCGACTCTTAATTAGATTATAGACAGTAAATAAAATGTTGAGGGACTAATTTTGATCACTTTTAATGGAGTAAAAAATAGGTGAGAAATAGTAGAATAAAAAGCTGAAATCCATATGATTCAGTAGCTGTGTGTGCATGTCTGGGTTTATTTGACAAAGCTTGATGATAAAAGCTCTAGGTGCGAAGTTCAGTTTGAATGTTAGTCGTATGAATAACTTAAAATGACGTAATTACACAATAGAATGTCGATAAGCGGTGATCTACAGTCATAAAAAAAGCAGCGCTAAGCTGCTTTTTTCATAGACTCTTTAAGCGTCCTGCTCAACTAATTCCGTTAGTATCGTCTTCCCTGTTTGCTCCTTGCCCTCAATTCCATTGAGTTCCCATCCATTTGGTCCCATATTCCTTTGCGCTACCTTGCGTTCATGTCCTTATGATTCCAATTTCCATACCGACTGATTTCCGTATTGTTCGCTCCGTGCGTCCATATTAGTCCGTTAACGCATCCTACGTTTCCATCCCTAATAGTCCAATTAGCTTCCCATCTATCCCTATCCATTTCCTTGTGTTTAAGCTCCTGCTTTCCTACAATATTTCCTTATTCGCTTCCAGCGTTTCCTATCCCTGTGTGTTAATTCATTTAACACTCTCGTCGTTTCGTTGAGTTCATATTAGAGACAAACGAAAAATGGGGAACTATGAAAATATTATGGTTTCTAAATATAAAAGTAGTCACATTGTGTTTTTATTGTTATTTTCCTTATTAAACAAGTGTTTATGGTGTTTTGTTCTATGGTTTAGTCGTCTATATTCAGAAAGGTCTTAGGGTACTGTGAGATATATCTTACAAGTTTTCAGGCGGTATACGCTTTTGCCCATAACGTAACTTGGTATCCGCCATTCAAAATGAATTTTTAGTTAACTGTAATGGTCTGCCGGGTCAACCCTTTATATACTAGAGTACTTTACGTGATGGTGAGTTTAGTCCAATATTTTCTTTTAATAACGACACTCAAGCAATGCAGGTTGATAGTAATTACGGAAATGCTAGCTTATTTAAAACTCCTGTTGCCAATGTCCTAGGATCAATGTGGTCGATAATTATCAATAAGCAAGAGGATGACTTATTATTAAAGCGTAACGGTTAGTTATTTTCTTGTAGTAAGAATTTGTTTGGATATGATGAAAGGAAAGTCTTTAGGTACTTTTAGTGAATTATTTATCGTTTCTAAACAACTTCTAACGCGAATTTTGACGCGAATTTTACGGAAATGCTTCAATTGGTTATTCCTAATCTAGTTGCAGCGCTTAAGCTACTTAACAAGAATTCCCACTTATTTTTAATATCCGCAGATTATTCATTAAGGCTTTTTGTTTAAAACAACTACTATAAGTTAATATGACACTAGCGTAATGCGAGCGGTATACGCAATTACAACAAAGGACTTAACTTGGACTTTCAGTTTGTTTACGATCGACGTCTAAAACGACATTTTTTAGAACTTGGCGGTGAGTACACTGTTGTCGCTAATTTATTTAACGACGAGTTAGCGCCAGCTGGTATGAGTATTTCAGTGCTGCAAACTTTACGCGAGCAATTGCTAAAAAATTCTGGGGTATTGCTCGGGCAAGAGTGGTCGGTCAATATTGAAGCAGAAGAACTCACTATTTATCACAATAATTATGCTGAGCATTTAGAAAATCTGGTTACTGAACGTGACGAAGATGAGGATATGAGTCAGGAAAAAACAGAAGATGAAAGCGAATACGATGTATTTCTAGGTGACCATATTTTGAGGTGCGGTAAAGACGATCTTATTTATCTAATTGATAAATGGATTGATTTTATTCAGGAATGAATAACGAATGTTAAATAGTACAAATTCACCTCGTCATTTTGTCGTGGCCACGTTGGCATTTTTTGCTTCGTTTGTTGTGATTATTTTTATGTCGCAAATGCAAACAGCCATGTTTCTAAACTATGATTTTTTTGTAAAAGTTAAAAGCTTCAAGGCAGTACTGTGTTTGTCTGCGCTATTTTATCTTTCATTTTTAACAAAAAGTTATTTGGGCAGTGTATTACGTTGGGATCGTTTTAAATGGCATATACCGACTATATTGGTAGCACACGGCATTGAATCAACATTTTATGGGTATGTTGATAATCCCGCATACTGGGTTGTCATTAGCTGTATTACATTAATTATTTCCGCCGTTGTTACGCTATTTTATGTTGTATCTCAGATAAAAAAAATCAAAAAAGAATGGCTGATTAATATTCTAATTGGTACGGGGTTAATTTTTAGCTGTGTTTATGCATTTACATTAAATGTGAATTTTAATCATATTGATGAATTCAGTTTGTTGCTTGTCATACTGGTTACGTTTTCAGCCTCGTGTTTAATTTTGTCTTCATTACTGCTGTTGAGTCATCCCCATAGTTCGCAACGTGAAATGCATTCTGTACCTTTGGTCATGGCTATTATTTCTTTATTTGAAATATTTGGTCGGGAAGGGTTCGTTGTCTGGTGGGGAGCGGTAATAGTCCATGTATTTCTATTTTATTTGTTGGTTGTCACAATTGTTAGAATAAATCAGTCAGTAGCTCGCGTGATGAATATGTATCAACAAGGCTTAGATACGAATTTAACTCCCTACTTTTGTGGTAGCCTAAATGGCCGTATCTTGTTTGCTAATCAAGCATACAAACGCCTTGTTGGCGAGAAAATTGATAGCAACACCAAAGAGTTACATAATGTTTTGTTGGAACACCCCCTTTGGCCAGAAATTAAAGAAAAATTTTGTACAAAAGGTTTTTATAAAGCGGAAACAGTAATCAATCGAAATAACTTAGCCCCGCATACGGTGTCGTTACATATTAAACCATTGCATCCAGAAAACGATTGGTACCAAGCGTCTTTTACCGATTTGGAATCTCGAATCGAAATCCAAAAAAATCGTGATGATGCACTTGAAAAACTCGCTCAATTGTCAAAAAACTTGATGGAAAAGCAGGAAGAAGAAAGACGATATTTTGCTAAAGAACTTCACGACGAAATTGGCCAAGGTTTGACGCTTCTTAAAATTCAGCATCAATTACCTGAACCGGATATTGAACTAATTAATCATGTGCTAAACGAGTTATTGGAATCGGTTCGTAATCTATCACTTAATTTAAGACCTTCGATTTTGGACGATATGGGGGTATCTGTTGCATTAGGCTGGCTAGCAGAACGACAGGTTAAATTCAGTACATTAAATGTTGAGACTAAGATCCAAACTGATGTTCCGAGGATGTCCGAAAAATTGGAGATTTCTATTTTTCGGATTGCACAGGAAGCGTTTACCAATATTCATAAATACGCTAAAGCGACAAAAGTTAAGCTCGAGTTCACCTTTGTTGATAATACAATTACATTATCAGTAATCGACGACGGCATTGGTTTTGATGTAGGCTCTAAGTTAAATTTTGCAATCAAGAGTCAAAGTTTAGGACTGGTAAGTATTAGAGAGCGTGCTTTTACTATTAATGGAAAATTGCAGTTAAATTCCAGTCCTGAAACTGGGACATCGATTAAACTGGTGGTGCCTTTTGTTGGCAGAGGTAACGTAGTTTGAAATGTATTAAATATATAGTCGTTGTGTTGCTGGTATTGGCATTTAGTGCAAATGCTAACGAACAGGCCAATTTTAATGTGGTTTATAAGGTCATTACCAGCGCCGATAATCAGCTATTTTTAGTTACCGATAATGGGACATGGAAAGTAGACGGGCAATATATTGTTAGAGTTGACTCTGTAACAGTTGAAAAACTTAAACTTGCTAATTTTGATTTTCCAAAACCTGTTTTATCGTTTAACCATGTTTCAGAAAACCCAAGCTGGCATGGCATTTTTATTGTTATCGTAGGGATATTACTTTGTATTGCACTATTTATTTTGCAGCGCGATTCAAGCCTTAAAGATAAACAATATATGACTACGTTGAGGCAACAGAAACGATTAATGGATTTGTGTTTCTGGGTGACAGGTGACATTGTATTAGATTGTGATTTAGAACAAAATTTTGTCGAAAAAATCACAGACAGTAAGCTGTTTTTTGATCTGGATGGAATTACATTTTTATCTGACAGCTACTTAAATCAGATCCACCCCGACGATAAATCAATGTTTCAAACGCAATATCAAGCTATATTGGCAGCTGGCCACAATCGATTTCAATTGATGTACCGATTTTCTGATAACAATGGCGATTGGCGATGGATTGTTGAAAGGGGGTGCGTCATCGAACGTGCGTCTAACGGAGAAGCAAAACGAATAGTAACGAATTTGCGAGATGAAAGTGAGTTGCGACGTGAGCAAAATAATCTGGTTAGAATTAATCATGCTCTGGAAAAGAAGATTGCAGCGATTAAAGTGCAAGAGCAGGCAAACAAAAACTAAAATAGGTGATAGTTAATGGAGAAATACACCATATTATTTGCAGATGATCATACCTTGATAAGACAGGGGATCATCAGCTTAGTCAGACACTTTGCCTTTATTGATAGTGACAACATATTACAGGCAAGTAATGGCCTAGAGGCCATCGCTATCGTTAAACGTGCGCATCCTGATGTTGTTGTTATGGACGTTTCTATGCCACAGATGAACGGACTTGAAGCGACCCAACTCATTAAAAGTCAGTTTCCGGAAGTGAAGGTGCTTATATTGTCTCATTACAATAACGAACCTTACGTGTTAAGAGCCTTAAAAGCTGGTGCCGATGGTTATATGTTAAAAGACGCTGCGGTAAGCGAATTGGAGCAAGGTTTATTAAATGTGCTACATGACAAATTGTATATCAGTCCGGATATCGATCAGAATATTATCGCAAAGTTGAATAATAGCCCTAATGGACTGAATGACGCATTAGAATTGTTAACTGCACGGCAGCGTAATATTCTACAATTAATTGCAGAAGGTCATTCTACTAAAGATATAGCGGAAAAACTTTTCCTGAGTGTAAAAACCATTGAAGCTCATCGTTCTAATATAATGGATAGACTCGCTATACGTGATATCCCTGGGTTGGTTCGTTTTGCAATTCGAGTTGGACTGATTCAAGCCTAAATTATTAATAAATAAATCAATAGCTTTATTTGGAAATGCAGAATCTTTAATTGGACTTATACTAAGGTTACATATTTTAAAAAGGGTATTTGAATTGACTAATAACTCGCTTCTAGCGCAGCGGTATGCATTTTTGTTACTTGGCTATTTTGGTACCGGTTATATCCTTTCTAATATTTCTTTTAACAGTCAAATTGTGCCAGTTTGGTTACCTGCGGGTATCGCGCTTAGCGCTGTATACCTATGGGGATACAAGCTATTACCCGCGGTATTTGTCGCATCAATCATTTTCAATTTTTCAGTTTTGCCCAATTTTGAAGTTTCTCAAATATTGTCTGAACTCGGCTTTCAAAATATCCTAATCGCCTCCGGTGCGACGTTGCAGACCTTTGTCGGTGCATACATTCTTAATCGTTGGATTGGTAATCCTATAAAACAAGCAGAAAGTAAAAAAACCATCAGTTTCATTTTTTTTGTGGGCCTATTTGTTAATTTAATTTCGTCAAATATTGGTACTTTGTCACTGACTTTACTGAATGATCTTTTTAGCTGGGACGCTTACCTACTTAATATGATGTACTGGTGGTTGGGAGACTCATCGGGTGTATTGATCATGACACCATTTTTACTCAGTCTTTACACAGTTAATGATGAACAGCAGGACTCAAGTCAACCGAAATATATGGTTGTGAATTCGGTTAGTATCTTGTTTGTAGCAATTGTTATGATGACTTGGTTATTCGTAGAGGACTCTAATCAAAATGCGGATTCGCATATTGATTCAAATATTAAAACCATTGAAAATGCGATTTACAGAAAAATAACAACCAATGTCGCTAAACTTCAGCAATTGAGTCATTCAATTCAATTGCAGGATGACTTAAAAAAATCTGATTTTTTAATGTTGTCTGATGATTTTTTGGCCATTGATAATTCGATTAAGGCATTGTCCTGGAACCCCTTAATTTCACAAGACAAACTGGATGCTGCACAACAACTTCTGGCAAGAGAATATAGTGATGGTGAGCATATTAAAGGTGACCCTTTAAGTGAGGATGACCCTATTGTTTATGTGCAATATATCAATCCAATTGAAGGTAATAAGCAAGCCGTTGGCTTTAACGTCTATTCAAATCCTTTGAGAAAGCTTACTATTGATTCAATTTTAAATACCTATCAACCCGCAGCGACGCAAATTTTACAGTTGGTTCAAAACGACTTTTTTGATCCATCTTTTTTGGTGTTTTATCCAGTTCTAAAGCCTGGTCACGACATCGATGACCCCACCAAAAATCACATCACTGGATTTGCTACAGGTGTTTTTTCGGTTTCTAAAATAATCGAAATGGCCTTAACTAAAGAGCAACGACATTTATTTGAGTACGAGTTATTTGAATTTGGCGAAGAACACCCATTTTTAACCAGCAAAAATTTTCAGGACGTTAATACACTAAAGACTAGCGCAATTTTAAATCTAAATATGTTGAACCAGATTTGGAAGATGAAAATATTTGTCAATGAAGCAAATCTCATACTATTTAAAAATCGTTCGTATTTAGTGTTGTTTATCCTGCAATTTACTTTAGTGGTTATTTTTATAAGCTTAATTTTAATGATGAATAATCGACAAGTTGTATTAGACCGCCTCGTTTTACAAAAGACCAAGTCGCTCAGTTTGGCGGTGAAGGAAGCCAAACATGCAAATGAAGCCAAAAGCCGGTTTTTGGCGAATATGAGTCATGAAATTCGAACACCAATGAACTCTGTTGTTGGTTTTTCTCGACTTGCGAATAAATCTGATGATATCGATGAGATTAAGTCGTTTGTTAATAAAATCGAAATTTCGTCAGATATTATGATGAATGTCGTCGACGATATCTTAGATATTGCCAAAATTGAATCCGAGAAATTGAAACTAAGCGAAGAGGATTTTGATTTAAAAATAATTTTGCAAAAGGTATCTGTGATATTTAAAGCTCAAGCAGAGCAAAAATCCATAAACTGGTTGATTAATGACAACTTACCCGACGGGGTGTTGTATAAAGCTGACAAAACAAGGTTGCAACAAATTATTATGAATTTGTGCAGTAATGCTATTAAATTTACCGATAGCGGCAGTATTACCTTAAGTGCCGATGCTAAAATGCAAAGGAACGGGGTTGCGGAAGTAAAGATTGGCATAACGGACACAGGAATAGGCATGACCCCGAGCCAACTTAGGCACATTTTCACGCCATTCACTCAGGCAGACGATACAACCTCAAGAAAATACGGTGGCACAGGATTGGGATTAGCCATATCTAAACAATTGAGTGAATTGATGGGAGGACAGCTTACTGCTAAAAGTCAAATATCAAAAGGGACGTATTTTGAACTATCGTGCCCGTTGAAAATATCAACTAAACATGGACATGAGAAACTTAAAACACAGCAATCTGTACCAACGGTAGATATTAGCCATTTAAAAATATTGGTTGCAGAAGACAATAAAATTAACCAACTGCTTGTGACTAAGGTACTTGAAGAATTTGCTATTACACCAACTGTTGTAGAAAACGGTGCATTGGCTGTTGAGGCAGCAAAACGCGAACCCTTTGATGCAATACTCATGGATTGCCAGATGCCTGTGCTGGATGGTTATGAGGCGACAAAACAGATTTTAATGACACCAGATTTAAACAATATGCGAATAATTGCCTTAACTGCTGATGTGGACGTATTAAGTAAGTCCAAGGCACAGGATTTTGGCTTTTCCGCACATCTTTCGAAGCCAATTGATGTCGAAAAATTGTATGAATGTTTAGCTGAAGTTGTTCGTCATTCCAAACATAAATAGCAAGACGTTAAGCGGAGAATATTCCGCACAGGTACAGCCATATTCGACTTTAGTTGTTTCTTACACTCGAACTTTTTTGGCTAAATGGTTTCGCTAATACAAGAAAAATACCGCCAATAACCAATACGGATGCACCAACGAGCCGCAACGTTATTGCTTCATCAGCCCATATTAAGCCACCAACCGCTGCAATAATCGGAACGGCAAGTTGTATAACGCCGGCCTGTAGTACGTTGATATGTTTTAATATGATGTACCAGACCGTGTAGCCAGCCGCACTTGCTAATACACCAGATGCGATCGCAAGCAAAACCCCTGTCTGATTGATAATAGTTGTGTCTAAATTAAAAAGCGCAACAAGCAGGCAGATTGGTACGGCGTAAATAAAGTTAAAGCTAGTATCAATGCTTGGATCAGAGCCAGCTTTTCCACGAATCGTATAAACTGCCCAGGCCATACCTGACAGGGCCATTAGGATAAACCCAACAATACTCGGTGATGTTAACTCCGGAAACACCAAAACTACGAGCCCCAAAAAGGCTAATCCTACGCCAAACTTCTCAATGGCTAATGTCGATTTTCCCTGCAATGCAGAAGCAATAAACATGGTTATCTGTACAGCGCCAAATAATATTAGTGCCCCTGTGCCAGTATCTAGTGAGACATAGGCAAGTGAAAAGCAAAAGGCATAAACCATTAACCATAATGAAGAAAGCCAATTCGACTTCCGATTCAATGCCAATTTTTGTCTCTTTGCAAAAAGGAAAATAGCTAATGCAATAGCACCAGATATTAGTCTAATGTTGGTGAACGTTATGGGGTCGATGTGGTTATCACCTAACGCTAAACGGCCAAAAATAGAATTGCCAGCAAAAGCAAAGAGCGCAAATAAAATAAGGAAAATCAGCTGCACGTTAATAATGGCCTAGCCTATGGTGATTAACAGTTATGCGAATCAACTATTGTTATTGGAGATATTATTTTGAAGACAAGAATGAACAGATAAATACTAACTGTAAATTTTGAGCTAATGTCACACTTTGCAACATTAACCCAAACAGTTGATGCGCCTAGTGAGAGTGGCCACATCCGCCTGCACTATGAACATGACCGTGGGCAAGTTCATCTTGAGTTGCTTCACGCACCTCTAGTATTTCAACGTCAAATGCTAAGTCGATTCCCGCAAGAGGGTGGTTACCGTCAACAGTTACACTCTCGTCGTCTTTTGCGACAACGATAACCGTTTGCTCACCATTGTCTGTCCCAGCGCGCAATTGCATGCCAACTTCAACTTCAAAGTCTGCAAACAACTCTTTACCAAGTTTTTGTACTAGACCGTCAAAACGTTCGCCATATGCATCTTCAGCGGCAACTTTAACTTCAAATGTATCGCCGACAACATGGTCAATTAACTCTTTTTCTAATCCTTCGATTAAAAATTTTGTCCCTAAAATAAACTCGATTGGTTGTGAGTCATAAGAACTGTCAATTAGAGTATCTTCGCTATCTTTTACCGCGTAATGCATTTTAACAACGGAGTTATTTGTAATTTTCATTTTTAGCCTTAGTTTTCTGCAAGAGAGTAGGGCAATTCAAGTAAACTTAGTGCCGTATCATCATCTTGGTTTATATAAATAGGTTGCTGTTCGATGTCCTTTGGCAACACGAGTTGCACGGCGGTTTCACCTTGATAGTTAGAGAAGTTTATCACTTTACCCTGCGCTCTGCGATTGCCATTTAACGCAACGTACACGTCTTGGCCAATTTCAAATTCAACAGGTTGGTCAATTGAAGCGACAAATAATGCACGTTTGTTTTTGCCCAAGTAGCGCATTCTGGCGACAGTTTCTTGTCCCATATAGCAACCTTTGTTAAACGAAATATAGTCTAACGCTTGGAGGTTCAGCATTTGAGGTACGTATTCACCAATTGTCTTGGCGTACAGATGTGCGCGTCCGCTTAGGACTTCTTGATGCCACCATTGGGCGGCATCACCGCTGGTTTCGATTTCATCTTTACTTAAAATTAAGACATGTCCAGGTGCCAATTCAAAGTTAAAACCTTGGGCATTGACGTGGTCTGAACCATAAACGTGCCAGTTAGCGGTGTCGTCTACGATATCCGCTTTTGCAAAAACACCGTATTTGTTTAGTTCAGCTAATGATGCTGCAGCACTGTCTTTGGTCGCGATTAGATAAAGTGCATCGTCAATTTTTTTAGCGATAAAGGTCGACCACATTTTGCCTTTGGCATTGCAGTGACTACCGGCAAGCCAATTTGCGTCCGTCAACTTTGTGACGTCACAAGAAACTTGACCTTGTAAAAACGAGGTGGCGTCCACCCCAGAGAGTTTAATCACACTGTATTGAGTTAAGGAAACGGTCATTGACATGGTTTAGTCCAATTTTTACGAATTGCCTACTTCTATGGGGATGAATTTACAAATTCCAATTGATTTTGTTAATTAGTCTATCAGAGCTGAGAAATGGGGGTTGTCGTAAAACATGATTAAATGCCAAGTTGATTTGGACAAAAAGAATATAAGCTGAAGTCCAGCTATATTTTAAACTCAAACTTTTGGTATCATAGGCCTTCAAAATGATAATCGAGACGGTTGATGACGGAAAAAAAAGCACAAGTCGTATATGTAGATGAGAGCGGCACAAAATTTCAATTAGATTCCAAGCCAAAACTTAAATGGGCATGCCGACGCGGTATGTTAGAACTCGATGTATTGTTTGAACCGTTTGTTGACGATGCATATGACGCGTTAAACGAAAAGCAGCGATATACTTTTCAGCGGTTATTGGCGAGTGAAGATCCAGAGTTGTTTGCCTGGTTTATGGGACATGAAATTTGTCCAGACGAGGAATTACGCGGCATGGTTGAGCTCATATTAAATAGAGTTAAAGTGAGTTAACGAGAATAGGATCATGGATGATTCGTCTTACTTTAGGGTAGCCGTTGCAACAACCAATAAAGTGCGACACAGGTTGTATTTTGCGCTTTATTTCTTAGTTGTAGTTAGTGTCTTAATAACACCGCATTTAAATACTCTATTGTTATCACTAAGTAGTTTGCTGATTGCGCTATCTGGCCTATTCATCTTTTTGGTGTTTTCAAAACGTCCGACACCACATCTTCTCCTACTAACTGAAAAAGGCCAAGTAAACCTTGTATTTATTGCGCGACATAGCAATAGGCCAGCAATGACAACTGCCGCCAAACCATTGAAAATTGATTCTATGCCTAGCACTTATGAATTGTCGCAAGACATGCAAATACAGTCGGGGAGTTGGGTGTTATTTGGTTGTTTGCATATCAAATTACAAAATAGATTGTCGGCTCAAATTACTTGGCTAACGCTTTATTCTGATCAAATAATGGCAAGTGATTGGTGTCGGTTAAGGCGGATTTGCCTTAGATGTAATCGACCAGCGCCAATAAGCTAACCTAAATTGGCGCGTTTAGTGGTCAATATTTTAGTAAGTTTAATTACGACATAAATCGTTTGGTTAAACTAGGCATCTTTGTCCGGTGATAAAAACGTTGGAGTTGCGATGTCTAAGGTATCAGGATAATCCTTGTTAAAATGTAACCCACGACTTTCTTTTCGTTCCAAAGCACACAGCACAATAAGTTGCGCTACTTGTGCCAAATTACGTAACTCAAGCAAGTTATTACTCACTTTGAAATTAGCGTAAAACTCGTCTACTTCCTGTTTTATCAATTCGATCCGAGTAATCGCTTTATGTAAGCGGCGATTGGAACGGACAATACCGACAAAATCCCACATTAGTAATCTGAGTTCGTGCCAGTTGTGACTGATAAAAATGTTTTCTTCTGAGATGGTTACGCGACTTTCATCCCACATCGAAATTGGATCGGGTTCACTGATATTGTTTATTTCAGCCAGAATTGAACTCGCCGCGCCATGGGCAAATACAATACATTCCAGCAAGCTGTTGCTGGCCATGCGATTTGCGCCGTGCAACCCTGTGTAGGCCACTTCACCGATAGCAAACAAGTTGTCTAAGTCTGTTTTGCCGTTTAAGTCAGTAACAACACCGCCACAGGTATAATGTGCTGCAGGGACAATTGGAATTTGTTCTTTAGTAATATCAATACCTACTTTTAGGCATGTGGCGTAAATCGTAGGAAAATGTTCCAAGATAAAAGTTTCATCTTTATGACTTATATCAAGGTACATGCAGTCAGCACCAAGGCGTTTCATTTCAAAGTCGATTGCCCGTGCCACGATATCTCGAGGTGCGAGTTCTTCACGTTCGTCAAAGTCAGGCATAAAACGAGTGCCATCAGGACGTTTTAGATAGGCCCCTTCACCACGCATTGCCTCAGTAATAAGGAAATTTTGTGCTTTATCATTGTATAAACTTGTTGGATGAAATTGATTAAACTCCATATTGGCGACACGACAACCGGCACGCCATGCCATTGCAATACCATCGCCGCTGGCAATATCGGGGTTTGACGTATATTGATAAACTTTACTGGCACCACCTGTCGCAACCGCAACGAACTTAGCTTCAATGGTTTCGACCCGCTCTTTTGATCTATTCCAAACATAAGCGCCGTGCACCCGCTTGTCTTTTTTACCAAGTTTTTTGCTTGTGACCAAATCAAGCGCATTGAAACGTTCAAATAGAAAAATGTTTGGGTGGGCTCGTACTCGGTCAAGCAAAGTGGTTTGTACTGCTTTACCTGTCGCATCTGCGGCATGCAATATTCTGCGATGACTATGACCGCCCTCGCGGGTTAGATGAAATCGAGTTGAACCATCCTGGGCAATAATTTGATCAAATGGTACGCCTTGGTCAATTAGCCATTGCATTGACGTTTTTGCATTGGTTGCTGTAAATCGCACTGCTTCTTCATTACATAAGCCTGCACCGGCAATTAATGTATCTTGAACATGAGATTCAATACTGTCATTCTCGTCAAAAACGGCGGCTATACCACCTTGGGCATATAGCGTCGAACCTTCTTTCAGTTCGGACTTACTCAATATAATGACTGATGCTTTATCGGCTATACTTAGCGCTAAAGTCAATCCAGCGGCACCACTGCCGATAATTAAACAATCTATTTTATGTTGGATTTTGTCATTCATCTGTAATTGGCCAGTTAAATTAAAATTCATAAGTGGTGGAGTGTTATCCCATATTACTATTTAGTCACTTAGTAACCGTATAATTAAATGGAATGGCATGGCTCAAACCACTATAATCCCGCTATGAGATCTTGAAAAATAAGAGATTTCGAGTTTTTTACAAAAAAAAGTAAATATATTCGAACTTTTTTAAATTCAGCAGGTCATAGTTGTAACAGATAGGGATGATATCAGATTATCAACTCTAATAAACTGGGAGTAGTAGCTCGAATGAGCGAGCAAAGCAAAGATTTAGGACTGGTAAGGCGAGCGCAAGCTGGTGATAAAAAGGCCTTTGATTTATTGGTTAGAAAATACCAGAACAAAATCATTAGCTTAGTTTCTAGATATTTGGGGCATAACGGGGATGTACAAGATGTTGCGCAGGACGCATTTATCAAGGCATATACCGCATTACCTGGATTTCGTGGAGAAGCGGCTTTTTACACTTGGTTGTACAGAATCGCTGTAAATAGTGCAAAAAACTATTTAATGGCCAAGGGGCGCAGACCCACAAACGTAGACGTTGATGCAGAAGACGCCGAATATTACGAAACAAGTGATGCCCTTAGAGAAAACGCATCACCTGAACGGTTGGCATTAACAGAAGAAATTAAACATGTAATTTTTGACACCATGGAAAGCCTCCCTGAAGAGCTGAGAGTAGCGATTCAATTAAGGGAAATAGATGGCATGAGTTACGAAGATATAGCAGCAGCGATGGGATGTCCGATTGGGACCGTAAGGTCTAGGATATTTCGAGCAAGGGATGCAATTGATATTAAATTGCAACCGTTGTTAGATAATCGTTAAAACAGGTTTAAAAATTGCTAGGTGTTTTAACTAGCACCTAATTATTTGATAATTGTTTTGTTTTGGTGAGCATTTAGGTTTTACTAAAAGCAATACAGTAATAACTGGAGTCGGTCGTATTTATGACTAACAATAATTTAGAATCTCTTTCCGCATTACTGGATGATGAAGTAAATCAATCTGAAATAGAACAGACAATGGATGTTCTAGGTGATGAGCAAACGGCAACGTTTGGGCGTTATGGATTGATTGGCGATGTATTACGTAACGAACAACAGTTGGTTACAGACAATGCGTTTTCCATGAGTATTCAAGCCGCAATAGAAGGTTTGGAACAGGATGCCGGATTAGAATCGAGCGTTGCTTCAGATTCTGTTGTTGCAATAAATACGCATCCTAAATGGCATCAGCGTATTACTGGTAAGGTTAAGAGTTTCACGTCTAGCTCTACTGGTAAAGGCATGGGCCAAATGGCAATTGCCGCGTCAGTTGCACTTGTTGCGGTATTTGGGGTGAGCAACATGGCACCACAAAATAATCTAATGCCTTCTCCGGTATTAAATACAACACCGCTTATTGATGGTATTTCACCGGTGTCGACGGATGGCTTAAAAGCTAAACCTTCAGCCAACCAAGTGACCCAAACTCGCATTAATGCGTTGATGGCTGACCATAATCAACAACTTCGAGTTGCTGAAGATGAAGAGCTAGATAAAGACAAAGAAGAGAACGATAACTAAATTCAATTTGTCTAATGATGTAAAGTTAAAATCAATTAGTGTAAAAACGCCTGTAACTCGATAGAATTACGGGCGTTCTTGTTTATAAGGAAATCCCGTGGTCCCTTTGTTTTCGTTTAGCTTCACTACTTATTTTAATCGTATTTTTGTGGCAGCTAAGTCTTCCATTATTTGTTTGTTTTTGCTGTTTACCAGCACAGCATTTGCCTCTCCCGCTATTCCTACCGATATTGCAGCGACGACTGAAAAAGTTAATGCGGCCTTCTGGTTATCTAAATTACGAATGGCATTAACTCAAACCAACTTTGAGGCGGGCATTGTCACTTTAAAAGGTGAAAAAACCGAATCTTTTCAATGGGTCCATGGTGTTGAAGAAAGCACTGGTACAGAAGTAGAGCGAGTATCCCCCCTTATTGGTGGCGGCGTTATGACGATTCGTAAAGGCGATACTGTGACATTTGTGGAGCCTAACAAAGAACCGTATTCTGTTAAAAGTACAAGCATTCGAAGTTTTATCCCGCCAGTTTTTTATAAAAATGCAGCACAACTCATTAATAGCTATCAGTTTGTGTTGGTGAGTAAAAGTCAAATCGCAGGCCGTTCTGCGCAACTTATCCGTATTGAATCGGTAAGCAAACATGCCTATAACTACTGGATTTGGATCGACGTATTAAGCGGTTTACCGCTACGTTTAGCCTTTGTCGACGAAGTAGGCGATGTTAAAGAACAAGTTCTTATGACTCACTTAACGTTGCACAAAGAGCCGGCACCAGAGATTACAAAACTTTTTGAATTCTCAACACCACCGGCTACAGAGGCATTGATCGCCCAGCGTCAGGAAACGAATAATTGGAATATGTCATGGTTACCAAACGGCTTTAAGTTGATCAAAAGTGACCGTCATCATGTCTCTATAAGTCGTGAAGTTTCTGATTATTATCTATATAGCGATGGCTTGGTTGAAGTATCTATCTACGTTCAAAGACCACTGGAGAGTTTTAATGGACCTTTAGTGTTACGAGATGGTGCAACATCGTTTGCAATGGTGCACGCTAATGGGTTTGACGTGACCGTTGTTGGTAAAGTGCCAGAAGAAATCGCCGTAAAAATTGCCAGCTCAGTGAAAGCGGTTCAACAACCATAATGATTAAAGAGCAGGGGGTTGTTGTCCAACTCGAAGGTGAATTTGCATGGGTTGAAACGTCAATCAAGTCAACCTGCTCAAGTTGTGCGGCCAAGTCGAATTGTGGCACAAGTGCTATTGCAAGCGCTGTAGCCGGTAAGTCAGTTGTCAATAAAGTGGTAAATCATTTAAATGCTGAAAACGGAGCCGTTGTTGAAATTGGTATTGCAGAAGATACGATAGTTAGTGGTGCGTTTTATATGTATATTCTGCCACTTATAACTGCAATGTTTTTTGCCTTTTCGGCACAGTATTGGTTGGCAAATTTGATTGAAGTGACCGAACCTATGGTAATACTTTTTACCTTTGCAGGTGGCGCATTGGGTTTCTATTTGGCCAAGTTAAAACTGAGTAATTTGTCGGACACTGCTCTGCTACCGCAATTATTGAAAATTATTCCACAATCAATTGAAATTAAACAACTGAACTAAAAGAAAAAACTAATTAATAATGGATTTTTTGTGTCTCATAGGTTACGTTTGTAATTTATAAGCGCACGTTATAGGGAGAATAACCAATGAGTGAATTTCTATTTGCATCATTTAACAGTTACTACACCATCGCTTTATCAATCGTATTAATATTGTTGTTTATCGAACTTGCCGGTCAACTGGTTGGCTTTTCCTTTTCTCATCTATTCGACAGTGGTGCAGATATTGACACGACAGCGAGTCTTTCTGGCAGCGCATCAGTGTCATTGGATATTTTGGGCTGGTTAGGTCTAAAAAAATTACCCTTGTTAATTTGGCTCGTGAGCTTTTTAACAGTCTTTGCCATTGTTGGCTATTGCTTGAGTTATATTGTCTTTTTTGTACTCGATGTTTCAATAGCAAAACTTTTAGCTGGTGGCATTACACTTGTTATCTCGCTCTTCTTAAATAGCAAAGTCTGTACTAAATTGGCAGAGATTATGCCAAAAGAAGAATCCTCAGCAGTATCGAAAGAATCCTTTGCCGGTTTACTTGCAAACATCACAGTTGGCACGGCGAAGCTAGGTCAACCTGCAGAAGCCATGATTAGAGACGAATTTAATCAAAAACACTATGTGTTAGTAGAACCTATTGAAGAAGACGAATTTAGCCAAGGCGAAAACGTTGTTCTTGTAGTTAAAGAAGGTTCTCGGTGGTTGGTAACACGGTTTGATTAATCTTGTTTAACTCAATAAGTTTATTCTAAATGGATGGCGTGTCAGCGCCTCCCAAATACAAAAAGTAAGTCAAATAAATCAACAAAAGTTAACTCTTACAAAATGGAGATGGATATGGAAAGTATTACAACGGATATGAAACTTATATTAATTATTGCAGTAGCAGTGGTGGTCGGTTTACTTACAATAGGGCTGATTTTCGCTAAATTGTATGTCAGAGCAACAAAAGAAGTTTCCTTTGTTCGTACCGGCTTTGGTGGTGAGAAAGTCGTAAAAGATGGTGGCGCATTAGTGTTGCCAGTTTTGCACGATACAATCCCAGTAAACATGAACACGCTACGAATTGAAGTGGAAAAAACGAAATCTGAAGCCCTTATCACCAAAGATCGATTGCGGGTCGACGTTAAAGCCGACTTTTATTTACGCGTTGCGCCAAATCAAGAATCGATCGCTATGGCAGCACAAACTCTCGGCATTCGTACGACACGTGTTGAGGAACTTAAAGCGTTAATGGAATCTAAGTTTGTTGACGTTTTACGTGCAGTGGCCGCTGAAATGTCAATGACAGAAATGCATGAACAACGTTCTGAATTTGTACAGAAAGTGCAAGTGAATGTCGCTAACGACTTAGAAAAAAATGGTCTTGAACTGGAGACGGTTTCTCTCACCGGCTTTGACCAAACCGATTTGCAATATTTCAATGAAAACAACGCGTTTGATGCAGAAGGTCGTGCAAAACTGGCACGTATTATTGAAGAAAAGAAAAAAGAAACAAATGACGTTGAGCAAACCAACCGGATTGCAGTTGAACGCCGTAATTTAGACGCGTCGCGTGAATCACTAGATATTAGTAAAGATGAACAACAAGCTAAACTTGAGCAAGAAAAATCGCTGGCATTTTTACGAGCAGAGCAAAATGCAGAAATCGTAAAAACACGTGAATCAAAAATGCGTGAAGAACGACAAGCTGAAATTGAAAAAGAACAAGCGATTGAATCGTCAGAAATCGAAAAACAAAAAGAAATTGAACGTCGGAATATTGAAAAAAACAATGCGATTGAACAAGCTAAAATTCAACAGCAGCGGGATATCGAAGTCGCTCAACAAGAAAAGCAAATTGCTGTAGCTGTGAAATCGGAAGAAGAGTCGGCGGCACGTGCTAAAGCGGCTGAATCTGAGAAGCTGAAAGTAGAAAAGGAAGAGGCGGTTGTAACAGCAAAGCAAGTCGCCACAGCAGAAAGACAAAAACAAATTGAAGTTATCGATGCGAAGAAAATAGCTGAACGTGAAGCTGTCGGTGTCACAGTTAAAGCCGAAGCAGAAAAACAAGCCGCAACAGACTATGCTGAATCTATTCAGATTAAAGCACATGCTGAAGCAGAGTCAGCTGTGTTATTGGCTAAAGCTGACGAGAAAAAATTCGAAGTCGAAGCCGCCGGTAAACGTGCCTTGCATGAGGCTGATAACGTATTGAGCGCCGAACAAGTCGAGCTGCAAAAAGCGTTGGCAATGCTACAAGCCTTACCTCAAGTGGTTGCAGAAGCCGTTAAACCTCTACAAAACATTGATGGTATTAAGATTTTACAGGGTTATGGCGCAGGTCAAAGCCAGGGGGGAACTGAAAGCAATGGCACCAATGGTGGTGGTTTTTCAGAGCAGGTAACAAGTGCAGCACTTAATTATCGAGCAAATGCGCCGCTTGTTGATGCCATGTTAAGAGAGCTAAATATGGTTGATGGTGAAAGTGGAACATTAAATGACTTAGTTTCAGGTAATTCGCCATTGCTACAAAACTCGGTAAATCAAGGGGCTGAGCAGATCCAAGTAAATCAGAGCCAGCATAGTGAAAATAAACCAAACAGCGTCCAGGCGGAGGTTGTAGCGAATAATTCGACGTTAGATAAAACGGAAAACAGTCGTACTTAAGCGGTTTAAATATTTTGTTACCAAAAACCAGCATTGAGCTGGTTTTTTTATGTCACAATTTTATCTCAGAAGTTATTGGTTTAAAAACCCGCTGAGTTATTTAACAGTGGAGTACAACGTCATTTCAGTGTAAAATTGCGCCCTTTTTATACGCTTGAAAATGTCGAGCGTAGATCAGTTTTTGTTATTACGTCAGTATCATGGCGAAGGTATATCACTAAATATATGAAGAACATCCGGAATTTCTCAATAATTGCCCACATAGACCACGGTAAATCCACATTATCAGATCGCCTAATTCAGCATTGCGAAGGACTAACCAATCGTGAAATGAAAGCGCAAGTACTAGATTCGATGGATATTGAACGTGAGCGTGGGATTACGATAAAAGCACAAAGCGTAACGCTAAATTATAACGCTAAAAATGGTGAAAGTTATCAATTGAACTTCATCGACACGCCTGGACACGTTGATTTTACTTATGAAGTTTCTCGTTCGTTAGCGGCCTGTGAAGGTGCCTTGCTCGTTGTTGACGCCGGTCAGGGTGTTGAAGCGCAAACGGTTGCCAACTGTTATACCGCCATTGAGATGGACCTAGAAGTACGTCCTATCTTGAATAAAATCGATTTACCGCAAGCTGATCCTGACCGAGTTTCTGAAGAAATTGAAGACATTGTTGGTATTGATGCTCTCGACGCCGTGCAATGTTCTGCTAAAACGGGTATCGGTATTGAAGATGTACTTGAAGATATAGTATTAAATATCCCGCCACCGGTCGGTGATCCTGAAGCCCCGCTTCAAGCGCTTATAATTGATTCGTGGTTTGATGCTTATCAAGGTGTTGTGTCGTTAGTTCGAATTAAACACGGCAAATTGAAAAAAGGCGATAAAATTAAAGTCATGTCGACTGGCGCTTCTCATATCGTTGATAAAGTTGGTATTTTCACGCCTAAACAAACAGACACTGGTACGTTAGGGACCGGTGAAGTTGGCTTTATTATCGCAGGTATTAAAGATATTTTGGGCGCACCAGTAGGTGATACGTTAACGTTAAAAGACAACCCATCGCCAGAGCCGTTACCTGGTTTTCAAAAAATAAAGCCACAAGTATATGCTGGTTTATTTCCGGTGAGCTCTGACGATTACGAAGCGTTTCGTGATGCTTTGTCAAAGCTAAGCCTAAATGATGCTTCTTTGTTCTATGAGCCAGAAAGTTCGACAGCACTTGGACTTGGATTCCGTATTGGTTTCCTTGGTATGTTGCATATGGAAATTATCCAAGAGCGTTTAGAGCGTGAATATGACTTGGATTTGATCACCACAGCACCAACGGTAAACTACGAAATTCTTAAAAAAGACGGCGGAATAATTAAAATCGACAGCCCGTCTGAACTTCCTTCTGTAGGTGAAATTGAAGAAGTTCGGGAACCAATTTGTAAAGCCGACATCTTAGTACCACAAGAGTATCTCGGAAATGTGATTACTTTGTGTATTGAGAAACGCGGAACGCAAACCGCCATGAGCTACCATGGTAAGCAAGTTGCAGTAAGTTATGACTTACCAATGGCGGAAGTTGTGATGGATTTCTTCGACAGATTAAAATCGACTAGTCGTGGGTTTGCGTCGCTAGATTATAACTTTACTCGTTTTGCTCCTGCGGACATGGTACGTGTTGATATTTTACTTAACGGTGAACGCGTCGACGCGTTATCAATGATTTGTCACCGTGACTTTTCACAAAGTCGTGGCAGAGAATTAGCTGACAAGTTACGTGAGCTTATTCCACGCCAAATGTTTGATATTGCGATTCAAGCGGTAATTGGTGCACATATTATTGCGCGTACAACGGTTAAACAGCTTCGTAAAAACGTAATAGCGAAATGTTACGGTGGCGACATCTCTCGTAAGAAAAAGCTATTGCAGAAGCAAAAAGACGGTAAAAAACGAATGAAGCAAGTGGGTAATGTTGAATTACCACAAGATGCATTCTTAGCCATTTTGAAAATTGGCAAGTAAATCTAAAATAGGAAATTATTGGTATGGCAGGATATTTCGCAGTATTTCTGGTGGTTATCACTTTGTTGAGTGGCCTGATCTGGCTCATTGATGCAAAGGTGTTTGCGCCTTCTAGAAGAGAAAGAGTTGCAACCGCTGTAGCTTCTGGTGTTGAACTTCCTCAGGAAGAGCTAGATAAAATTGCACCGCAACCAGCAATTGCAGAAACAGCACAGTCCATTTTTCCAATTTTGGCGGCGATTACTATTTTCCGTTCGTTTTTGTTTGAACCGTTTCAAATCCCGTCGGGTTCGATGATGCCAACGATGTTGGTGGGTGATTTTATTTTGGTTCAAAAATACTCGTATGGTGTCCACGATCCTGTTTGGCGCTCTGAACTGGTTGCTACGGGTGAACCAAAACGCGGAGATATTGCGGTATTCAAGTACCCTTTAGATGAACGTCTTGATTACATAAAACGTGTTATTGGGTTACCAGGTGACCGCATTGTTTATCGTAATAAACAATTGGCGATTCAACCAAGTTGTGACCGTGAACCAGAAAATTGTAAAAAACTGATGCCGGTTGAATTGGAAGCTAAAGAGCAGGGGGCCTTTGTTCATATGGGCATGCCATTGATTACGGCCATTGAGCAATTAGGTGACGTAAATCATGAAATATTAGTTAACCCAGCTATTCCAGACATGGCAGATCGCTTTTATCAACAACCTGGAACGCGTGCCAGTGAATGGATTGTCCCTGACGGCAAATACTTCATGATGGGCGATAATAGAGATAATAGTACAGACAGTCGTTTTTGGGGTTTTGTTGACGAAGAGCAGTTAGTAGGTAAAGCGGTATTCATTTGGATGAGTTTTGTTTACAACGATGGCCAAGTGAGTTGGTTACCAAATTGGGTTCCAGTAGATATCCGTTTCTCACGTCTCGGCACAGTACAGTAACTTTAAGAAAGACAGGCCAACTCGAATTTGCTCTGCTAGAGTTAATTCGAGTTGGCCTTATTGTTTTTTGGGCGAAAAAAATTGATCAAAAAAGATTATAAGCAATTATGTAAAAAACTTGGTTACCAATTTAACGATGAGTCGCTATTGGTACAGGCGCTAACGCATCGAAGTTTTAAAGGCAGTCACAATGAACGTTTAGAGTTTATTGGCGATTCGTTATTAGGAATGTTTGTTGCGGAAAAACTGTATTTTTCCTTTCCTAAAGCAACAGAAGGTGAATTGACTCGAATGCGTTCACAAGTCGTTAAAGGTCAAACCTTGGCAATTGTAGGTAAAGACCTCGAGTTAAGCGAGTGGTTGCGTTTAGGTCCAGGCGAAATGAAAAGCGGCGGTTGTCGCCGCGAGTCAATACTAGAAGATGCAATTGAGGCGATTATAGGTGCGGTCTATTTAGATTCGGGTCTGGAAGAATGTAAAACATTTGTCCTTAATTTAGTCGACAAACAATTAAAAAATGTTGATCCAAATTCAGCATTAAAAGATCCAAAAACGCAGTTACAAGAGTGGCTGCAATCAAGAAAACGCGCTTTACCTATATATGAAGTTGAAGAAGTATTAGGGCAAGCACATAATCAAAAGTTTAAAGTCTCATGTACTTTAGACAATGGTGAAGTCGTTTTGGCATCAGGCACGAGTCGCAGGAAAGCGGAACAGGGTGCAGCACGACTAGCTTTAGAGGTAATTAAAAGTGAGTAATTCAGAAAATAATCAACAAGAATTAGACGCCTTGTTGGCAAACCTTAACAATCGTGCAGATTTATCTGACCCTAAACGGTGCGGATTAATTGCGATTGTTGGGCGTCCAAATGTAGGTAAATCAACCTTGATGAACCAAATTTTAGGGCAAAAGATTTCGATCACGTCTAAAAAACCACAAACGACACGTCACCGTATTTTAGGTATTCATACGGAAGGTAATGATCAGGTCATTTACGTTGACACGCCGGGTCTGCATAAAGAAGAAAAGCGCGCGATTAATAAGCTAATGAACAAAGCCGCGTCAAGTGCTCTTGGTGATGTTGAAATGGTGTTGTTTGTTGTTGAAGCCATGAAATGGCATGAAGACGATGAAATGGTATTGAACAAAATAAAACGTTCAAAACAGCCATGTATTCTTCTTATTAATAAAGTCGACAACATCAAAAACAAAGAAGAATTGATGCCATTTTTGCAAGAAATAGGTGCCAAACATAAGTTTGAAGAAATCATTCCAATTTCAGCAGAAAAGTCGACAAACATTGAGCCGATAAAAGAAACTGTACTTAAATTTTTACCTGAGAACCCATTCTTTTTTCCAGAAGATAATGTCACAGATAGAACTTCTCGTTTTATGGCCGCGGAAATTGTTCGTGAAAAGCTAATGCGATTTTTAGGTGAAGAATTACCTTACAGTGTAACTGTTGAGATTGAACAGTTTAAATGGGATGAAAAAATCTGGCGCATCAATGCCTTGATCTTAGTTGAACGTGAAGGTCAGAAGAAAATGGTTATCGGTAAAAAAGGCGAAAAGCTAAAAATTATCGGCCGTGACGCACGTCAAGATCTTGAATTGTTACTCGACGAAAAAGTCTTCCTTGAGCTTTGGGTTAAAGTCAAAAGTGGCTGGGCTGACGACGAACGTGCACTGCGTTCATTGGGGTATGGCGAAGATTAATTAATGACACCTGATGTAGAGATAAAATCTGCTTTTATCCTTCATTCTCGAAGTTATAAAGAGAACCAAGCTATTGTAGAGGTTCTACTCGAAGATGAAGGAAGAGTGTCTATTGTGACCTATAAAGGGAGCAAGAAAAACTCTCAGCGCTCTGCACTGCTCCAACCTTTTAGACCCTTGAATGTCGGTATTCAAGGGACTTCAGGCCTCAGAAAGTTAAAACAAATTGATGCCGACTTAGAACAATCTAAACATTTGTTAGCACTAAAGGGTAAAAGCCTTTTTTGTGGCTTCTATTTAAATGAAATCATTTGCCGTCTGTGTGCATCAGATGCGTTTTTCCCCGAACTTTTTTCAATATATCAATCCACCCTTATTTCATTGTCAAAACTGGATAACACCGCAGCGCATTTTTCAGTGCAGATGGCGTTATTGTTGCGCCGGTTTGAATTGCAGTTATTGCTGCAACTTGGCTATGGACTAAACTTTGAAACTGACATGATGACAGGGGATGACATTGTATTTAACGATGTATATGAGTTATTTGACGCCAGTGGATTTGTGTTGTCTAACCGGTCGATTTCTGCGCCTGATACATTTATCGGAGAAGATCTTAGTTTAATGTCGAGTTTATTAGAAATCCCTTTTGAAGACATCACAATTGACCAATTTCGTCAGCACCAGCCACTGTTTCGACAATTAAAATTGATTATGCAAACATGTTTGCATCGCCATTTAGGGGATAAACCGTTAAAATCCCGTGAATTATTTAGAACCGCTTAATTCTTTTTTGGAGACTGTATGAGCGAAATCCACTTAGGCGTCAATATTGACCACATCGCAACACTTAGACAAGCCCGTGGTACAACGTATCCGGATCCCGTTCATGCTGCTGCTGTAGCCGAGCATGCTGGGGCGAGTGGTATTACTATTCACCTTCGTGAAGACCGTCGCCATATTCAAGATAGAGACGTATATGTTTTGGCAAAAACGCTACAAACACGCATGAATTTAGAAATGGCGGTAACGGATGAAATGATCCGTATTGCAGAGGAAGTCAATCCTGAGTTTGTGTGTTTAGTGCCTGAAAAACGTGAAGAGTTGACCACCGAAGGCGGTTTGGATGTTTGCGGTCAATTAACCAAAATTACCGATGCGGTGACTCGACTTGATGCTATTGGTACAAAAGTTTCTTTGTTTATTGATGCCGACCAAGCGCAGATAGACGCAGCTGTTGCGACTAAAGCGCCTTATATTGAGATCCATACAGGTCACTATGCTGATGCAACAACAGAACAAGCGCAATTAGCAGAACTCCAAAAAATCATTGAAGGCGTTAAATACGCGACTAGCAAAGGATTAATTGTTAACGCTGGGCACGGCTTACATTATCATAATGTAAAACCTATCGCGGAAATTTCCGAAATTTATGAATTAAATATTGGTCACGCAATTATTGCCCGAGCGGCGATGGACGGTTTAGACAAAGCGGTACGTGACATGAAAATATTAATGAATGAAGCTCGGCAGGGAATATAGCCATGTCAGTCATTGGTTTGGGAACAGATATTGTTGAAATTGCTCGGATAACGCAAGCGTGTGCAGGGTCAGATAGACTGGCTCGTCGAGTGTTAACAGATTATGAAATGGGCTTATTCCAGCAAGATAATGAACCAAGCCGATATTTAGCCAAGCGTTGGGCTGCTAAAGAAGCAGCCGCAAAGGCCCTGGGAACAGGCATTGGACGTGGAATTTCATTTCAACATTTTGAAATTCGAAACAATGATCTGGGAGCCCCAAAATTGACTTTAACATTAGCTGCAAAACAAAGAGCAGATGACCTCGGTGTAAAAAGCGCTTTGCTTTCGATTTCAGATGAGCAAAATTATGCGATGGCGACAGTAATTTTATCGTAAATAAACTGGCTAAACCGTAATCGAAGGTTACACTTAAAGTATCCATAGTTACAGGGATTGATATTGGGAAATGTCTAAATTATTTAGTTACTTAGTTAAACTTGTATTGGTGATATTGTCATTTACGTTCAGTCAGGCCGCGGTCGCTGATGATGAGTGGGTTGAACTCTTCAAACTTCACAATCAAACGAACTATGTGGCAGAAAATTATCCACCGGCAAACTTTTATAAAGATAATTTACTGCAGGGCGTTTCCATCGACTTGCTTCACGAAATTTGGTCGACACTCTCCTTACCCAAAAAAGACGTTTTGGTCGTGCCATGGGTGCGAGGCTATCGACAGCTAGAAAATACACCTAATACTGTACTGTTTACTATGTCGCGGACCAAGGAGAGAGAAGACTTATTTAAGTGGGTTGGTCCGGTATTTTCATCGACTCATGTGCTAGTTGCAAAACAAAAAACAGTCATCGATATAAAAGAAACTAAAGACATCTTTAAATATAGTGTCGCCACAGTTAGAGCGGATATTTCCGAAAAGTCACTGCGCAAAATTGGCTTTCCAGATCAAAAATTAGCAAAGTTGTCGAATGTAAAACAAGCCTTTTTAATGCTTAAAAATGAAAGAGTTGATTTGGTTATGCTGTCTATTCACGGCTTACATCACGTATTGATGGAACTTCACGAGTTGAGAAACCGCTATAAAATAGTCTGGCAAGTTAATAAAATTGGTAATTATTTTGCGTTTAGTAAAGAAACCCCAGACCTGATCATAAATAAATTTCAGCAGACGCTAGACTCACTTGAAACCAAACGTATAGAAATACTGCAGAAATACAAATTGCCAGAAGAGGAGTACTAATCCTGCTTGGAAATGTACTCTAGTGCCGTCATCGCGTGGTAAGTGACATCCGGATGTAATACATGACTTGGTGATGGGTCTACAACTTCAATTGGGATTCTATTCTGGCGCGCGATATCGAGTGCCATTTGAGTGATATTGACGCTAAAAGACGTCCCCATAAAGACTATTTTCGCCGCGTTTTTCATTTTATTCTGAGCCGCTGATACCCGGTACAAGTCGGTATAAAATTCATCAAATAGCAATACAAACGGCTTTAACGATACATATTTCTCGGGGCCGGTTGCTGGAATTTTGAAAATGGATAACAACGACTCGGTTAAATTTGATTCGTCTACCTGATCCCAAGGCGCGGCTAAACAATCAATATCTTGGCCTTGAGTATGAAACAAAGTAACGTGGTCGATACGACCGTGAATTGGAATATAATCGGTATTCCCTGCCTTACCATCTAAGCCATCAATGTTTTGAGTTACAACATCCTTGTTTGCCAACCAATGGTGGACGTCATTCGGCCCACAGTTCCGATATGTAACAAAACGCTTGTAATACCAGGTCAAAAACTCACTCGGATTTGTTTTATACATCTCACGAGTAGCCATTTGCTGGGGAGTGTAATTTTGACTGCCTATGGTCCAAAATCCATCTTCTCCTCGAAATGTAGGAATGCCACTTTCAGCACTGACACCGGCGCCCGTGATATATAATGTACTCATTTAAGTCCCGCTAAAGTTATGACGAACATGGGTTGTAGCAACTCGGTTGGCGAGGGCACACATTACCCCTCGAACAAATGAGTTTAGCTTGCTTATCCATCGCCCGTTCTATCCAGTTAATATTTAATATTTTTGCAACGCTCAACAGGTTGGATTTTAGTTTTGGCGTGAGCACGGCACTGCCGCCATTTTTAACACAACTTTGTTGGATTTCATAAGTGATAGAATCTGCGTCTTTTCCCTGCGCTTGAATGGCTGGTGTTAAATCGATACCCGCGCAAAGTACGTGGTGGTTAGTCGCCATATCTTGAACCTTGATGGATTCACAAATATACAATCTCGATTGGCCATCGACGTTCATTATTGAAAGTTGCGCTGACGTGCCTTCAGTTGGTTCTGAAATCATATTAAAAACAGCCCAATGCTGACAAGGATCGTCTACTTTTGTCATATTTCCCCAGGGAAGCGGGATGCCATTACCTCGATAAACAGCTTTAAGCTTACCAGGAGAGTATGCATCGAAATAATGCCAGTGACGATATGGTGATACCGCGGTCATGCGACGCATCGCGACTGAGGCCGATACATCAGCCATCTGGTGACTCGAAATTTCATACCCGTTTCGATCGAGTAGTTGCCTAAAAGGCACTTTGGGGCACAACAGAGCGCCGGCAAAAAAGCTCGACTCGAAGTCATGCCATGCATGGAGGATATCCTGTGGGTCGACGCCTGAGTGCGCGGTTGGTCTGTTACTAGATGTATTGTTTTGACTGCCAACGGACTGAGCACTGCGTAGACTTTCTTTGTTATGTAAAATGCAATGGCCAATGTAAACCGCGAGTTCATATTTCAAACGGCGAGGGTATTGTTTTAGGCGTCGGTTTAAGTACAGTTTATTGGCGGGTTCAAAATAGGATGTGATTAGGTTTTTTGACGTGACCCCTAATTCATCACGCGCTTCTTTTGGTGCTTCGTCAAACCAAAATATTTTAAGCCCAACCTGTTTAACGATGGCAAATAATTCATCGATGGTCAGCGGCATGCGTTTTAATCCTACTTCTTCAGCTGCGCGTTCTAAATCGGGAAAATGGTTTTGGTTGTTTTCTTGATGCGCTCGAATTAGCAAATGAGCAAATTGACGTCCGGATATACCTGTTTGTGACAGCATTTCGGGTATTGCGATTTGTAAAATATCTTGCGAAAACAAAAAACTAGGCTCAAGTGGCATGCCGTTTATGCCGCCTCGATTACCTTTGTCTGGCACAATATCCTGATGTTCTGGGGTATCATCTAAAAACCACTCTGTGGGCTTTTGAAAAACACTGGCCACCACCTCTAACATATCAATACTTGGCACTCTTTTACCACGTTCAATCATCGATAAATATGAAACTGAGGGTGCATATTCAGGGTCAATCCGAATACAACGTGCGGACAAATCTTCAATGGTTAAATTATTTCTCTTTCGTAAATTTCGTATCTTTGTGCCAAGGAAATGGGACTTACGTAACAGGCTTTTATTCGGTCGCATTTTGGTTCCTATTTTGTAAAATTTACAGTGTGAAATTTTTATTGTGAAATTTTAGTGTAAATTCATCTAGACTGCTTATCAAGCAATTCGGACAAATACTACACAAAAAAGAATTGCACTAAAAATACCCGACATATAACGAGGATTGAACAATGAATATGACAAACACTTCACAAAATGAATTTAATGCTACGTCTGGTTTTGATCAGTTCATAAATGAAGAAGTATCCATTTTGGCTGAATTAAACGAGAAACGCGTACTTGAAATTATGACGTACTCTAAAAGTTTCTTAGATAAGGTTTTCCCTTTGGAGTCGGGTTCACATCGTGATGTGAGTAGCTATGTAATTTATTACACGCATTTATTGGCGTTCTTCCCAGACGGCAGCAAAAGTGGCTTAAGCCATCCCAAACAGTTTGTCGCTTTATCAGGTCACAAAAGCGAACCAACCTCGATTGTGTTAAAAAATGACGGTTTTCATGTTGAGCTTATTTTCAATAAAAATGGGACTCGTGGAATAAAAGATATTGCCGGTATCGATGACATTCAAGTAGAAACCAACAAGCTAAACTTTGGTGGCGAAAATGCGGCTAATGACGAAACAACAGAACAAAAAACACGTCATTGGTTCAGTATGATTAGAAATGACGATGAAATGGTTTATGACGCAAAGGGCAAACAATTGTGTCGTTGTGTTGACGTACCAAAAGCGTTTACTGATAAAAACGGTGAGGACTACCCGCTTTCTTAAGGGGATGCATGGTCAACATATAAGGGTCAGTAATAGACCCAGTATGTTGACCATGTTTTGTTATACGATGACTTTTTCCAGTTCTAAAATGAGCTGGTTCAATTCGCCTGTCATGATGGCGTAATCGGCGTCAAACTTCGCCAATTTGTCTTCATTTGGCACATCTTCAGTTTGCTCTTTTACGATATCCAAAAACTTAATTTGTTTAATGACGGCTTCTTCATTTAATACAAACTTAGATTTTTCAGACCAAACTAAACCTAATTTTGTGACAAATTTACCGTTTGAAATATGCAGTTGCACTTCTTCTTCGGTGACATTGTGATTTTTTAGTTTTGCGACAGCGGCTTCTTCGTCTAATGCTTTTAGTTCAATATCCTGGGCAAATTCGAAAGGAGCAGGTAATTGATCTTTTTGAACCCACAACGTCATGGTTGCCATTAGATCACCCTCTGGTTTGAATGGCAAAACAGGTAAAGTCCCTAAACATTGGCGCATGAAAGATAATAGGTTTTCAGCTTTATTTGCGCTTGAAGAATTGACCACAATAAACTGGTCAGTCACATTGATATAGGCGTAAAGACGACTATTGCGAGAAAACGCTTTTGGCAATAATTGCTGAGTGATCTCTTCTTTGATTGTTTGTTTTTCTTTTTTACCGACTTTCTGTCCACGTTCTGCTTCAATCAGCTGAACTTTTTCATCTAATGCTTCTTTAATGACAGACGAAGGAAGAATTTTTTCTTCGGTTTTAAGACAAACTAAAATGTTGTTATTGGCGCTGTGGCTTAAACCTTCAGTTCCAGGAATTGGTGAAACCCAACCTTGAGTTTGTTGATCTTGGCTTCCACACGGGCGAAATAGGTGCGCTTGAAATGAATCAACTAACTCTGCTTCGCTAGTCGTAAACGGTTTTGTAAATTTGTAAATATGAGCGTTGTTAAACCACATGATCTTGACCCTAACTTTGATGAGCCAAAGATAATACCAGAGTAATGTTAAATTGGCTGTTCAAATCACAGCCAATTTATCGACATTTTATCTGTGAGTCTGAGGTAAGGCGTTTTCCAATGATTTTGGAATTCGCAAATGATAGGTTAGGCCTTCACCTTCTTTAGAACTGGCTTCAATGTCGCCCTCGAGGGTCTGCTTCACTAAGTTATAAGCGATATTTGTACCCAGCCCAGACCCGCCAGCTTCTCGCTTGGTGGTATAAAATGGGTCAAATAACATCGCAAGTTGTTCTTCTGAGACACCATTGCCATTATCTTTATATATAATGTCTACATATTCGCCATCGAGCTTTACGTCGATATCGATACGGCCTTCATCTCGACCGTCAAAGCCATGGATCACACTATTCAATAAGAAGTTGGTAAAAATTTGAGAAACCGCACCAGCAGGAACTTTCATATCCAAGTCGTCTGGGCAATTAATAAAAATATCGTGTTTTGACTTTTTCAGTTTTGGTTTTAACGATGTGATCACTTCATTGAGGTATTGTTTAATATTGATCGTACGAACAGCTTCACTTGTTTGGTCTACTGCAATTTGCTTGAAGCTTGCAATAAGTTCGCTGGCGCGTGACAAGTTGTTGTTGAGTAAGTCTATGCTCTGTCTGCTTTCAGATACAAAGCATTTCATGTCAGATGCACTTAAAGATTTGTCGTCAAATTTTTTGCTTATGTGATTCAGGCGGTCAGCTAAAAAGCTAGTTGCAGTTACACCTACACCAATTGGTGTGTTTACATCGTGAGTAATGCCGGCCACGAGACCACCAAGTGCAGCGAGTTTTTCAGATTCAACTAGTTTACCGTGCGCAAGGCTTAAGTTTTCGATGGTGTTTTCAAGTTGATTGGTTTTTTCAACCAGTTCTTTTTCCGTTTCGCGTCGAGTTTCAATTTCTTCTTTAAGATTTTTTTGCTGAGTTTCCAATTGATATTTCTGTTTTTGCAAATCCATCATAGCTTGGCTGAGATTGGCGGTTTTTTTCGCGACTTCTTGCTCCAACATCAAATTTTGTTGGTCGAGCATATCGTTGGTTTTTAGCAATTGTTTTTGAGCTTGCTTCAATTCGTCTTGGGAACTCGAGACTTTTCCAATGAGATTATTAAAGGACAGTTGGATAACGCTCAATTCGCTTTCTTCAAGTTCGGTCACTTGCAGTTGTGCTGTTCCTAAGTTATCGAGATCAATTCGTTCAATTTGGTCAACCAAATCGCCAAGTGGCTTGGTAAGATGTTTTCTAAATGCGAGTAAAAATAGACCAATTAGAAATGCCGTTTTTGTCGCTGCGCTGCCGAGCATAAAGTAAATACTGACAATGATTCTATCGATGACAACATGGTGACTTGAGAAAAGGGTGACATCGCCTACATGGGTCGAACGGCCAGAAAATTCGAAAACGAGAGGAAAGGTATAGCCAAATAAACCATCGGCACCATGGATGACATTGCCATGTCCTGTTGAGGTGTTGCTTCTAGAGTTCTCAAATTCTGAGACTTGACCCATTTGGGTCAGCAATTCGCTTTGATCATCTCGGATCAATACACCTTCAATCATTGGGATCGCCAATAAACCTTCAGAAATGGATACAACTTGTGGGGTATTAAGTTCCCAAATAGCGCGGGTTAAACTGGCACTGAATGTATTTTCTAATGTCCTTAGCTCGTCACTAATGTAATTTTTGGTCGTGGTATATTCGGCCACAACTTGAATACAAGTCACTGCAAATGTTAGGACAAAGTAGACAGATAATACACTTACAAGTAGTCGACGCGAGATACTCTTGGTTGCCAGCATTCCAACATATTCCTAATCGGTTTAAAGAATCAATAGCTGTAGACTTACAGTTTGGCTATTTTTCTGTGAAAATCCAGTATTATAGTGAGGATAACCCAAAAATGACGTTATTCAATTTAATTTCTTAATGTTAGTGGTTATCTAAAATCTAAATCTACAATAAATTTATTGGTAACATTAACAATAAATTGCGTAGAATTGTAACCGGATTATGTTTAGTTGCAATTAATGCAACATTAGCTGTAATAATTAGCACTTGACTTTTTGGCCCATTCCGTCAAATTTAGCACCTATGAATTTACGCATAATCCGCACTATTATTACGACCACCAACATTACCCATACGGGCTAGTGGTCGAACGAGTGCAACAAAATTTTGTTAAACCCGTGACCAAAATCACGGGTTTTTTTGTCTTTAGACTTGGAAAGGTAGTTTAGTATGAGAGTAGTTAAGTTTGGTGGAAGTTCTTTGGCCGATGATTTTAGATTTCAATCGGTTGCGGCTATTATTAGCGAGCAGGCGACCTCTAGCACAATTACCGCGGTACTTTCAGCGCCAAAAGGCGTTACCAATAGATTGGTGAAGTTGTGTGATATCAGTGAAGCAGGTGAAGACTACCAAGGCGAACTTGATGGTTTAGAGAAACATTTTCTTAATATCGCCGAGCAAGCCGGTTTTAGTCAAACAGCTGAATTAGTATCAAAAATAGAACAAACTATTTCTGAACTAAGTCAAAGACTTCAAGGCGTGAAGTTATTACAACATTGCCCTGATCATATCCGTGCGTTCATTATTTGTCGTGGCGAAGTGTTTAGTGTGCATTTAATGCAGCAATATCTAAAAGTAAAAGGGTTTGAATCGCAGGTATTAGACCCTACCAAATCGATTGTTAGTTCTGACGATTATTTAAATGGCGTTGCGGATATCGAATTATCACGCGCGGCGTTATTGTCACATATGGAAAACGGTAAAAAAGTTTACTTATTACCAGGATTTACCGCCGCCAACGAAAATGGTGAGTTAACAACGTTAGGTCGCAATGGTTCAGATTATTCTGCGGCAATTGTTGCAGCGTGTTTACATGCTGCTGTTTGTGAAATATGGACAGACGTTGATGGTGTTTATAGCGCAGACCCACGTCAAGTTCGCGGTGCTATGTTAGTTGAAAAGCTGTCATATGGTGAAGCAATGGAGTTGTCTTATTTTGGCGCCAGTGTTTTACATCCAAAAACAATCGGCCCTTTGGCGCAGCACCAAATTCCATGTGTTATTAAAAATACGTTAAATCCAAATGCAGAAGGCACGTTGATTGCTGAAGAAGCCGCCGCAAATACGTCGCCGATTAAGGCAATTTCATCTTTAGAAGATGTAAGCATGCTAACCGTTTCAGGCCCAGGCATGAAAGGTGTTGTTGGTATGGCGAGTCGCACGTTTAAGGCAATGGCCGACCGTGAAATATCGGTTGTACTTATTACTCAGTCTTCCTCTGAATTTAGCATCAGCTTTTGTATCCCAACAGAACGTGAAAAAGACGCTGTTGCTGCGTTGTTACGTGAATTTGAATTAGAAATTAAAGCCGGTTTATTGGCTCACCCTAAAGTAGATAACGAAGTCGCTATTGTGTCGATGATTGGCGAAGGAATGAGACAACACAAAGGGATTGCTGCCAAATTCTTTACGTCTTTAGCACAAGCCCGTGTGAATATTCTTGCGATTGCTCAGGACAGTACAGAATCGTCAATCTCTGCAGTACTTGAGTCTAAAAAATGCGCCGATGCGATTAAAGTCTGTCACGAAAACTTCTTTACTAAAGTTCCGTCAATCGATGTGTTCATCTTAGGATGTGGCGTTGTTGGTGGTGAGTTGGTAGAACAAATTAAACGTCAGCAAACGTGGCTACATCAACGCAATATTAAACTCAATGTTTATGGCATCGCAAATAGTCGTAAATTGTTGCTTGACGCAGAAGGTATCGACTTGGCGTCTGACTGGCAATCGACACTAGCGGACTCTGAAAACAATTTCAGCCTGTTAAACGTGACGCAGTTTGTTCAAGACAATCATTTAGTAAACCCCGTACTTGTCGACTGTACGTCTTCTGAAAGTGTTGCAAGTCAATACGTAGAATTTTTAGCTGCAGGTTTCCATATCGTTACGCCAAATAAAAAGGCTAATACGGGCAGCATGGCGTATTACAACGAGTTACGTGATACCGCACAGTCAACAATGCGTCGATTCTTATATGAAACCACCGTTGGTGCTGGCTTACCAGTTATCGATACATTGCAGGGGTTGTTCAATGCCGGTGATGAATTAGTTGCATTTGAAGGGATCTTGTCGGGTTCTTTGTCTTATATCTTTGGCAAATTAGACGAAGGAAAAACCATTTCTGAAGCAACAATCGAAGCGCGTAATTTAGGTTATACCGAACCAGACCCACGTGATGACTTAAGTGGTATGGACGTGGCGCGTAAGTTATTAATCATGGCGCGTGAAGCTGGATTAAACCTTGAATTATCAGACATCGAAGTTGAATCTGTATTGGGCAACGACTTTGACGCCACTGGCAGTGTTGATGAATTTATCGCAAAATTACCGAGTTTAGATCCAACGTTTGCTGCCTTGATTGATAACGCCAAATCAAGCGACGAAGTACTACGATATGTTGGTGAAATTAAAGACGGAAAATGTAAAGTTAAGATCGTTTCAGTCGGCGCTGACAATCCATTATTTGCCGTTAAAAATGGCGAAAATGCATTAGCGATTCATAGTCGTTATTATCAACCAATTCCGTTTGTTTTACGCGGATATGGCGCTGGTGCCGCTGTCACAGCAGCGGGTGTGTTTGGCGATGTAATGCGTACATTGAGTTGGCAACAAGAGGTGATGCTGTGAGTCAGATAGGACAACGCGCTTCAGCGTTTGCGCCAGCAAGTTCTGGCAACGTTAGCGTCGGGTTTGATTTGCTTGGCGCTGCGCTTCTTCGTATTGATGGTGGCGAACTTGGTGACCGTGTTAATGTTGAATTTGCAGAGCAGGACGAGCTGACAAATTCGGGTGAATATGCCCATGTGTGTCCAGATGATGCTGAGCAAAATCTAGCGTGGCAAGCTTACCGCCTGTTTCGCAGTAAATTAGCAAATGATAGTTTTCCAAAAGTAAAAATGGAACTGGTAAAATCGTTGCCAGTGGGCAGTGGATTAGGTTCTAGTGCCTGCTCTGTGGTTGCAAGTTTAACCGCCTTGAATCGATTGTTTGGTCATTATTTTAGCGACAATGACATGTTACTGATGATGGGTGAAATTGAAGCCGCAGCTAGCGGTGACTTGCATTATGACAATGTCGCGCCTAGTTATTTTGGCGGACTACAATTAATGTCACCGTCAACGGATGAGCCGGTGCTAGATTTACCAATACCAGATCAATGGTATGTTGTTGTCGCGTTTCCTGGCTTTGCTTTCCCGACCAAACAAGCTCGAGAAGTATTGCCAAAACAGTACGACAAACATGATGTTATTGCCAATGCTCAAAATCTATCTGTGTTTATTACGCAGTTATTTAAGGGGCAACAAGTTAAAGCGGCCCAGGCAATTAAAGATGTCGTGGCTGAACCTTTTAGAGGCGAATTAATCAAAGGTTTTGTTAGTGCGCGTAACGCATTAGTGGAACAAGGGGCTTTAGCGGTTGGAATTAGTGGGGCAGGACCAACATTGTTTGCTGTAACCACTGAGTTAGCAGAAGCCAAAAACTACGAACAATATTTGAATGAGCATTACCTTCAATCGGAGAATGGTTTTGCCCATATATGTAGAATTGCCCCGCAGGGTGCAAAACATCTAGATTAACCCAGTAAATACTGGAATAAAGTAAGAAGTAACGAGGATTTCAATGTTGTTAGCCAATATAAAACATAACGACCAACAGGTAACGTTTGAGCAAGCAGTAAAAATTGGCTTAGGTCGTGATCAAGGTCTATTTTTCCCACAAAAAATTACTCCGCTTGAAAACTTGAGTGAACTACTGGCAATGCCGTTTGTTGAACGTAGTGGAATAATTATTTCTCATTTATTAAACGGTGAAATCAATGTAGCTGATGCAACAGCTATGATTAAAAATGCCTTTGAGTTCCCAGCACCTTTAGCCAATGTTACTGGTAATATCTATAACTTAGAGTTGTTTCATGGTCCAACGTTAGCATTTAAAGACTTTGGCGCGCGATTTATGGCTCAGTGTCTAAGTCGTTTTTCCCAGGATGGCAAGCTAACGATTCTTACAGCAACATCAGGTGATACTGGTGCGGCGGTGGCACATGCTTTTCACGGCATTGACAACATTCGTGTTGTTATTTTGTACCCTAAAGGCAAGATAAGCTTGTTGCAGGAAAAGATGTTCTGCACATTGGGTGGTAACATTGAAACAATCGCAGTTGAAGGCGACTTTGATGATTGCCAAGCATTAGTTAAAGCGTCTTTTGAAGACCAAGAATTACGCCAAGAAATTGGGTTGAACTCGGCAAATTCAATTAATATCAGCCGTCTATTTGCACAGGTTTGTTACTACTTTGAAGCAATTTCACAATTGCCAGCAGAGCAACAAGATAAAGCGGTAATTTCAGTACCAAGTGGTAATTTCGGTAACTTAACAGCTGGTATTATCGCTAAAGTATTAGGCTTACCAATTAAACGCTTTATTGCCGCTACTAACGCCAATGATACCGTTCCACGTTACCTAGCTACGGGCGAATGGAAACCAAAAACGACAGTCGCGACCTTATCAAACGCTATGGATGTGAGCCAACCAAACAACTGGCCACGCGTAGAATTTATGATTGAGCAAGGTTGGTTTGATAAAAGCTTGTTATCAAGCTACATGATTGACGAAGACTTAACGCAAATGGGTGTTAAAGAACTTTATCAAATGGACTACTTGTCAGAGCCCCATGGTGCGATAGCGTATAAAGCGTTAAAACACGAAATTAAAGAAGGCGAAGTTGGGATCTTTTTAGGTACCGCTCATCCAGCTAAATTTAAAGAAAGCGTTGAAAACATTTTGGGTGAATTAATTTCATTGCCTAAAGAACTAGCAGACGTCGCTGGGAAAACACTATTGTCTAGTGAGATGGCGCCTGAATTTGCTAAACTACGAGCCTACTTAACAAATCAATAGGCAAGGTTATCTTTGAATTGGCAAACCTTAATTGAGCAACAAAAGCAGCTAACGTATTTTCAACAGATTGAAGCTAAATTAGCTGCCGAGGTGGAAAGTGGTGCAACCGTTTATCCGCCTCAGAAAGACATTTTTTCTGCGTTTGATAATACCCAGTTTGACCAAGTCAAAGTCGTAATTCTAGGCCAAGACCCATACCATGGACCCAATCAGGCACATGGTATGAGTTTTTCCGTTTTGCCAGGTATCAAAATTCCCCCCTCATTACGTAACATGTATAAAGAATTGGCGTTAGAGTATCCAAATTTTGAGATCCCGACGCACGGTTTTTTGCAATCTTGGGCGGACCAAGGTGTGTTGTTGATCAACAGTGTCTTGACGGTTCGAGCAGGTGAACCTAATTCTCATCAAAAATGGGGTTGGGATATCTTCACTGACAATATGATAGCGGCATTAAATCAACACAGAAGTGGCATCGTGTTTTTATTGTGGGGCGCGTTTGCACAGAAAAAGCAAAACCTAATCGACCCAGAACGTCATCATATTTTAACCGCGCCACACCCATCTCCGCTGTCGGCCAGAAGAGGATTTTTTGGTTGTGATCATTTCATCAAAACCAATGATATTTTAGTAAAGCAGAATATGGTTGCCATAAACTGGCAACCGCCATTAAGCTTAAGCTGAACGGTATAGTCGACTTAAAGCAAAAAAGCCCAACTGGTTAAAGTTGGGCTTTTTTTAAAAATCTAATTCTGCTAAATCATATTCCATTGATGGGTCGATATCTTTAAGTTCGTCGCGAAGACGATACTTTTCTTTTATCGACTCTATTTCGCGCCACTTACGCTTTGATGCTCGTTTTGAAGACGGTTTGTTATTTTGTACAGCACTTTCGAATAACTCAGCTAGACCTTCCATAATGGCCCCCTTAACGTCGTATTAAAATTTTTATTGTTATAAGGAATACTCAGTACATTTTTCGATGCCTGAATAATGCTTAACGCAACATTTACCATAACGCCGTTAAAAGTAAAATACTTTTGTGAAAAAAATATGACCAGTTTATGAAACTAATTTGAACAATTTGTCGGGAAAGTAAGCTATTTCCTAGGTTTTATAAGGCCTGTAGTCAACATAACGCCTAATAAAATAAGCAGACCACCAAACAACATATTGATAAATAGTTGCTCATCTAAGAAGACGTTGCCAAATACCACACCAAATATCGGAATAAGGTAGGTTACCATCATGGCTTTTGTTGGGCCGGTATTTTCAATCAATCGATAAAATAACACATAAGCAATACCCGTACTGAAAACACCAAGACAAGTTATAGCAAGCCAAGCGTTGCTTGAGACTGAAGACCATTCTAAAGAGCTGCTGAGGAGCACTGGGAGCATAATGATAGCGCTGCATGCCATTGTACTCGATGCAACTAAAAGTGGCGGTACGCCTTGTAGAAAGCGTTTAGAGTAGTTTGCAGATATACCGTATAAACACGTTGCTGTAACAACGGCTAATATTGCAAAGACTTCGGCATTAACACCGTGAGTGAGCTTATGAGATGACAGTACAACAACCCCCGCAAAGCCAACAAACAAACCAAACCAAGCGCTTTTACTTAACGTTACCGACAAAATTATAAAGCTAAACACTGCGCCCCATAAAGGGGTGACCCCATTAATTATCGAGGACAAACCCGCATCGATATTCATTGCTGCATAGCCAAACAACATAAATGGCAGAACTGAGTTGCCTATTCCAACGAATATTATGGGTTTAATGAAAGGTTTAATTGATTTCTGTTTGCTAAATTTTGTGGCCGTTAAGTACAGCAAGGGACTGAGTGTGAGCGCCGCAATGATGATCCTAAGGGACGCTAAATTTGTTGCGCCTAACTCAGGAGCCGCAACACGCATGAATAAAAACGACGCCCCCCAAAGAGCGGATAAAATAAGTAATTCGACAAAATGTTTCGCGGCCACGTTGTACTCAACTATAAAAATTAACTGTCAGGCAAAAAAAACGCCTCACTAAGGAGGCGAATTATAACACTATATTTGACAATGAGTTACTTGATGACCGCTCTAAACATGTCAACTAACTGCTGAGTAGACGAGTCGAGTTCCGGTTGCGCTTTATCTTGTAATGCGTCTAGCACTCGGTTACCTAACACTTTCCCTAGTTCAACACCCCATTGGTCAAAGCTATTGATATTCCAAATAACACCTTGAACAAATACTTTATGCTCATACAAGGCGATTAGAGAACCGAGTTGTTTTGGAGATAATTCATCCATCAACAGGGTATTTGACGGGCGGTTACCAGGCATAAACTTATGTTTAGCCAGTTTTTCCGCTTCGTCAGCATCAACGCCTTTTGCAAGTAAGGCAGCCTTGATTTCTTCTCTTGTTTCACCTTGCATTAACGCTTGAGTCTGCGCAAAACAGTTTGACGCTAACATTTGGTGATGTTCAATTTCGTCATGTGCCGGTTTTACTGGCAAAATGAAATCCGCTGGAACAACGGTATTGCCTTGATGCATTAGTTGGTGGAAGGCATGTTGGCCATTTGTGCCTTCGCCGCCCCAAATAATAGGACCAGTTGAGTATTCAATTTCTTCATCCTCGTGGCTCGTACGTTTACCGTTTGATTCCATATCCAGTTGTTGGACGTATGCTGGGAATCCGCGCAGATAATGCGAGTATGGTAACAATACGTGGCTTTGGCAGCCAAAAAAGTTGCTATACCAAACACCAAGTACGCCCAAGATTACAGGTAAATTTTCGGCTAAAGGTGTATTTTGGAAATGATCATCCATATCACGAGCACCGTCAAGTACCGCGGAAAAATTGTCGTAACCAACGGCAAGGGCAATAGGTAGGCCAATCGCTGACCAAAGTGAATAACGACCACCAACCCAATCCCACATTGGGAAGATATTTTCTTCAGCAATGCCAAATTCTGTTGCTTTGGCAATATTGCTCGAAACACACATAAAATGTTTTGCGATATCAGTAAATTTCGCACCAGACGCCAAAAACCACTCACGGGTTGTTAACGTATTTTGCAAGGTTTCTTGGGTCGTGAAGGACTTAGAACTCATTACAATTAGCGTTGTTTCAGCGTTTAATTTAGCCAAAACGTCAGTTATATGATGACCATCAACATTAGCAACAAAATGTACTTTGATTGCTTTTTGTTGATAAGGTTTTAACGCCTCAGTAACAATTTTAGGACCTAAAAATGAACCGCCTATCCCAATGGCAACAACGTCAGTAAATGTTTTTCCGGTGTACCCTTGGCGAGTGCCGTTGTGAACTTCTGCGACAAATTGTTTGATCTTGGCAAGCGTAGCGTGAACTTCATCAACTACGTTTTCGCCATCTACTAATACCGAATCGCCTTTGGCTCTGCGCAATGCGGTATGTAAAACTGCGCGTTGTTCAGATAAGTTGATAACTTCTCCGGCAAACATAGCGTCACGTTTTGATTCAACACCTGAGTCACGGGCAAGTGAAAGCAGGGCGTTCAAACTTTGCTGGTCTATTCGGTTTTTTGAGTAATCTAATGTAAATCCGCACGCTTTTGTGGTGAATGTTGCTGCTCGATTTTGATCGGCTGCAAACAAATCACGCATATGGCTCGGTTTCATGCGGTTATATTCTTGCTCGACATTTTGCCATGCTTGATTGCTCATTAATTGGTCCTCTAAAAGCTCTTTGATTGACGTTGTAATAAGTATTACAACGATATTTACGAAAATAAAACAAATCGATTTATAGCATTAACGTCTCCCACAACATTAACTCAATATCATCGAATTTATTAAACGTAAAGTGTAGTAGAAACGCGACCTAAAAGGTCGCGTTTAATTTTATAGTTTAGCTTGTAATAATGCTTCAAGCTTAACTTGGTCTTTGGCGAAGTTGCTTATGCCTTCAGCTAATTTTAGCGTAGCCATTGGATCTTCGTTATGATCCCAACGGAATTGCGCCTCTGTTAGTTTTTCAGGTTTAGCTTGAACTTCACCAGAAAACGTTAGTTTTCTTTCTAATGGTTGAATTTCTTGTTCAAGTTCGTCAAGTAATGCAGGTGCGATTGTTAGACGGTCACAACCAGCAAGTGCTTTGATTTCATCGGTGTTACGGAAACTCGCGCCCATAACGACAGTTTGATAACCGTGTTGTTTGTAATATTGATAAATTGAACGAACTGAAATAACACCTGGATCAGTTTCACCGGTGTATTCTTTTTGGTCCGTGTTGGCTTTATACCAATCTAAGATACGGCCAACAAATGGTGAAATTAAGTAAACGCCAGCTTCTGCACACGCACGAGCTTGGGCAAAACTAAACAATAATGTTAGGTTACATTGAATGCCTTCCTGCTCTAATTGCTCAGCAGCTTTAATACCTTCCCATGTTGACGCTACTTTAATTAGTACGCGGTCTTTAGAAATGCCAGACTCTTCGTATAATTTAATTAACTTGTGTGCTTTAGCAATAGTCGCTGCAGTGTCAAATGAAAGACGAGCATCTACTTCAGTTGATATACGACCTGGGATAACGGCACTGATTTCTTTACCGATTAATACGGCTAGCTTGTCACCCGCATCATCTAACTGTTGCTTAGGATCATTAGATTGGCTTTTTGCATAGCTTACTGCTTCATCTAAATAACTCACGTACTCTGGGATCTGAGCCGCTTTTAACAATAAAGAAGGGTTTGTCGTGGCGTCGACTGGTTGGAATTTTTTTATCGCTTCGATTTCACCCGTATCTGCGACGACAGTTGTCATTTCTCTTAATTGCTGTAATACACTTGCCATTTTTGGCTCCTAAAATTAACTGAATATTTGGTGTTTATCTAATTGCAGATTGGATTTTGTAGTTCTGTAACTTTATTACAAAAAACAGTCTTTCATCAAGTGGAATTCACATTTACCTGTAGGTAAATTACAAACTGTGACGCTATTGTACAAGTACAACAGGTAATTCTGTTATTATGATTTTTCTTGTGAAATAACGGAATTCTATTAAGGTAACCGCTGAAATTCCTTGCAATTAGAATATTGAACAAATATGACCGAATCATTACAACAAAATAGTCAAAATAGCCTGAACTCTCAAGTGCGCATTATCACCTTTGCAGGGGTACTCCCTTTTGTTTTCTTTACCTTTTGTGTTTGGTTTCCACAACTGAATCCATTTAAAATTGATGCCTTGGTTATTTTCCGCTTTTATAGCATCGTTATTTTAAGTTTTATGGCTGGGGCATTATGGCCTTTGGGTTTTATCGCAGATCTTTCGACTGATAAACGGCAAGTGGTTAGATCTGGACTGTTATGGGGCAGCATAATGATTGCACTTGCCGGTTGGGGAACTTTGTTTTTACTGCCTAAAGTGGCAATTTTTGTTTCAGCGTTGCTGTTTTTAGTCATTTGGCAAATAGAAAATAAAACCCAATTAGTGAAAAGTTATCCACAGTGGTATGCAAGTCTCCGGGCTGGTGTAACTATGGTTGTCGCGATAACACATATGTCCGTTTGGATGACAATTGCCTAAGCATATTTAAAGGTCCTCAAAGTGGGTTAACAATGTCATCGTAGGGACAAATCAACGTCATCGCTTTTTTATGTTAGTGCGTGGGCGTTAATTTGGTAAACTAGTTGCAGTTTATTGCAGTAATTGATGTTGAGATATGTTGTATTTAATTTCCCCCGCTAAAAATTTAGATTATGAAACACCACCTGCTATTGCAGAGTTCACTTTACCCGAGTTGATGGATGACGCTCAAGAGTTAGCAAAAGTCTGTGTTAAATTAACGCCACAGGATTTGAGCTCGCTTATGCACATCAGTGACAAATTGGCTGGGTTAAATGCAGCTCGGTTTACACAATGGCACCCAGATTTTACCACTGAGAATGCGAAACAAGCCGTTTTAGCGTTTAACGGTGACGTTTATAGTGGCCTTGAGGCAACTAAATTTAATCAACAAGAATTTGACTATGCCCAGTCGCATTTACGCATCTTATCTGGCCTTTACGGGATCTTAAGACCGCTTGACCTAATGCAACCTTACCGACTTGAAATGGGGACCCGCTTAGCAAATCCTCGCGGTAAAAACTTGTATGAATTTTGGGGCGAGATAATCACCAACAAAATTAATGAACAAATTGCGGTAACTGATTCTAATTTTGTGGTGAACCTGGCGTCTACCGAATACTTCAAATCGGTGAAAAAGAAACAACTAAGTGTGCCATTAGTAACGCCAATGTTTAAAGATTGGAAAAATGGTCAGTATAAAATGATCAGCTTTTTTGCTAAAAAAGCCCGGGGCATGATGGTTCAGTATTTGATTAAAAACCAAATTAAAGACCTTGAAAATTTACTTAAGTTTGACATGGATGGTTATGAATATAACGCGGACTTGTCTAAGCCAAATGAACCTTGTTTCACCAGACGTATTGCAGATTGATCTAGATAATTGAACAGCGTTTTAGCGCTCCATTATAAATTTAAAAGGGCTGTATTATTAATACAGCCCTTTTGTATTGTCGCTTTGTTAGGGTAAGAAGTGATCAAGCTATGGGTTAAGCTTTACTGTCATGCCAACTAAATTCACATGACTTGTCATATTCCTTCCAAACAACAGGTGTCCAGTGTTGTCCCGTTCTTATCTGTGATTTTGCATCCCGGTTAAACTTTGAGGCTAAGGCATATTTTTTATCCGCGCTCACATTTAAGGTTAATGTTTTCGCTTCGCTCGTGCCATTGAGTTGTCTAAAACGTCGAACCGTTTGATCATCTATCATTTCCTTCAGTTCGATTTCATGAGTCCCGACAGGTAAGTTCATTGTTTGTCTTTGGCCCATAATATTTTTACCATCGACTTTGTAAATAAAAGCAGGGTAGATGGATTGTGATTCTTTCGTAATGTTTTTTACCGTAATTTGACCACATTGTTGGTCAGCCAAAACTGTGCCAGAGAAAGACGCTCCAGCTGCTATTAGGCATGTTGCGATTATGATGTGTTTCATGTGTATTCCTCTTATTCATAAAAATGACGAACTAGAATTTTCAAATAAGGGCTGTCAACACTTTCCCTAACAGCCAATGTTTATTGTTAACTTCATTATTAAAGACAATACTCGACGGTTATTGGTTACAAATAAATATGATAAAAGGTTATCCACCGCTGCCCATAATAGCGGACAAAGCGATATCATTGAGTTCGCCTGCCAATATTTGGTATTGGCTAATACTCATACCTGTGCAAGTTAAATTTCGTTCACAGGTTTGGCTAAATATTTTAGAGCCGGTATTAACTCGATATTTTTCAGGTGAGATATGAGAAAAGCGCTGAATCTCATAATCAAATATTTCAATTAACGATGGTGCGCGAACGGTTATGACCTCTGTGCCATCGTCTTCAGGCCAACGAAACGTAGATTTTCTCTTGGCTTTTGAGTTTGGAGCCTGCTGAGTTTCGATGCTGTCAGATGTCTTATTTTGAATGGCGCCATTCGATTTTTTCGCAACGACTTGTTGCTCCGTATTGGCTTCTGTTTCCTTAGCTAAATTTGTGATGATCTCGTATACATCAGGTAAGTTGTCGGCATTAACTTCCCCTTTTAAATAGATATGCTCGATAAATTCCCTAACCTGCTTGTTATTCTGTTCATAGGCTTTAGTTAGCCATTTGTCAGCATCTGAAAGTGATTTTTCACCTAATTGGCCACGATAGTAAATAACACCGAGGATAAATGAAGATTGCCCACTGCCATTGCGGGCTGCCTTTTTAAAGTATTTTAAAGACTCATCGTAATCAAAATTTTCTTTGTCGGTAAGGTAGATATAACCAAGTTTGAACTGCGCTAAGGACGAACCAAATTTTGCAGCCCGACGATAAGTTTTTATCGCGCTGGAGGGATCTTTTTTCGTGCCGTATCCTACCCAATACATATCTCCTAAGGCGTACATTGCATCAGCGTAACCACGTTTAGCATACTGCCTAAACTCTTTAAAGTAAGTCACACACTCAGCATCAAGACATTCTTCCATTTGATTGGCAAAGATTGTTGGATTAAAAAAAATCAAAAAAACGATAAATAATTTTTTCATTTCAAGCTCCTTGTTTATTTACTTGCATTCATTACGTTAAATACGATGTGTCAGTTCTGTTAATCGTCATGCCACTTTAGTTCGCAATTTGCATCCGAGACTTCTAATACACTAATTTGCCATTCTTTATTATCGTTAATCATTTCAGCCGCGAGCAGATAATTTTTGTTTGGTAGAACATCAAGCGTGAATTCCTTTTTTTCATGAAGGGTTTTAAACATCGGACGCTTTTTTGTATATCTTGCTGCGGGTTCAGATTTAAATAGAAGTTTATGACGGCCAGCTTTTAGTCTTACAGAGTTTAGGGCCCCGTTTTGCTTTGAAATAATACCCATAGTGGAAACGATTTGACCGCTGAAGTTTTGGGTCGTTTTACCATCGATACGGCGCAGTTCTAACGGAAAAAACGTTCTGTCGCTTCTGGCTTTTGGGATCGTGTATATACGCCCACATTGATCTTCTAAGTTGTCTAATTTTAGGGTGAAGCCAGGAATATCAGTGACACTTAACACGGCTGTTAAGGTTTTTCGCTCGCCACCTTGCTGTACGTCTAATTTGATACTTTGTTTGTCGGTGAAACTACGAACAAAAGAAGAGAAGGCAGTAAGTTGGCTTCTATGGGCTGGAATATCATCGAGGAAAAATAGTTTATCGCCGGAATTGAGTCCCAATTTTTCCGCTACGCTACCTGGGGTGATACCGACTATATGAAAGTAGTTGTCGTTACTTTGAACATCGAGCACTAAGCCTAGATCACTAATACGTGTGGGTTCTGAAGACAATAACTGTTCAAAATCACTTAATGAATTACCTCTTTGCGCCTCAATGTTTTTAACCCGTAAAATAGTTTCAGTTGTGGTTTGCTTTAATTGCGCTAATAATTTTGCTGACTCAGGTGATAATGAATTTGTTTCGTCATCACTGAATGGCTGTCCTTCAACATTTTTATTCGCTAGTAGCGAGCCACTTGAGATAAGTGCTGAGATAAATAAAATAACTTTTACATAAGACATAACAATCCCTATATCTTCATTGTGGCAGGCGAAGTGGTTTTAGCTAAAATCCTTTCGATTTCAGATTTTCGTTGACGCCACAAATCGTGAATAACAACTTTATTACTTTGACTTAAATATGCGTTTTGGATCTGACTGTCTAATAACATCAAATTATGATTAATCTGAGCGGTTTCACTATAATCATACTGCCTTGCCATTTGCTTTTGTAATTCAGTATTTTGATCTATCAAAAGGCTTGTCTCTCTGTCTATCGTGTTATTTTCGGGCATCAAAAAATATACTGAAGTTGCAAATAAAATGCTCGCGGCCATGGCAAACCATTTGGGTTGTAATTTTAATTTAGTGACATTTGAAGTTGGATTTTGGGCCCGTTGAAAATCGTCCCAACTAGGTGCGCGCTTATTTTCGATATTTGTTGTTAACTCGGTTTGCATGTTCAAATTGGCAAACGAACTTCGTATTGCAGTCAAATTATTGAATCGAGACAGACACTCCTCACATTGCATAATATGTGGCTCGTCACCTGTGGATCCTAAAAGTTGTAAATCGGTTAAATGTTTCATTGTTCTGCCAATACTTTTAGTTGCTGATAACAACGCATCAAGACAACTTTTGAGTAACTCACTGACTTATCCAATAACTCAGCAATCTCTTTATGTTTATACCCTTCAATTTCGTGAAGGATAAAAACGGTTCTGTATTCGTCATTAACCCGCATTAACAGAGAATTTATATCTCGAACCGCACTAAGCCAATTCTCGTTAAACAGACTTGTCGTTTCGATAATATCCTCTTCGGGGAGTTCGCAATTAAATTTGTTTTGTACTTTAAGCTTGTTAATTGCTTGGTTAATCACAATTCTTTTTAACCATGCAACAAAAACCTGTTCACCTTGGTATTGCTTTATATGGCGAAATACATTGATAAATGCATCCTGTAAAACATCCTGAGCCAACTCGTGATGCTTTACCATTCGCAGTGCAATACCATAACCTATACCGCTGTATTGTTCGTAAATTGCTTTAAATGCAGCTTCATCACCAACTTTTGCGCGCTCTAGTATCTCGTTTGAGACAAGTTGGTTAAATTCCGTATTTAAAGGCATAACATCCATAAATTTCGAGTTTTATCTAAAGACAATGGGATCGTTCAAAAGGTTACAAAAAATTTAACCATATAGGTTTTTTTCTTTAGTATCGAATTTTAGCGAGATTTATCTGTGTTGGAGGATTGGTATAAGATAGCGAAATGCAGATATAAAAAAGCCCGTTACATTGAACGGGCTTGATAAGTTAAACCAAAACGTTTGAGTTTTGGATTAGCGGTAATTACTTAGAACGTAAACCGTCGTTTAAGTGTGGACGAATCGTTTTTAAAATTGAGCCCAATACTTTTGGTGTTGCGACAACGATATTGCCAGATTTGTCGAAGTTGTTACCACCTTCAAAGTCAGATACTACCGCACCCGCTTCAATGGCGATTAATTGGCCGGCAGCTGTATCCCAAGGCTTTAAGCCCATTTCCCAAAAACCTTCCATACGACCTGCAGCGACATAAGCCAAATCTAATGCAGCTGAACCGGCACGACGCATATCCGCTACTTGTGGGAATAGGTCAGCAAAGATGTTTTGATAAGCATCAAGTTGGTGTTTTTGTTTGAACGGAAAGCCTGTTCCAATTAACGTACCTGAAAGGTCACGTGCTTTAGAAACACGAATGCGTTTGCCGTCTAATTGAGCGCCAGCACCTTTCGATGCAGTGAACATTTCACCACGAATAGGATCTAAAATTACGGCCTGTTCTAATTTTCCATCAACCTTAAGGGCAATAGAAACGGCAAAGTGAGGGATGCCTTTAATGAAGTTTGTTGTGCCATCTAATGGGTCGATGATCCACTGATATTTTTCGTCGCCTGCAGTAATTCCACTCTCTTCAGCAATGAATGAGTGATCTGGGAAAGAGGCTTTGATAGTTTGGATGATTGCTTCTTCTGCTTCCTTGTCAACATTAGTTACAAAGTCATTAGAGCCTTTTAGTTCAGCTTTAACCATATCAAGTTGCTCGAACGCACGAGCGATAATTTTACCAGCATTACGCGCAGCACGGACTGCGATGTTTAACATCGGTTGCATTTACAATCACCTATTTGTAGAAAGAACGTAAGTATTCTGAATATTCGAAGACACGGCAACGCCGCAGAGTCTTATACAAGCTTTCGCTTTGAGCTCTACATCAAACATCAGAACAGATTACTAAAGAACATTTTTTAAACAGTCGCGCATTGTAGAGATTTTTTGAAAAAAGTAAATAGTTAATGCTAAAAATGTGGAGGCAATGGCTAATTTTGACTAGGGTTGTAGAGGTTTTGCACAGGAGTGGCTGAATAAATCAGCAGCAGTAAACAAGCGATAATTTGGCAGGGTTAAACGAAAATTTAACCCAAACCAAATGTGTTAACTGTTTAAATATTAAACAATTTTATAGCGCTTCAATTTCAGCAACTTCCTGCGTAAAGTCGACAACTTCTAATTCTTCGCATGGGCCATTATCTTCCCAGTCTAAGCCGATTAAAATGTCGTCTTCTTTTAGTTCCTCAAACCAAAACTCTAACCATTCAGCAACAGAAATTTGAGTTGGGACAAAATCAGACCATTCATCAACACAACATTTTTGTGCCATAGACTCTGTAGACCATAACGGCATTGTTTCTGCGTTTTCAAAATTTGAAGAATCGGCAACAACCCATCCGTCATTCGCTTTGTCGTGTAAACCCCATAACATTTGGGTGGCTTTTACTTCTTTAAAAAATTCTGCAGTTACGTCAGACATATTGATTCCTTACCGGGTACGGTTTTTAGTATTTGATTTTGTTTTTTTTGTCGACGTCGATGTTGAACCACTATTATTGCGGCTCGATGACGCAGGAGCTGGTTTTTTGCCATGTTTAAATTGGCCAAGCCCTGTATGACGAGACAATGCTTTTTGTCCACGACCACCTTTGCTAGCAGACATACGTTCTTCATCTGCGGATGCTGGTGGCACTAAGTGTTGTTTACCGTGACCGATTAACTTAGTCAGGCCCATGTCTTTTAAGGCATGGCGGATCATTTTCCAGTTTTTTGGATCGTGATAACGCAAAATAGCCTTATGTAAACGACGTTCTTTTTCGCCACGAGGGATCGCAACAAGATCGTTTTGACGTTTAACTTTATGCAGTGTATCAATTTCAGTGTGATACATAGTTGTCGCCGTCGCCATTGGCGATGGGTAGAAGTTTTGCACTTGATCGAGTCTGAATCTGTTTTCTTTTAACCAAAGGGCTAAGTTGATCATATCGTCAATAGTTGTACCAGGATGCGCAGCGATAAAGTAAGGAATAAGGTACTGCTCTTTTCCTGCCTCTTTCGAGTACTTTTCAAACAACTCTTTAAATTTGTCGTAGGTGCCCATACCCGGTTTCATCATCTTAGACAATGGACCTTCTTCGGTATGTTCAGGCGCAATTTTTAGATAACCACCAACGTGATGAGTAACGAGTTCCTTGACGTAACGTGGGTCTTGGATCGCTAAGTCATAACGCACACCAGAGGCGATAAGAATTTTCTTCACACCCGGCAATTCACGCGCTCGCTGATACAATTTAATCGTAGGTTCGTGGTCGGTGTCCATGTGCTTACAAATATCGGGGTAGACACAGGATGCACGGCGACATGTTGCTTCGGCTTTAGCGCTTTTACAACGCAACATATACATGTTGGCCGTTGGGCCTCCTAAATCAGAGATGACACCAGTAAAGCCTGGAACCGTATCTCGAATTTGTTCAATTTCATTGATGATTGAATCTTCTGAACGACTTTGAATAATACGACCTTCATGTTCGGTAATTGAACAGAAAGTACAACCACCGTAACAACCACGCATGATATTAACTGAGGTTTTTATCATTTCGTAGGCTGGAATTTTTTTACCTTCATACTTTGGATGAGGGATACGCGCAAATGGCATTCCAAAAACATAATCCATCTCTTCCGTTTCTAAAGGAAACGCTGGTGGATTGATCCAAACACTCCGGTCACCGTGACGTTGGAATAACGCTTTAGCACAACCAGGATTGGTTTCCTGATGCAAAATTCGGTTGGTATGTGCATATAGAGTTTGATTTTGTGACACAACTTCAAACGCTGGCAGTTTAATGTAAACACGATCCCATGGACGTCTTAACTGCGCTTTGGTTTTTTTCTTGTCGTATGGTTGTACAACAATCGCTTGGCTGGCGTCTTTATCTACTGCGCTTTCTTCTATGGCTTGATCTTTATTGCCACAAGTATTTGGCTCGTAATCTTGATAAGGGCTATAGAGAGGGTCGATGATCCCTGGTTTGTCGATTTGTGTCGAATCAATGCCTTGCCAATCTGGTAACGCATCTTTAGTTATAATTGCGGTGCCACGAACGTCTCTAATATCTTTTATATCTTCACCACGAGATAAACGATGCGTGACTTCAACAAGCGGGCGTTCAGCATTACCAAAAACCAACATGTCGGCTTTGGAATCAAAAATGACACTTCGGCGTACTTTGTCTGACCAATAATCGTAGTGACTAATGCGGCGTAAGCTTGCTTCTATTCCACCAACAATGACCGGGACACCTTTGAAGGCTTCGCGACAACGTTGTGAATAAACCGTTACTGCACGGTCTGGGCGTTTACCACCTATATTGTCTGGCGTGTAAGCATCATCATGGCGTAATTTACGGTCCGATGTATATCGGTTGATCATTGAGTCCATGTTACCGGCGGTAACCCCAAAATACAGATTTGGTTTACCGAGTCGTTGGAAATCATTTTTACTTGTCCAGTCTGGCTGGTCGATGATCCCAACGCGAAACCCTTGAGATTCCAGCATTCGGCCGATAACCGCCATACCAAAACTTGGATGGTCGACATACGCGTCACCCGTAACAATAATTACATCGCAGGAATCCCATCCTAGTAAATCCATTTCTTCACGAGTTGTTGGTAAAAATGGCGCTGGACCAAAACATTCCGCCCAAAATTTTGGGTAGTCCCACAACATTTGGTCACTATGGACGGTGGCCTGTGGTGGTTTGACTGCTTTTGTCGCAACAGTAGATTGAGATTGCATAAATAGATGTACCCGAGCTTTGCAATTAAATATCAACTTGAACAAATTTTGTACAAGAAATGAAGACGCGGGATTATACAGAAATTTGATCAGAAGTGGAAAAGGGTTTTCCCTATATTCGAACTTTTCATAAATATATAACTTGAAGCTTTGCAATTCCGCCTTAGAATAGAGGCGATTTTTTGTCTAAAGGTGCATTATGAGTGAACAGATGGAATCGGCAACTGAATGTGTTGAACCGAGAAAAACAATAACAAAATCAACATGGTTTGGACTTGCGGCGTTTGTTTTAGTTTCGTTGTTTTTCTATTTATTCCCGCAAGTAGACTTGTGGGTTTCAAGTAAATTTTACGATGAACAAAATGGATTTTATTGGAATGAAACCCAATTAGTTCAAATAACCTACGATATCTTTAAGCATATGCCTAAGTTATTGCTACCAGTCATGTTTATATTTTTACTTTTAAGTATTAAAAACGTGTATTGCAAAATCCGTCGGCATTTGTGTTTATTTGCTTTAGTCACTTTATTAGTTGGCCCAGGTATAATTGTCCACAATGTATTTAAAGATCATTGGGACCGAGCTCGTCCAAGAACGGTTGTCGAGTTTGGTGGTGACAAGACGTTTTCTCCTGCGTGGGTAATCTCGGACCAATGTGAACGTAATTGTTCATTTGTCAGTGGTCATGCTGCAATGGGCTTCTACTTTATGATCTTAGGGTGGTTACTAGGTTCACGTAAGTGGTTCTACATCGGTTTAGGTATAGGCGCGGCCGTTGGCATGATACGAGTTGTGCAGGGAGGTCACTTCTTAAGTGACTCCATCTTGGCTGGGTTTATGGTCTACTGGACAATTTGGGTATTTGCAAAATGGATGCGGGTTCCTAATCCAGGAGACGATTGGCAATGCCCACAAGTTGAAAAGCAGCGTAAGTTATGTGAGCAAGAAAAAGCCGCTGAATCAGCTTAATTTATCTTTATAGTCATAGCATCACGTTCGACAATTTTATTTGGAATAGAATTGTCGTTCGTGAGATTGTCCCCTCGAAAACCTTTCGTTTAGTAAGCATTATTTTACAATTCATCGTGCTACACCTCTCTTCATCATAATTTGTTTTCTACTATTCCCTACCGAACTCATCGCTTGGTTCTCTTAAATACCCTTATCTTTGTTGCCTTTTTCATATGTTTTTTCCGAACTGATTAGCTTACTAATTAACTAAATGTCTATGTAACCTTGAAATAATTACTAATTTCGCCCAGAATACTTAGTGTTCTAATAGTTAGAGGTGGAATCATGTTTACTGGTAAGCGATTAAGTAGAGCACCGGATTATATTGGGTATCTTTGTTTTTGGTTGATTATAGGTGTTTATGTGGTGCCCACTATGGCTTTTAGAGGTTTGTGCAGTGCTGTCAATTATTTGGACAGGCTTACACAAAAGTGGTTATATGGTTAAATTAATTCGTAGACGAATTAATTATTGATTGCGCCAGAGAGAATGTTTATACATTCTTTCTTTGTATTTAACACACGATGAAGTTGATTATGTCGATAGATTATTCAGTTGTTTCTATAGTTTTATATTTTGTATTATTAATCGCAATAGGCTTTTATGCCATGCGTCAATCCACATCTAATAACAGTGAATATTTATTAGGGGGCAGACAAGTTGGCCCGAACGTCACTGCTTTGTCCGCAGGTGCGTCTGATATGAGTGGCTGGATGTTGTTAGGATTACCTGGCGCAGCTTACACCACTGGCATTGGCAGTATTTGGTTGGCTATTGGTTTGGTGATAGGTGCTTATGTTAATTATCTCATTGTTGCACCAAAACTGCGGGTTTACACTGAGCTTGCTAATGATTCTTTAACCATTCCTGAATTTATGTCTCGTCGATTTATGAAAGACAAAAGTCACCTGCGACTTATCGCGAGCGTTGTTATCATCCTATTCTTTACCGTATATACGGCGTCTGGCCTTGTTGCCGGCGGCAAGTTATTCTCCTCAGCATTTGCGACATCTTATTCATTTGGGGTTTTTGCAACGGTAGGAATTGTAGTCGCATATACTGTTATGGGCGGATTTTTGGCTGTGAGCTTAACCGACTTTGTACAGGGGGTTATTATGCTCATTGCCCTCATTGCAGTGCCATACGTTGCATTTATCTCAATTGATACAGTGGCACAGTCAACGAGTTTTGGTTCTCAGTTTTGGGAGTTGTTAACCAAAGAGGCCAATTTCGAAATTGTTGCCTCCATTAGTTTATTTACCTGGGGGCTTGGTTACTTTGGGCAACCACACATTATCGTTCGATTTATGGCGATAAGCAGTCACAAAAAATTACCACAGGCTCGAAGAGTTGGTATAAATTGGATGATCGTATCTATTATCGGGGCGTTATTAACCGGTATTGTCGGTGCTGCGTATATTAAATCTGTTGGTACACAATTGAGTGACCCTGAAACGATATTCATTCATTTGTCGCAAATTTTGTTTCATCCTTTAGTTGCTGGCTGGTTATTAGCAGCAATTTTAGCGGCGATTATGAGTACGATTTCCTCACAGCTTTTAGTGTCATCCAGTTCGCTTGTTGAAGATCTTTATAAAGTTTACTTTTCAGAAAACGTAAGTCCTGAAAAATCACTAATTATCAGCCGTGCTTGTGTAGTGGTTGTTGCTGCTTTAGCGTCACTTATTGCACTTGCTGAATTAGGCGGTGTACTTAAATTGGTCTCTAGTGCTTGGGCAGGTTTTGGTGCCGCATTTGGTCCAGTTATTCTATTCAGTTTATGGTGGAAGCAATTAACTGAACAAGGCGCAATTGCAGGCGTATTAGCAGGTGCTATTACTGTATTTATTTGGGGTTATATTCCATTGTTACCAAATGGACTAACATTGAGCTCTGAGTTTTATGAACTGTTACCAGCATTTTTAATAAGTTCCTTGGTTATTGTGATTGTAAGTAAACGCACACAAGTACCATGTGAAAAGACAACTGAGTTATTTGAGCTAACTAAAAATTCATTAAGTTAGTGGTCAAATAATTTGAATAATAAATAATTGCTAGTGGATTCTATGTTGCCAACATTTGTGAAGCAGAGTAGAGTTCGGCATTTTTAAGATTACGGCGGGTGTACATTGGAAAAATATGAAGAGTTGTTAGTCGCAATTCGGCAAATTATCCGCGCAATTGATTTGCGTTCTAAGAAGTTAAGTAAAGCAGTTGGGATCACCGGCCCACAACTGTTGGTTTTGCAGGAAGTTTCGGCTTTACCAGGACTGACATCAAAGCAGGTATCGGACAGCATTAACTTATCTCAAGCAACGGTAACGAGTATTTTAGACCGTTTAGAGTCAAAGGAGTTATTGGTGCGTAAACGCGATAGTGAAGACCGCCGAAAAGTTTCTTTATATTTGACCGACCTGGGCGTGGAAACATTAAAAGATGCGCCACGTGCAATGGAAGATACGTTTATTGAAAAGTTTGAAAACATTGAGCCTTGGGAGCAGACATTGTTGTTATCAAGCGTTCAGCGAGTTGCAAGTATGATGAACGCAGGTGAACTCGATGCAGCACCAATTCTTAATCTAGGTGAAATTCACGCACCTAAAGATTGATTGCATTGCAGTATTAAAGAACAAAACCGCTCTAACTAGAGCGGTTTTTTTGTATTTACCCATTAATGTCGGTTACTCGAGTCGTCACAGCAACTGTACTCAATATTAGTTGAGGCGGGGTTAGGCACATAATTTTACTACAATCAATTAGTTTTGCTAAGCGCAAGAAACCAGCATGGTTTTAGCAATACTCTTTCCGCTGACTGCAATGCCCAGTAGCTATCATCTTTATCCTAAGCTTAAATATCGCGACCTTACCTAAAACATATTCTGTTGTTTAATACGTCCAAACTGCAAAAACGAAATGGATTGGCTCATCAGGGTTGTAGTGGAAGATAAAATGTTTCCTGTAAAAGCGTAAACACCAGTGTTTCTTGTTTATAATATTAGTTTACGAAATATATATATCGAATGAAAATAAACCGCCATAACATTATATAGCCTTGTTTTCGGAGCTTTTAGGGGGCTATAGACAAGGTGCTAAAAGTAATTTCAGGTTGATTAAAAATTAATAGTTAGTATACTAAACATAAGTTCACTAAATATATTTTTGGAGTTTTGTTTTGTTTTCTAGTTTTAAACGAGTTGTATTGAAAGTGGGTAGTGCATTGATAGCGCCGAGTGGAAGTGGATGTAGCCCTCACAAATTATTTCCTATCGCTCAGTTTATAATTGATTGTCGCCAACGAGGCATAGAGGTTGTTTTAGTTTCCTCTGGGTCTATTGCGGCAGGAAAACGACATTTTCCTAAAATTGATAGTGCTGATGTGTCTATCACAATGAAAAAAGCAATGGCCGCAGCGGGTCAAGCTGAAATGGTTTCAACGTGGGATAAGTTGTTTGATTTTGCGACTTGTCAAATTCTGCTGACGCATGGTGACTTACGAGACCCTGAACGTTATGCAAGTGTGTCGTCAACCATCGACGAAACCCTAAAACACGGTATTTTACCAATCGTAAATGAGAACGATACTATTACCACTGATAAGCTAAAAGTTGGCGACAACGATAACTTAGCGGCTATGGTTTCAGCGGCGGTTGGCGCAGATGCACTAATCTTATGTACCGACGTTGACGGTTTATATTCCGCAAATCCAAAAGACAACCCAGATGCCAAACACATCCCAGAGGTCCGTTCTATCACTGACAGTTTACGCAATTTAGATATGCGTACGACTAACTCAGTTGGTACTGGTGGTATGGCAACAAAAGTTCAAGCGGCAGAGAAAGCCATTGCAAACGGCATTGCGACTTACATTATTCACGGTGAACAAGCGGATTCATTTCCTGCACTGTTACGGAACGAAAACCCTGGAACAATCTTCTTTCCATCAAAAAGTCCAATCAACGACAAAGATCATTGGCTCAGATACACCACACGCGCCCAGGGCGAGCTTGTTGTAAATAAGGCTGGTGAAAAAACAGTAATCGACGGTTTACTTAGTTTATCAAGCGAGCAATTGCTTGAAGTAAATGGTGACTTTAATACCGGTGATACTGTTGTTATTAAATCTGAAGATGGAAAATCTCTCGCGAAAGCAATCACAAATTGCAGTAGTTGTTTAATGTCCTACCTAACAGAACAGGAGGATTCGTCGTCGCTAAACCATTTAGATTCTGTATATGAAAGCGACCAAATGACACTGCTTAAGGAAGTTTAATGAACAATATAGAGACTATGGCTCGAAACGCTAAACGCGCATCAAAAGTATTAATGTTGACGCCAGAAGACGTAAAAAATCGTCTTATTTTGGAAGTGGCGGCAAGAATTAGCAGTAATAAAGACATGATTTTACAAGCCAACTTTGTCGATGTTATTGGCGCTAAAGAAAAAGGCGTTGATGATGCATTTATCGACCGGCTGACACTAACCGAAGATCGCCTAGATGAGCTATGCAGTAATCTAGTTACGCTAACTAAACTGGACGATCCAGTCGGTAAAACTGAACACTTTTCTACTCGTCCAAACGGGCTTGAAGTGACAAAGATGAGCGTGCCGCTTGGTGTGATCTGTATGATTTACGAAGCACGTCCTAATGTTACCGTAGAAGCCGCGTTAATGTGTTTAAAAGCGGGTAATGCCGCTATCTTGAAAGGTGGCAAAGAAGCCAAGAACACCAATTTAGCATTTGCTGGGATCATTCGTTTAACACTCGCTGAGTTTGCACTACCAGAGAACCTTGTTACTTTGGTTGAGTCCACGGACCGCGAAGACCTGTTAACATTGATGAAACAAAAAGATTCAATCGATTTGGTTATCCCTCGTGGTGGCGAAGGCTTAGTTAAGTTTGTGTCCGAACATAGCCTAATCCCTGTTATTCAACATTTCAAAGGTGTGTGCCATTTATATGTCGACAAATATGCTGACTTTGATAAAGCGATTAACATTCTGATTAATGGTAAAACCCAGCGCACAGGGGTGTGTAATGCCCTTGAATGTTTATTGGTTCATAAAGACATTGCAGACGACTTTTTACCTGTTGCAGCCCGAGTTTTAGAATCACATGGCGTAAAAGTAAATACCTGTGAAAGTGCTCATAAGTTCTTTTTGAGCCCAACTTTGTTAACGCCAGACAGCTTTGGCCAAGAATACTTGCGTAAAGAAATCGCCATACGTACCGTACCGTCGTTAATTGAAGCTATCACGCACATTGACCAATTCGGCAGTAACCACACAGAAGTGATCATTACCGAAGATAAAGACCGCGCTAATACGTTTATTAAAACAGTAGATGCGTCAGTCTGTATGGTTAATGCGTCATCGCGTTTTTCCGATGGCAGTCAGTTAGGTTTAGGTGCAGAAATTGGTATTGCAACCACTAAACTCCATGCTTATGGCCCGATGGGGATAGAATCTCTAGTGACCCAAAAGTTTGTTGTTTCTGGCGAAGGTCAAGTGCGAGGTACTGGCGTTTAGTATGGTATTTGATAGAAACTTCGCGACCAAACGCATAGGGTTTATCGGAGCCGGAAAAATGGCAAAAGCAATGATCCAAGGCTTTCTAAAGTCAGGTGTCGTTGCCAATCAAATTATTGCTTCGACCCGCACGGTTGAGTCTAAAGTGCGAGTCGAAAAAGAATTTGGGATAGCTGCTACCACGTGTAATAACGAAGTAGCGAGCCTATCTGATGTTATCTTTATTTGCGTAAAACCAACGAACGTACAAAACGCATGTGATGACATTGTTGCGGGATTAACGTATCAAGAGCTACAGACCAAAATCGTGATTTCTGCTGCCGCTGGTGTACCTAGGGTTTTAGTTAGTGATTGGCTACAAAACCTTCCAACGACATTTACTATGATGCCAAACCTCCCTGTCTCTGTTAATGAAGGGGCTATAGCACTTTATGGCAGCAAGATAAAACAACATTTTTTGACCGAAGTAACCCAGTTGTTGTCAAAACTTGGAAAAGTTTATCAAGTCGAAAGTGAAGTTGAACTCGCTTATATGGTTGGGATTGCAGGCAGTGCACCTGCTTATTATTACGCTATGGTGGAGGCAATAGAGCAGGCCGCTAAACACTACGCCTTAACTAATGTAAACGTAAGTGAAGTCGTGAGGCAAACGACACGCGGCACGCTTACCTTATTGGCAGAACAAGCATTTGATGCAAGTTATCTAAAGGATATGGTTGCCTCGCCAGGAGGGACAACTCGAGAAGCGCTTAATGTGATAGAAGAACAAAACATTGGTGATTCTTTACATGACGCTATGGAAGCCGCTGTGCTCAAAACGATGAAGCAACTGTCATATCACCTAAGCCAGTCGAATAAGCCTAAGGTGGCAACAGAGCCTTGTTAAACACATTCTTCGTATGCTGTTGTGACTAGCCCAATCTTATTTGATTGGGCTTTTGTATTTTAGGTTTCCGCACAATTGCCATTTGTCTAAAGTATCCATACTTAAAAGTCCCACAAATCCAACTATTCCCGCAATTAAGACAATGTCAAAAACTTAACTTGTAACGATTTATTGCTAAGGCTTGTTATACCCCGAATGACAGCTATTATGACGGGGATAAACAATACAAATAAGCGCGTTGTTTGCTCTCAATTTCAGTAGAATAATTTATGCCGAGGAATGAAATGGATATCGCAATTTTAGGCGGAGGTATCGGTGGAATTAGTGCTGCAATTTCGCTCAAACAAGCCGGGTTTAATCCGACAATATATGAACGTCACCAAAGCATTTCTGAAATGGGGGCTGGCATAGTCTGTTGGCCAAACGCGATCTTTGTTTTAGAAACACTGGGAGTTTTACAAAAGATTGAAATGTTTGGCGGCAAGATAACCGCAATGTCTCGTTTTTCTTCATCAGGCGAACCGCTTGGTAGCTTGGATGTTAGCCAGCTTAATAAACACATGACATTGCCAAGTTATTCAATTTTGCGTCGTGATTTAATGTTAATTCTCACCGAGCGTGCGCAAGAACTTAACATATCAATTCGATATGCCCACCAAGTTACAGCAATTGCAAGTCAGCCCAGTGGCTTTAAAACTCAAATTACCTTTGATAATGGCATGGTCATAAAGCCCGACCTTATTATAGGCGCTGAAGGGCGAATGAACTCTCCGGCTAGGCAATTTGTGACAGGAAACAATACGCCGGTATTTCAAAAGTTTATCAATTGGATTGGCGTTTATAGGGGAAGTCAGCCTCTATTTGACCAAATGCAGGTTCTTGATTTTTGGGGCTGCGGCCAGCGCTTTGGTATCGTGCCTATTAATGATAAGTCCGCCTATTGGGCTGGTGGCGCATTTGTAAGTGACCTTAGAAATATAAAAACAGAGCCAGAGTTATTCAAGCAAGAGCTTACCAATCATTTTAGTGATTGGCCGAAGCCAATTTTAACCTTGATAAACGAAACGTCTGTAACAAGTATTAACAAAATTTATGTGCATGATCACGATCCTATATCGACTTGGTACAAAACAAATGTGGTACTGTTAGGTGATGCGGCTCATGCACCTTTACCAACATCTGGACAAGGTGCTTGCCAGGCTTTAGAAGACGTTTGGCATTTAACTCAATGCTTGAAGGCTTCCCCAAACGACATAACTTTTGCGTTTAGGCAGTATAACGATATTCGTAGAACAAAAACGGCGGGGATAATTGAAACCGGTCGTCAACTCGCTAGGTCTATATTTAACCCTAATGAGGCTTATTGTCAGCAACGTAACCTTGTGAGTAAACAAACTGATTATAACGCAGTAGCTCAAGGGATGGCTAAAGGCTGGGCGAGTGGATTACCAATTGGTGATGTATCAAACCGTGTCAGCTAAGTCGTTTACGACGAGTTCATATTAAATAAATTAAGTGATTAAAGAATATATTATGGGAATAAAATTTTGGTTTAAACGTGCGGCAATGGTTTTTAGTATTGTGTCGATGTTGCTGTTATTGGTCGAACTAGCTAAAGGGCATGTTTTTGAGCAGGCAATACTTTTTGCGTTAACATGGGGGGCGGTCTCCACGGCAATTTTTATTGGAACTCGGCTGTATTACACGCGAAAAGGTGTGCACTGTGAATTGTGTAATGACTTGCCAACAAAGCCTGCTGAAGATGGAATACATTCAAATGATAAATAACAAGTGGTTGGCGTCTAGGTTATCGGGTGAAGAACCGTGTTTTTAGGTCAATTATTTAATACAACTAATCGTTTTAATAGAGCAATCCTAAGCTGGCTCACCGCATTGTCCAAGCCCGTTCGGTTAATAACTCAAGTTTTACTTTTCTTGACGTTTATTACTAGTCTTCAACTTCAATCTAAACCGGTTGAAGATTGTGGTAACAATGAAAAAGCGCAACAACTCTATACCCTGATTGTAAATGACAAGGATCAAAACAGAACTCGTATTCGTTGTAATCCACTTCTTACCAGATTGGCGATGGAAAAAGCGAAAAAGATGCAGGAATTTGGACTTGTTCAGCATAATCTTGGTGGCAGCCCAAACGCACATTTATCCAATGGCGGTTATCAACTGCCGGACTATTACGGCGTGCAGTTCCATGCAAATCAGGTAGAGGCTGTAGCCGGTGGATACGAAACCGCGGCGCAAGTTTGGGAAGCATTTAAAAATTCATCGGCCCACCGAAGTCATTTATTAGGTGAACATGAGTTTTATCTAGAGCAAGACGAGATTGGTGTTGGCTTTATTCGCGAATGGCACTCGCCGCACGTGGAATATTGGGTAGTCTATTTAACTAAGGGATATAGCCCAAATCAGTCTATATTTGACGGCCGGGATGATTTACCTAATAAAAGTAACTTGGTTATTCAAAAGTAAATATGCAAAATAGAATTGCATGCCAATGACGCTATTGAGTCGTATTACGCGATAAGTATTATCACAAATAGGTAATTGCAATTATTCTCAATTCGTCTGAACATAAAAATAAAACAATTAATAAAAGGGCCAAAGCAGTATATGAACGAAACCCTAAGAGCCAAAATAATCGATGTTTGTGATACTAAAATTAGCCAAAAGGGCGACAACGTGGGGTTATCATTCTACGCGTTTTTTGCTAATAAAAATGACAACCCAGAATTGTTAATGGAAGCTGCAACTTGGTGGATCCAAACCCATAAACTTGATCACTTTGTGAAAGCTCGGATCATAAAAAAAATGGTCTTAGATGGACTTTAAAACAATTTGAGATAGTTAGCACCCACTCACCTACTACGATAGTAAATATTAATGTTTATTTCGTAAATCTAAATATCAAAGAGTTTAAAAATGTTAAAGCGTATCCACCATGTTGCCATTATTTGCAGTGACTACGACAAGTCCAAGACCTTTTATAATAAAGTTTTAGGATTGGATATCATTGCTGAAAACTATCGAGAAGAACGACAATCTTACAAACTAGATTTAGCGTTGCCAGATGGGGGGCAAATTGAATTGTTTTCGTTTCCAAATCGACCTGAACGTCCAAGTTTTCCAGAGGCTCAAGGTTTGCGTCATCTGGCTTTTGTTGTTGATGATTTAGATGCTGTTGTACAAGAACTGGAAGACAAAGGCATACCAGTTGAAGCAATACGGGTTGACGAGTTTACGGGCAAAAGGTTTACCTTCTTCCAAGATCCAGACAAACTGCCTTTAGAGTTATACGAAGCGTGATGCTACTTTTTAGAATAAGAGTGATGACAAATTATTCTCCCAAGTTTATTACATGGGAATGGTAAACCAATAGCGTGTCATCTCCTTTTTTCTGCAGATTGGTTACCGATAAACCAATATCCGACAATTTTGCAACGTGAATGATAAAGCAAACTAAAACATCAACTTATATTTTTAACAAAAGCCTTTTACTCAAGTCATATTTGGATATAATTCCCCACAACGTCCCCATAGTTTAACTGGATAAAACAAGAACCTCCTAAGTTTTAGATCTGCGTTCGAGTCGCGGTGGGGACGCCAACTTTCCTTTCTAACCAATTCAAACAAATTCAAAGCGGTTACGGCAAAAATTACAACTGGCTAAATGCGTTTAGTGTGAACAGCGACAGCCTTGGTTTTAAACCAATCGCCGCTGTTTTTTATGATTAGTAATTGAGAAGTATTAATAATATTCGCCGAGGCCCGCGAGGATGTTAGTTGTTGCAATCGAAGATAATATTAGCCCCATAACTCGGCTAATAACGCTTGCGCCACTCTTGCCAACAACCTTGTTTATAAACCCTGCAAGTAACATAAAAATGTAAGTGATAAGTAAAACCGACAACATAACCATTGCAGTTTGCGTTTGTTCCCAAATCGAATAAACCGAATTTTTAGTTAGTAACACAGCTGCTAACATTGCCCCTGGACTGGCTATCGATGGCACAGCTAATGGGAATATTGCCGTTTCTTTGTGGGAGTCCTGTAGTAGTTTTATTTCTTCATCGGGTTTGCTGTCGCCAAAGATCATATTTAATGCGAATAAAAACAAAACAATTCCCCCTGAGATTTGAAAAGCAGGAAGTGGTATGGCTAAGGCGGTTAGTACAATTTCACCCACCATTAGAAAGAACATAAGGACACAGGCGGAAACGATAGTGGCAAGCAAAGCGACACGGCGTCTGGTCTTTTGATCGTATTGTTCGGTGACCGCAATAAATACTGGGATGGTTCCGATGGGGTCGATAACAGCAAAAAATGTAATAAATACGGCAATAAAATCTATCATTTAAAGTTGCTCCAATTTAAGAGAATTGAGAAGTAGTCGATGTCATTACCGGCATCGATTTAAGGGTCATCATTTCAACCATGTAGATGGTTTGAAAAGAGTAATAAGTGATCTCTTGGTTGATAAGGCTATGCTAAATACGCTTTGATAAAACATATTGTACTCACTATTAAAAAAGCGATCCAAGATAAATGTTTGCCTTTCGTGAACCAAATTGCGAGTAAGGCACTGAGTAGAAACACAACACCAATGACCTTGAGGGTAAAAACGTCACTTGTAGAAGCGTTATGTAAAATAGCCGCAAATCCCAGTGCGGCGACCGACATAATATGCCAACAAAAACGTAGCGTACCTTTTGTGAATTGATCACTGCCAAAAAGGTGTGGGATATTATCGCGTTTAAACAACCTCATTAGAATGTATTTTTCACCAAGGTATGAATGTACAAAAGCAATTAAAATCAAAATAATTGATGCGACTAAAATCACAGACATACTCCTGAGTGATGGAGGTTATAAAAATAATTCGTGATCACCGACGCAGTTGAAAAAGCGCAAGCAACACAACAATTGCATTAAATATCGATAAGTGAATAGCACAGCTATACCAATTAAAATGTTAACGTTGTTTTAACTCAAGCCAAACAGCTATTCGCTCTCTACATTGCCACCTGGTGTTGTATCATCTTGACTAATTTCATCTTGAGGTTCTTCTTTTGCCTTTGCTTTTAGTAGACGTTTTTCTTCTTTCTTTTTCTTTTTAGCGAGTTCTTTTTGGCGCTTTTCGTAAGCGTAGTTTTGCTTAGCCATGGTATCGTTCTCTCATTACTTGAATAGCAGTACCTTTAGAATACGATATTTTTCAAACGATTACGCAGATGATTACTTTTAAAAGCCAAAAATATGCTCTTACCCTAAATATCTTTGGGGTAATGTCTTAAAAAACTACGCAATAATACAAAAATAGTGTTCATTTATATTTATACAAACTGAGGTGGTTTTAATTTATTAAAACATTTAAATATTAAAGTGTTATGGAATTTCGTGGTCGTTAAGGGGCGATCTTTTGAAAGTTGAAAGTTGAAAGTTGAAAGTTGAAAGTTGAAAGTTGAAAGTTGAAAGATAAGATCTGGGTTCATTTAATTGCAAATATAAAATGCTCTGGCCGCAGGAAAGCGAGCATACACTTAGCCGGTAATAAAGCAGACATGGTTTGTGTTGCTACTAGGTTGTGTTTCTAAATTGGGCACTTAAAAGAGCGCTACGAGCCAGTCGAAAGTTAAAACGGTTGTAAATACTTTAAGCGCGATAAGTCCAATTGTGGAAATAATGATTAAGAATTTAACTCTGCGGCTTTTTAGATTATTCCAATACAATAACTTTGCACCGAATTCCCGCTTAATTTGTTCAACTGAATTTTTCACATATTCCTGCTTTAACGTAGTGATCAATGATAAATAGTTCTTATTAAAAAGGGGCAATGACTTTAACAAAGTTACTGTGCTTGTTTTTATTACCACATTCTATTTTTTGTTGGTTTCTTCGTAACCGTAATTCAGTAGGTTATTTTTATAAACTGATTTTTACCAACAGAATCGAATAGTGCGCCCCTTTGATGAAAACTAACATTTAATTTTGTTTAATAAATGTAACAACATATCTATTTCTGACTCATCAAGTAACGAAAAAGCCGATGTACAACTGTGGACAAAAGTAACATAAGCGTCGTTATATAAGGTGCGACCGACATCGGAAAGTCCAACTAAACTTTGACGAGCATCACGTGGATTTGCCAACTTTTCCGTTATATTATTTTTTTCCATTGGCGCGAGTAGGCGAGTGACACCGGAAGCCGTAAGGCCTACCGCATCAGCGAGGGCGATTCTGCTCATGTTACCCGTTGCTGAGGATGCAAGCTTATGCATGATAACAAATTCTGTCGTACTTATACCATGAACGCTTAATCCACCATCGAGCCGTTTATTTAGCAGCGTGCTTACATAGCCTTGTTCTAACATTAAGGTAACGATTTTTTTAGAGTTCATATTTTAACCTCTTAGCAATGTGTGTTTGTATTTAATTGCAATATACTTGATAAATCAAGTATATTGCAAGTTATTTTTTGAAGCCATTAGATGAAGTCAGGAGTAGTATGTGTCTAGGGAAATGCGAAAGTAATAGTATTAATTTAATAATTAAGCACCCTAAACTGATAAAACCCGCTAGAGTTAAATTAGACGTTTATGTTTTGGACCGTTATGACTAAATCTTTACTAAGTTGTTCCACGTTATTTTTATTGATATTTAGTTTAGCAGTAACTGCTTTGGAGCAACCTAAAGCGTTGAATGATCCGCAGGCTCAACTGCAACAACTGTTAGAGCAAAATAAAGGGAAAGTTATTTATCTCGACTTCTGGGCGTCGTGGTGTATTCCTTGTCGACGCTCTTTTCCTTGGATGAATCAAATTAAATCAGATTTTGGTGCTGAGTCATTTACAGTTATCAGTGTTAACCTCGACGAAGAACGTCAACTTGCCGACGAGTTTCTACTTCAAAACACCGCTAACTTTGCTGTAGTTTTTAATCCAACGGGCAGCATCGCAGAGCAGTATAAAATTTTAGGCATGCCAAGCAGTTTCATTATCGACAAAACGGGTCAATTTCGTTTTGCTCACACTGGTTTTTTTAGCAATAAACAAGACCAATATGAATTGCAAATTAAGCAATTGTTAACTGAATAGAACGCCTAGCAATAAATTAGAAAACTCAACCGTGGTTTGAGAAAAAGAATCGAAAGGAGTGAACACATTGTCGTTTCAAGTTCGTAAATTACTACTGGTTATAGTGGTATTGCATGTTTCTGCGTGCAGTTCGTTAGGTGTTAAACCTTGGGAGCGAAACCTATTAGCTAAAAAGCAAATGGCGTTAACATCGTCACCGATTAATGCGGCTCTGGATGATCATATTTATTTTAGTAAAGAGGCATCGAGTGGCGGTCGTGGATTTGCCGGTGGTGGTTGCGGATGCAATTGAATAAATCCTTAAGTTTTTCTGCCGCTTTATCAGCGGCGGCTAGCGCATTATTAGTTGCGCCAGTAACGTCAGTTAAGGCAGAAGAAAGCAATGCTTGGAAACTCGACTCAGCTGTAATGTATTACGGAGAAACCGACCGAGTTCAAGCGGTCGAAGTTATTGTTGGTGGTAAAAAAGAATTTGAAGACGGTCACTTTTTGGATCTGAAATTTACCTTCGATACGCTAACTGGCGCATCGGCAACCGGCGCGGTGGCGCAACCCAATATTCAGTCCTTTACGCGGCCATCCGGTAATGGAAGATACACAGTTTCGGCAAATGAAACGCCTCTGGACGATACGTTCAAAGATACACGTGTGCAACTTAATGCTCAGTGGACACAGCCACTTAAAGGAGAGTATACATTAAGCACTGGCGCTCATTTATCAAAAGAATATGATTATTTGTCATTGGGGATAAATGCTGGATTAGCACGAGAATTTAATCAAAAAAATACGACGGTATCGGCAGGCCTGTCTTTAGGTCAAGACACGATAACGCCGGAAGGTGGGTTGCCAATTCCACTTTATGAAATGCCTCATTATATTAACTCGCCAAATGGTCAGCCAAATAATACCGAGGGCTCGAGTAGTGACTTTGACGCGAGTCGCGATCGTAGTTCAGATTCTAAGCAAATTGTCGATCTATTGTTTGGGGTAACTCAGGTGATAAATAGACGATTTATTACCCAATTTAATTACTCTTATTCTAATGTTGATGGTTACCAAACGGACCCATTTAAAGTCGTGAGTGTCGTCGACGAAAACGGTGTAGCCCTCAATAATATCTACGAATCTCGACCTGATAAACGTCAAAAAAACAGTGTGTATGCTCAAGGAAAATATCACCTAAGTAAGTCAGTTGTTGACGTGTCTTATCGTTATTTTTGGGATGACTGGGGAATAAAATCAAATTCAATCGACGCTAAATATTGGATGCCTATGGGCAAGGGGTATTTAGAGCCACACATTCGTTATTATCAACAAGACGAAGCTGATTTCTATCAACCTTTTGTGACACGGCAACCTGAGGTTGATTCTAATGTCAGTGCCGATTATCGCATTGGCAAACTGACAGGTCTAACATTAGGGCTCAGCTATGGATTTCCGTTAAATAACGGTCATGAGATCTCTTTTCGTGCAGAGTTATATCGCCAAAAAGTAACAGATCCAGGAGTGAATAACATTGGCGTCATTAATCAACTTGATATTTTTCCGGATGTAGACGCGGTCATTTTTCAAACCAATTATTCGTTTTGAGCGAATGGTTAAAAGCCATATTTACAAGCAACATGAAAGACCAAAAAATCGATAAACGTACATTTAAAATAAGCCAGCGGCCAAACGGTTTAGCCATATTGTTCAACGCAATGGCTAGCCCCTGCGAGGTGTTAATAGAAACTGACGATTTTAATGAAACAGGCCGTATTGCTAAATTAATATGCGAACGTACGTGGCAAATTGAAGATAAATTCAGTCGATATAACCCATTAAGTATTGTTAGCAAGATTAATAACTCAAACAACAAACCTGTAGCAATAGACCCTGAAACCTACAGGTTATTACAGTTTTCCCATTCATGTTTTCAGATAAGTGGTGGTTTGTTTGACATCACTTCCGGAATTTTACGACAAGTTTGGACTTTTGATGGCAGTGATAGAATCCCTAAAAAATCGGACGTTAATCGGTTGCTAAAAAGTATTGGTTGGCAGCATGTAAAGTGGGATGAGTCGTCGATTACTTTGCCTAACAATATGGAAATAGATTTAGGTGGCATTGGCAAAGAATACGCTGTAGATGTAGCCGTTCAGTTACTCAGAGCCGAAACACCGTACTCTGCTTTAGTTAATTTTGGTGGTGATATTGCCGTTACAAATCAACCGAAGTTTGACCCAGCACCGCAACAGCAATTATATCAAAATAAAACAATAAATAGGGTAAAAACGGCTCACCCTTGGCATATCGCTATTGAACTGGGCGATAAACAAACATCAGATTTAACGACAATTGAACTAACTACAGGAGCAATCGCCACAAGTGGTGATGCCAATCGATATCTAGTAAAAGATGGTCAACGTTACTGTCATATATTAAATCCAAAGACTGGCTGGCCGGTTGCTGGGGGACCGAGTTCAGTAACGGTCGCCGCGCCAACATGTATCGAAGCCGGCATCGCGGCTACGATAGCAATGCTGAAGGGGAATTCTGCGAAAGCTTTTTTAACTGAGAATCAAATTCAGCATTGGATTTATTGATCAAACTAACATTATTCAAGGCAACCAAACTGTCTCAACAGCTCAATACGTCGAGGGTTTAATAAGCGCCAGCTGCGTATGTCAACTCATAACTGTGGCTATATATTTCAAGAATATTGCCAAACGGGTCTTCCATATAGATCATTCGGTATGGCTTTTCATCTGGGTAATAATAGCGCGGCGCTGCCATTCGTTTTTTTCCGCCAGCGTCGACAATTTTTTCAACAAGTTCTTCTAAATTAGGATCTTGCACACAAAAATGGAATACGCCTGTTTTCCAATACTCAAAATTGTCTTCTGGTTGTTGTTGATTAACAAACTCAAACAATTCTACGCCAATGCGGTCGCCAGTAGATAGGTGCGCTATTTTAAATTTTTGCCAATTGGCACCAAATACATCAGTACACATTTCACCAATTGGACTTTTGTCTTCCGTTATTTCAGTCGGCTCCATAATGAGATACCAACCTAAAACGTCGGTATAAAATTTAACGGCTTGCTCTAAATTAGGTACTGAAATTCCAATGTGTGAAAACGTTCTTGGATAAGGTTTAGTCATGTTTTTTTCCTTTATTCATTTGATGGTTAAACTATACCGCCAGTGTTAAAGTATAAAAAATTATCGATTGTTATATTTATGAGTACACTTTGTAATGATTAATCAAACTTGGTTAAATACGTTTTGCACATTGGTTGAGGTAGGGCACTTTACCAAAACGGCAGAGAATCTTTTTATGACCCAGTCTGGTGTTAGCCAGCATATAAAAAAATTAGAAAACCAACTTGGTGTAGCTTTGTTAATTAGGCATGGCAAGTCATTTTCGCTAACGAATGCCGGAGAGCAACTTCATAAACGCGGAAGAGAATTACTTAATTCTTTCCAAGAATTAGAGGGGGTGATCAAATTTGACGAGCAATACGAAGGTAAAGTTAAAATTTCATCGCCGGGTAGCATTGGTCTAAAGCTATACCCCCATTTGCTCAACATTCAGCAAGTACATCCAAAGTTGGTAATGGACTATACGTTTGCGCCGAATAAAAACATTGAGCAAAACTTATTAGAGCGAAAAATCGATTTAGGCCTGCTGACCGAACTCAGCGATTCAAGACGGTTAGTGAGTAAAAAAATCGCAAATGAACCGTTGGTTTTAGTAACAGCAAGTGATGTCAAATCAATAGATTGGGGGGTATTAATCGAGCTTGGGTTTATATCACATCCAGATGCAGCGCATCATGGCCGACTTCTCCTCAGTAAAAATTTTGAACAATTCGAAACCATAGAACAGTTTCAAATCAAGGGGTTTTCTAATCAAATAAGTCTTATTTTAGAACCGGTTAGCAAAGGATTCGGCTTTACCATTTTACCACTTTATGCAGCCAAGGCATTTTATCAACAAGACAAGATTTACATTCATCAACTCGCCAAGCCTGTAGCCGAAAGTTTATTCCTGTGCACTAATCGACATTCCATAATGGCAAATCGAATTAAATTTATTAGCCAAGTGGTGACGACTTACCTTGAAAGCAGCGATTAATATAATCAAAGGTTGTTATGCAACGCCTTGCTTAAATCTATATCTTCAGTACATTAGAATTTGGTGTAAGTAACATCAACTTAAATTTGATGGATATATTGAAGGAAAGTGATTACTTGTATTGATAACGGTAAATGGAAATTAGAAATGTTAAATGCGAAAGCGAGTTGTCTGTGCGGTAACGTTAAGATTACCGCCAATGAAATAAATCCTAAATTCACGGTTTGTCATTGTGATTCCTGTCGAGTGTGGGGCGGTGCGCCATTTTTCGCGGTGCAGTGTGGCACAAATGTCGAATTTGAGGGTGAGAATAACATCACTATGTTTGATTCATCGAGTTGGGCGTCGCGTGGTTTTTGTGCACAATGCGGTACGCATCTGTTTTATAAACTTAAAACAAGCGGTGAATATAATATGCCAGTCGGCCTCTTCCAAGATTTGACTGACTTAACCATGGATATGCAATATTTTAGCGACCAACGGCCAGCTTATTATTGTTTTTCTAACCAAACCAAAGAAATGACAAAGGCTGAAATTATGGAATATTTCGCCAATAAAATATGACAATCCATATTTTGTAGCGTGTAAAGTGTTTAATTCTTTTTTCTGTTTAGACCCATATCGATTTTTAGTTTTAGTAATATAGTTAGGTTGAAATAGAAATATTATGCAATTGCAAAACAAGGCAAGCTAATGATAATACTCCGCACTTTAATGACAATAATGATTAAAATTGTATTAGCTTGTCTGGCGATATTTGCAGGGATATTCGCGGTTAAGTTTTTGTTGTTTCCAGCCGTCTATTTTATTTTTAACATGCAAAGTGGTCAGTTGAAAGTAGTAGAGCAGTTTACAACGCTCATGTTTATCGGCTTGGGATATTACTTATATGTTAAATATTATGAAAAGCGCAGGCCTGACGAGCTAACGTTTAGAGCGAGTCACCTCTTTTACGGCGCAGTTTCCGGTGCGGCTTTGATCTCGGTAACTAGCTTATTGCTCTTTTATTTGGGCTATTATGAAGTTGTGTCGTTTCAGGGATTAGAGGGCATACCGATTGTAGGGAGTACGATATTAGTCGCTGCAATGTTAGAAGAGTTTTTGTTTAGAGGTGTACTATTCCGTGTAATTGAAGCGCATGTTGGGACACTTTTCTCGTTGTCTTTTGTTGCAACCCTGTTTGGTCTGCTTCACCTCTTTAATGAAAATACGACCGTTGTAACCGCATTTTCTGTAACCCTACTCGGTGTTTTTTGGGGAGGGATTTATGTATTAACGCGCAATATATGGGTTGTGGGGCTTAACCATGCGGCTTGGAACTTCTCAATTTTCTCTACGGGTATCCCCTTGTCTGGAAATGAAGATTGGCGTGCAGTTGCCCCTTTTGAAAGTATTTATAATGGACCTCTACTGTTAACTGGCGGTGAATTTGGACCAGAAGATTCAATTATTAATATTATTGTTCTACTTATTAGCGTTGTTGTAATATTTTATTTTGCACAAAAAAATAAGGCTATTGTCGGCTTTGGCGAAAATACCACGTCGCCTAAGTCGGAAAAGGAGGTTTAGATGACGCCTGGAATTAATGTCGCAAAGAAGAACAAAATTGCACATACGATACACGAATACACACATGATGAATCGGCCAGTTCATATGGTTTAGAGGCGTCTGAAAAGCTTGGCATACCACAGGGGCAGGTATTTAAGACCTTAGTGGTCGCAACTGATAATAAAGAATTGGTCGTCTCAATTATTCCTGTATCAAGCAAATTGAGCATGAAGCTGATAGCTAAGGCTGTTGGTGTGAAAAAAGCAGTGATGGCGGATAAGTCTGATGTAGAACGTTCTACGGGCTATGTATTAGGTGGCGTCAGTCCGCTAGGTCAAAAAAAACGACTCAAAACCATAATCCATAGTGCTGCCCTAGATTATGAAACCATCTTTGTCAGCGCTGGGCGGAGAGGACTAGAAATAGAGTTGTGCCCAAATGATTTGGCGAAGCTGACATCTGGAAAATTTGCGGAGATCTGCCAGTGAAAACTCGTTCCGTTATAGATAGATAAGGTAGGGTTTTCTATCTGCTAGAAACTTTTGTAAACCCGGTTGCCATTGTTGTTTAATTTGCTCAATGCTATGGCCCGCCAATATGCTTTTTCTTACTTTGTCAGTCCCCGCTAATTTGTCCATAAACTCTGGCCGTTCAAAAAACTCAAGATCATTTTCTTTAAACATTTGGTACCATTTTATAAAAATGGCCAGATCTAATCCTTGGATCTTTGATGAGGATAACGACTCACCGGTTAATAGTTTGCCTTTGAGCTTAGGAAAAGGAGCGGCATGAGCAATGGGTTGTGGCGTGAACTGGAATTTAACCTTGGCCAAAAAGTTATTACTTACAAGGTCATGACCGACAACTTGAAATGGAAATGGGGTGCCCCGACCAATGCTCGCGGGTGTTGCTTCAAAAAAACATAGTGATGGATATAAGCGGACCGCAATCTCATTAGGCAAGTTGGGGCTTGGTGGTATGGGCAAAATATAAGGTGTTGTTCTGTTGTAGTTCGCTACCGGAATAACCCTTAGATCTAATGTGGGCAACTCACTTTGGGTAGTTGTGCTTGATGTATTTGAGTGCTCAATCGACAACCAGTTTTCACCAATAATCATTTGGGCCAATTCTCCTACCGTTAAACCATGTAATAGCGGAATAGGGTGTATACCAACAAAAGAGCGAAACGCTGGTTCCAGCACAGGTCCATCTACATGCATAATATTGGGATTAGGTCGATCTAAGACGATAAACGTAACACTAGATTCAGCGGCGGCTTGCATTACATAATGCATAGAGCTGATATAGGTGTAAAAACGCGTGCCGACATCTTGAATATCAAAAAGCATGACATCAATCGAGTCCATTATCTGCGCTGAAGGCTTTTTGTTTTTGCCATATATCGAAACGATGTCTAGGCCAGTGACAGGATCTTTGCCTGAACTGACCTTTTCACCTGCGCCATGATCGCCTCTAAATCCATGTTCCGGGGCAAAGATATATGTAATGTTGACATCATGGCTTAATAAAATATCAACAAGGTGTTGGTCGCCCACCATAGAGGTTTGATTAACGACTAACCCAACGGATTTGTTTTTTAGTAATGGTAAGTATTTTTTTAATTGAGCGGCGCCAACCACCACATCATTATTAGTTGGTGGTTGAGCATGTTGAGCAATAACAGAAAACGTTGAAGCGGCGAGTAATATCAACACTGTCAAAAATATTCTAATCCACATGATTTACTCTTTATGTACGGCATTGTGGCTACGTTAATAGCCGGTTAGTTACCTAATTATTTGTTTTATCATTTTACTCTGTTGCCTGTTTTACGCTTTGTAAGGCATGCCGTAAAAAACCACCATTACGAACCAATTCTTGTTGGATATCTTGGATATTTTCATTCGTCAAAATATGAACAATCGCCAGTTTGGCATTGTAGTGCGTTAAGTCGAGGGCGACTTGCGCCGTATGGGCGTCGCATCCTGTAGCCTGTATCACAATTCGGATTGCTCTGACATACAGCTTCTTGTTGCTGGCGTTTACGTCAACCATAAGATTTTCATAAACCTTACCAATGCGGATCATACTGGCAGTACTCAACATATTTAGAATGAGCTTTTGTGCCGTTCCCGACTTCATTCTTGTCGAACCTGTTAATACTTCCGGGCCAACTACAGCGCAAATATTAATGTCACAATAACTGGCTAACAGACTGCTCGGGTTACAGCTGATGGAAATGGTTTTTGTACCTATGCTTTTGGCATAATCAATTGCGCCAATTACGTAGGGTGTACGACCACTTGCAGCAATCCCCACAAGGATGTCGTTTTCACCATAATTGATATTGATAAGATCATTTTTACCGAGTTCAAACGAGTCTTCAGCACCTTCAACGGCCTTATAAATCGCCTGGCTGCCTCCGGCAATAATGCCAACAACTTGTTTACTCGAAACGCTAAAGGTTGGCGGACATTCAACGGCGTCGAGAACACCTAAACGGCCACTGGTACCAGCACCAATATAGATAAGTCGACCACCTTTATTAAACGCGTTCACAATCTCTTCAACCGCTTTCCCTATTTCTGGAATACAGGCTTTTATTGCGTTGGGAACAATGGCATCCGCTTGATTTATTTTGGTTAATAGTTGTTCGGTATCAACTAAATCAAGATCTAAAGTATCTGGGTTTCGAGTCTCCGAAACCATATTGTCTAGCTGTGCGAGCAGACTATCGCGTTCATTGTTATCGTATTTACTGCTTTTACTGCGATCTATCACATCGCTTGAGTTACTGCCTAGTTGAATTTTTGCTAAGAAGCACGCGCCATCTAACGAACTGCCGCCGGTGAGTTTGCAATAAGACTTAATTCGGTCGTTTAGCAAAGGTAATGTGACTTCGGCTAGGCCGCCCATAATTACCACATCGACTTTGCTGTCTAATCGAGTTTGTTGAATAAGTTGTTCTGTGTCTAACACATGTTGTTCAATTAAACTGTTGGCCACAGGACAAGCATTGTGAAGAGAAAATACATCGGTGCTTAATGTTGCATAATCTTTAGCTTGAGATTGCGCCAACCAATTTGCGATTTGCTGTTTATCTGTACCTAGTTTTTCGGCGAGTTTTTTTGTGGTGACTGAGACAGCTTGGTTATGCCAGTTAATGTCAGCTAGTAGCTTTTGAACCGCGTTAAAACCAAGTTTTGCGCCACTGGCTTCGTCACCGATTGGAAATCCCCAACCACCAACATAATGCTCTTTGCCATTTTTATCTAACCGAGCACCAACCGATCCTGTGCCCAGTGCAACCACAGCGATAGGCTCGCCATTGTTTGCACCATATAGCGATGTTTTTGCATCATTAACAACGTCTAATGAGGCAAAAGCAAAGGGGAGTTCATCTTTTAGTTGATTCGCTTGATTTGCCACTCCGCCGCCTGCAACACCGATAAGAACGTGCACGTTTAACGCGGAGGCTTGAAATTTAAGTAGCAGTTTCTCGATTAATTCTTTTAAAACAATTTGGGCATTTGCAAAGTCGTTGCTTAATGACGAAGCGCCAGCTTGCAAGGTGTGACTTTCACCGGTAGAAAGCTTTTCAATTCGACCTATGGTTTTTGTGCCACCACCGTCGATACCGATTACGTATTTTTGTACCACTAAGATTCCTTAGAATATGTGCTGATGCAAGTTTGGGCAGTTGAGGTGGCTTTTTAAGAGATCAATAAAACGTGATAAAGCCGCACCTATGAAACGTTGCCTAACTGATCCAAACTTCATTATCCAGATAACAATTTTACAATTATCAATTTCCATATTGTTGTATTTGCAGAATATATAATTCGCAATGGAATGTAAAAATTAAACTCGCTTATTAGTGCGATATGACGCCAATTCTGCGGCAACTTACCCGGTTGTTTATCAGTTAGGTGGCGATTATGTTTACCACGGAGAGTCTGGAATATTGGACCTCATGACGAATAAGGTCATTTACTTTCGCAACAATCGGCACTGAAAGTGCTGTTAAATCTGCGTTAAGTTATTATCAAAAAGCCCTTGTTTTGGCCAAGAAATACAAAAGTAATCAGTGGTAAATATATAATATAAAGGCTAACATCATGAAAGATAAAGGTTAAAACCTTTTTGATTAATATAAACTTGAGTTGGTTATTTCTACTAGAAACCTCACTCGGTCGTATTCTCATAAAAATGCAGTAAGGATGAGTTAGGAATGCAGTTTTCAGACAATTTTGTGAAATATTTATTTGCCGCGTTATCGACAGGGTTATTTGCTTTTTATTTAGGCGAGTTATTTACAAAAGGTGACGCGAACAGTTTCTTTATTGTGTTCGCAATATTTTCAGCGTTTTATTCGTATAAATTTTCAAGCCACTATAGAACTAAGAACGCAGTGGAACAATTAATAACGAGAAATGGCGAAAGCATTCAATTTTCTTCTGTTAAAACGTTGCTATTTGTTAATCCGTCTCGCGTTGAGAATATTGACGTTAACCGTATATCGGTTGCAAGCATAGGTAAAAACTGGCTTTCAATAATCATCGACGGTAATGGCAATGGATTTGACTTTCAATTATGCGGCTCACGGCAAGATATTGAATCTCATATTAAGTCACTTTTAGATGACCAAGAATTATCGAAAATTGACTTTAGGCTGATCTAACGATCTTCTAGCTTACTCCGGTAAATCGTATTAGAGTCACCTAAGGTTGAAATATATTTTATTTTCTTACTTTCAGATTTACGAACGAGAAATTACGGTTTAAAAACGTTTATTTTAGGGCGATAAAAATAGAGAGTTTGCACTATGGCGCGGTTGTGAGATATTTTTTACTTTTTATAGGCTGGTCCTCGGTTGTTGGTAGCTTTGGCGATGGTGCACTTGGCCTTTACGCGCTGTGGATTAATTTTTTGAACGATTGGACGCTATTAGATTTTTCAATTAATGAATTTTTAAAAGACTACGTGCCTTTTATATATTGGGTTAAAAGTATCGCGTTTTATGTGCTGCCTGAAAACATCGTTTTGTGGTTGTTTAATTTACCCGCCTTATTATATTTTCCGACACGAATTGTTATGAGTATTATTATTGGCTGGTGGGCTTTGTCAAAAGCCGAACAGTTGGCAAATAGAGAAGTCCCAGTTAAGCAGAACTAAGCAGAACTAAGCAGAATTAAGCACAACTAAACTCAACATTCCGTCATTCAAAATCAACAGAAAAAACGTCATTCCAAAAGAGCATTAGCGATATTTGGAACCTCCAACCAAGTGCAGAGGAAGTTCATAATTTGCCCCAAATTGGCTCGTAATTTCAGAACAAAAAACGTCATCCTAAAAGAGCCTTAGCGATATTCAGGATCTCCAACCGAGTGCAGAGGAAGTTCATGATTTGCATTGCAGGTTTCGCCTTTTAGCTAAATCAAAGACCAATTGTTTGCAACAGAGAGTTAGTAGTAAAGGTCCAATAATTTTGATACAAATATGGTTATCGTAAAAAAGAGAGTCGGTTTCCTGTCATTAGGTTGTTAGCAGGTAAAGGAATAACTATGAATAAGTGGAATAATTCTAACAAATTAAAGAAACCTGTGCTTTTTGGTATAGCAATGGGAGTTGCTATTGGCGCAAGTATAGGTGTTGCATTAAACAGTGCTACTTTCGGTATTAGTATTGGAATTGCTATGGCAGTTGCTTTCTGGGCTTCTGCCAAAAACTCAAATAAATAATTGCTTACCGTATCATCCATACAAGCAATTAATCAGGAAAAATATCAGTTGGTTGTGACTCCTGTGCCGCTACTACTCAATCAACTAGATAGCCGCATTTTTATGTGGCCTTAGGTGCTCTATGAATCCAGTCGTCACATTAGGTAGAAAATCTGTCGATTTAAAGTTTAAAGCATTTGGTTTAAAAATAATTCAGGATATTCCAACTGACAACTTTAATCGTATATTGGAATTTCATCTTAAAAATGGCTGGATCAAAACTTACGAATACGATGGTTTTGATGCTTGGATCGATTACGGCAAAGTTAAGTTGTCAAATGAAGGTCGTAAACTTAAGTTTGAGTGGGATAATTGGCGTGAAGGTGAAATATCGGGCAAAGCAAGTGATGTTGAAGCTTTAGCCGCTAAATTTAACTACACCGCGCGAGAAACGCCAAACTGGTGGCCAGCAACTAGCAAAACATTCAAATAGGCAAGAAATTGCGGATATCCTGTTTAGTGCTGTTTCGTTCCGATTTATCAGAGAAATGCGGTCTTAGCTGCTTCATGTCTTGTTTTATATAAGGAGACCTAAAATTGAATATTAACGTAACGTTTTATGGCGAACTCATTTTCTATTCGATGTTTATCGTAGGTGGATTGAGTTATTACTTAGGCAAACGAAAAACAAACAATCCTAAAATTGTAACATTAGTGGGAGTTTTATTATGCATTACGCCACCTTTAAACTTAGTGTATTTGTTTGTTCTAGCAATTAAAAATAAAGAAGCCCCAGAGAGTGTCGTTGAAAACAAAGTTTGATTTGGTTAACACAACTCATTTAATCTGGGAACGTAACGCACAATATGTGTTATTAGACGGGCAAGCTGGGGTTTATTTTGACGGTTTCAGATAAAACGAAGAGAAATTTTTTTGGTGCTTTGTTTATCATATTCATTGTGATTTTAACTTACAGCGTTGTACCTAATCGTATCCCTGTTGTGTCATGTGAAGATGTAACTTGGAACGACGTTGTGCTGTTAGTTCAACCTTATCTTGATGATACGCTTAACGCGGCACTCGTTATGCAGGGACAAAGTTCAGAATATCATCCATCAGCCGCTGCGGTACAGGTGATGGATGAACCATTACCAGAAAATATAAAGCGTACATTAAAAGCAATAATCAAAGCCGATTGCTAGCGGTAAACTTCCCTTACAAAGTTATTCTCAGACGAACGGCTTCCTCTGCATTCTACTAAGAAGTTTGACATCCCATTCATTTACCCTCTACCTGTCTTTATTAGCCTATATAAACCATAACTTAAGCTATTAGAACTTCTCCGATAATACTATTTAGGTCAACTTTTAGTTGAGCCTAGCGTAAATGAAGTCCTATCTTTTTTTACGCGCTCACCTCAATGTTATCAGCCAAATTTGTAGGTATCAGCAAGTTCATTTCATCGCTGCTCAAAATTGGATTTATTGCTCTGAATTTATCAACTACACAATTGTTGTTTCCAGTTCAAGTTTGAAAAATTTTTATCTAACGATTTGAAGTGAGAAGCAGAATCCAATTCGATGATCTGGGCTGTTCCAGTTAAATCCTGAATTATGCCCATAAAGTCCAGATAAACTATGAATTCTACTTTTTCGCATGATGAATCGATAGTTATAAGTAGATCTAGGCAAAGCAAAATATACCTTCCTGAGGTAAATCTTAGTCGGGTTTAACGGATATTCAGCAAAATAAGGGGAGTAGCTATTTGCAATGATGCGGTAATGTTGAAATTGTTCACTAAAACATGTGGTTACGGTGCGTTTTAAACTGGAATGTGTTAAAACTGACAGCGAAAATTATTGCGTCTGCTTTACTGCCAAGAATTTAATAAGGATTGTTGATGTCGCGTTTTAACTGCTCTGCTTTTGTGGGCGTTTGTTCATTACTACTTTTCTCTTTTGCGCCGAATACTGTGGCTTCTTGGGAAGATCTAAAATCTGATGCTCTCATTGAAATCAAAGAGGCGAGTGGTTTCTTACCTGCCATAGTCCAATCTAATGTAAATATTCGGTCTAAGCCTTCTACCGATGGCAAGAAACTAGGCTTGTTGCAAGGTGGAAAATCAATTCGTGCGGAATTTCTAACTGACTCTGATTGGGCAAGAATTAATTTTCGCGGAGATGGCAGTTATGCAAGCCAAGATGCTTATGTTCATAAGTCTGCATTGATAAAGCAGGTCTACAAAGCTGACATTAATTATGAAATGAATAGCAACAACAGTACGGTTTTCGCAATGTCGGGTTGGCATTATTCGTATTTACCAGGCAGCTATTTTTTGAGTTATCAGAGCAACAAATATGGCATTGCGACCTTTGGCCCAATTGATGGCAGTGGATATGCGGCGATAGGCAGTTACTTATACAAAGTCGATTACGACAAACGCGATGTATATTTGGCGACAGGCCATGATTCAGGAAACCGGACTTATTACACGCCATACTTAGCTTTCCCTACGGAAAAAGAGTTGGTTGTTTATCAATTACCGACGTTCACATCCAATGACTCAAATAGCCTTTCAATTGACGGGGATACGCTGATATACGAAGGCAAGTCATATAGTAGCTGCTGTGATTATGAGAAGTTTGAGCTTAGGTTTAATCTGGCAGATTTAAGCTATGAAGGCTCTGAATATTATTACGATCGAGATAGCGAGAATGAAAACCCGCCTCTTGAAAGGGGAAAATTGCAGCTATATCTAAAAAAAATCCCAATGGAAAAAAGCCGTTAGAACTGGTTTTAGAAATTCAAGGAAGTATCAGTGCGTATCTTACAAATTATATTATTGCTATTAATGCCAATGAAGGCCCTTGCTACTCAACAAGCGCCTGATATCTTACTACACAATGGAAAAGAGCTAAGACTTGAGGCTAGTTGGGCCTATCCATCTCCCCTAGAAACTTACTATAAGCAGTCAGGAAAGGTTTCACCATTTAAAGGCACAAGTACAGGTCTTTATCGTGGACATATTGCAACTTGGCTCATCGAAAATGATTACTTCTATCTAAATCAAATTGAGGCCAAAGGAGAGGTAATTGCCCCAACTGAAATAGGCACGGGGTTAGGTCAAAAGCATTCTTCAAATGGTTCGCTTTCCGCGGATTGGTTTAGTGGAGTATTGCAAGCTACGGAATTGAAGTATACCGATAGCGAACGAATCTTTGTGGCTCAGTATTATTTTAATGTTAAACATGGGAAGGTTTTGGAATCTGTTCGTCTAACAAGAGATGACCTAGAACATAAATATAGTGGAGAGGCTAAAGGAGCATCACTACAAAGCTTAGCAATAACAGAGCTTTATCAACGTTATACCGACTATTATTTTCGCTTGAGCACTAAAGATGAAGTCAATTGGAATGGCAAAACGTTAAAATTAAACTCTACTTCAGGCATGAGTCCACTTCTTGAATTGTACGAAAATGACCACTTAAACTGGCCTTTCAATTGGAATAATGAAGCTAAAAATGGTGCACCTAACTGTCGCTGGTACATAGACAAAGACAATCGCCTTTATATTGAAAAGGTACAAATCCTAACAGGCTCAAACATCTATAAAGCCGAAGCGACTGAATTACCTTTAAGCGAGTCAGTCCCTGACAATAAAAGTAACCAGGCAGTATTTGCTAATTGGGTTGATGGTATTTATTTATTGGAAGAGGGCAGCATGGTCGAAGAGTACGGCTACAAATCCTTCAAAGCTGAGATAGGACATTTTGTGACAATAAACAGTGGTGTAGTTGGAGAGCACTATGAGGTAGATGCTACCGCTGATTTGGAACAGATTGAATCAAGCGCAGATCAGAACTTCATTAAGCTTTTTGAAGAATGGAAAGAGAAAGTGGGAAGATAGAATGAACCAAAAATGTTTTGTTTTTCATAGACCTAAATTTGTTCTGTTAGTTCTAGTTTTATCATTATTCTCTAACATTTCAAATGCGAAAAGCCACAAGGAACTTGTTAACGGGCTAGGCCCTGCTGAAAGTTGGTTAGTTGGAGCCAATGAGTTGCTTGATTTGATGTTTGTCGGCCCTCAGGAAGCTTGTTTACTAATGTCCCAAATGAGTAGTTCGACAAAGCTAAGGAAAATGTTAGATTTCTTTAAGAATCAAAGAGGGTTCGAATCACTTGGTTTGTAGTGGCATATCGCTTAAGAGGCGATAACTAATTTTCTCCACCACCCAAAATTAAGAATACAATCCATCCAGTTCAATATAACCGGACAAAGTTCAAAGCTGAACTAAAAACAACACAATGGAACTGGATCCGACACAAAGTCAACCTATTTTCAGGTAAATAAAAATTAATTTCCCACAAATTACCACCAAATCTCTTTTCTAATCAAAGACCTTATTTTTTAAAGGATCTTATAAGTTAAATTGGATGATCCTACCTCTTGACATTGTTGACAGTGAGAGCCTAAACTCTAATTTGTGGGAAAAAGTGGAATTTTTTGGATCTTGTTCCCATATTTACGTTTTTAGTGGAAATAATAACCATAAAATGGAGTAAACATGTTTCGCGGTGCGAATCCTCTTTCAATAGATAGCAAAGGCCGGTTGTCGATCCCGACACGTCACCGGGATATTTTGCTGTCTGAATCTGAAGGACGATTAGTTTGCACTGTGGATTTACATCAGCCGTGTTTATTGTTGTATCCACTTATCGAATGGGAAGACGTTGAATATAAATTGCGCGGGTTGTCGTCGATGAACCCGCAAGAACGTCGAGTACAACGTGTATTACTTGGTAACGCACATGAAATCGATATGGATAAAAGCGGTCGTGTGTTGTTGCCTAATCAATTACGTCAGCATGCTGGATTGGAAAAAGAGATCCGGCTTGTGGGGCAATTAAACAAATTTGAAATTTGGTCTGAGTCTCGATGGATTGAACAGATGGCTGAAGATATCGAAACAGAGCTGACGGGTGACTTTGAGTTAACCGAAAGACTGAAAGACTTTTCGTTTTAACAAAATAACTAAACGGTAGAATCATGACGCAAGCGCACGTTTCAGTGTTACTCAAGGAGTCAATTGATGCCTTGGCTATTAAGCCAGATGGCATTTACATCGACTGCACCTTTGGTCGCGGCGGGCATTCTGGCGAGATACTAAAATTATTAAATTCTGACGGTCGATTAATCGCAATTGACCGCGATCCTAGCGCAATAGAAGCCGCTAAAAAATTCGAAGATAACCCTTCATTTATTATTGAACATAGCCCATTTTCTGAAATTCTCGACGTTGCTAAAAAGCACGGTGTTGTCGGTAAAGTAGACGGTATTTTAATGGACTTAGGTGTGTCTTCACCACAATTAGATGAAGCAGACCGTGGTTTTAGTTTTATGAAACCAGGCCCTTTGGATATGCGTATGGACTATACGCGCGGCATTTCTGCTGCCGATTGGTTGGCTAAAGCTGAAGAAGCGGACATCGTTTTTGCGTTAAAAACCTACGGTGAAGAAAAATTTGCCAAACGCATTGCCAGAAAAATTCTAGAACAGCGTGATGAAACGCCGTTTACCACAACGGACGAACTCGCAAAATTAGTGGCGAGCTGTGTGCCTAAAAGTAAGGCGGAGAAAAAACATCCAGCAACTCGCACATTCCAAGGTATTCGAATTTACATCAATAGTGAATTGGTTGAAATTGAAAAAGCCCTTGAAAGTTCATTAGAGGTTCTTGCTCCAAATGGACGATTGTCGGTGATCAGTTTTCATTCGTTGGAAGATAGAATTGTAAAACAGTTTATTCGTAAAGAAAGCCAAGGTAAGCAAGTCCCAAGAGGGTTGCCAATTACCGAAGCGGAATTGAACCTAGGGATCAAATTAAAATCCGTTGGTAAGGCGATAAAGCCTACTGACGAGGAAATAACGATTAATAGTCGTGCGCGCAGCTCTGTTTTGAGAATTGCAGAAAGGCTCAACAATGATAACTAAAATAAACATTGAAGCCGATCTTGCGAAGTATATTTTTCAAGACTTAAGTAAGTACAAACTTACAATGGGGCTTCTGTTACTCAATGTTATCCTGGCGTTAGCTGTGGTGCATTGGGCTCAGTTAAATAGGCAAATGGTTATCCAACAAGATGTGTTATTACAACAACGTGATGACATAGACTTGCGATGGCGCCATTTGTTGTTGGAACAACGAGCATTAGCCGAACACAGCCGAGTCGAACAAATCGCAAGAGAGCGACTGGCTATGGACAGACCAACTACTGAAGCTGAAGTGGTGGTAACCTTGCCGTGAATGACTGGTTAAACTCGAAGCTGACAAAGAAGTCAAAAGCAAGGCGTTCAACACGCTCGAGTTCATCATTGCCTAAAGGCAAACAAGCAAAACAAATCGCGAAGCCATCGTTTAACCGATGGCGATTTCAGTTTGTGGTTGTCAGTTTGGTTGTGATTTTTAGTACGGTTGTGTTTCGCGCGGCATTTCTGCAAATCATTCAACCCGAAAGACTGATCAAAGAGGGCGACAACCGCACGGTACGGATTAAACGTTCTACGGTTCAACGTGGCATGATCACTGACCGTAATGGTGTTGAACTGGCGGTAAGTGTGCCGGTACAAACCATTTGGGCTGACCCAAAACGTGTTCTTGAATATCCTGAATTTGAAACCGACGTTCGTTGGAAAGCGCTGGCAAAAGTATTACAGGTTGAAGAACAAGAATTAATTTCAAAGATTACGACAAATCACACCAAACGGTTTATCTATCTAAAGCGTAAAACAAATCCCGCCGTTGCCGATTATGTTGAACAACTGCAGATCCCAGGTGTACGTCTAAGAGAAGAATCCAAACGTTATTATCCTGCGGGCGAAATTACAGCCCATGTTGTCGGTTTTACTAATATTGACGGTAAAGGTATTGAAGGCATTGAGTTACGACATAACGACAGAATGGTTGGCACACCGGGCAAACGTACGGTCATTAAAGATGCCAAAGGCCGTGAAATTGAAGTCCTCGAAGAAGAAAAGGGCTCGTTGCCACAAAACATTCGTTTAACTATTGATCAGCGTATTCAATCTGTTGTCTATCAAGAATTAAAAAAAGCGGTACAAACTTACGAAGCGGCCTCAGGCAGTGCAATTGTTGTAGATATCGAAACAGCGGAAGTTCTTGCTATGGTGAACAGCCCATCGTTCAATCCTAATAATCGCGTTAATGTGCCCATTCATCGATACCGAAATCGAGCCATTACCGATACGTTTGAACCGGGGTCGACAATGAAACCTTTGGCGGTAATGAACGCCTTGGATTACGGCTCATACGGGACGTTAGATTTAGTCGATACTTCACCTGGTTTTGTGCGTATTGGTGGCCGTCGGATCCCTGATCCTAAAAACCGTGGCATGTTAAGTTTGGCCGATGTTTTGAAATATTCATCAAATGTGGGTTCAACCAAACTTGCGTTGTCGACGCCAAAAGATTCATTTTTAAGTTTGTTTTACAGAATGGGATTAGTGGACTCAAGCGGAGTTGATTTAGTAGGTGAAAGCGCTGGTTTGTTTAATGAACAACGACGTTGGTCTGATTCAGAAATCGCAAGTTTGTCGTTTGGCTACGGAATATCGGTAACTGCGGCGCAACTCGCTAGGATGTATACCACGATTGGCGCTGGTGGTATAAGTAGACCATTGTCGATTGTTAAAACTGACTTCGAAAAACCAGCAGATAAAGTCGTGTCAGAAGACGTTGCCCGTGACGTACTGAGTATGATGGAAAGCGTGATAAGCACAGAAGGTTCGGGTAAAAATGCGATTGTTAAAGGTTATCGACTAGCCGGTAAAACTGGCACAAGTCAAAAGGCGACCGCGGGTGGTTATGGCCACGATTATGTCAATACATTTGCCGGAATTGGACCTGTTTCAAATCCTCGTATTGTCACCGTTGTCGTTATTAATGATCCAAAAGGGGATTATTATTACGGTGGCGAAACCGCAGCACCAACGTTTGGTAAAATCATGCAGCAAACCCTCAGGTTACTTAATGTGCCACCAGATGCTGCCGACCAACAAATCCAGTTAGCCGAAATAAAACGAGGCTCGAGCAATGTTAACTAATTGGGCACAGATTAAAGAACAGTTGCTCAGAAGCAACTTCAAATTACCGGCAACAGCACAAATGGTGCAAGATAGCCGGAAGTTAAAGCCGGGTGACGTATTTGTTGCCTTAGTTGGCTATTTAACAGACGGCTCTCGGTTCGTTGATAAAGCCATTCACAGTGGTGCGAGCTTGATTTTGGTATCGTCCAATTGTGACGAAGTTCATTATCAAAACAGAGGTGCTCAAGGGGCACCTTTGTTGGTTATTGAAGATTTGGAAACTAATCTGCCATCAATCGCCAGAGAGTTTTATGAGTTTGAACAAAACAGAATGCCGATCGTTGGCATTACCGGCACAAACGGCAAAACGTCAATTAGTCATTTCCTCGCGCAATTAAGTGAACTGGCCAACTCCCAGCACCTAGCGGTAATAGGGACAATGGGCACAGGCCGTATTGATCAATTGGTTCCAGCAGAAAATACCACACCGGGTGTGACGGAAGTTTATCAACTTATTCAACAGTTTAGTCGAGACTCTAAGACAAATTATAGTGGCGTCGCGATGGAAGTTTCTTCTCACGCGCTACACCAAAGTCGCGTAAAAGGCATTTCCTTTGATGTCGGGATCTTTACCAATCTAACATTAGATCATTTGGACTATCACGGTTCAATGGAACAATACTTTGCTGCTAAAGCTAAGTTATTCACTGAATATGCCACTAAACGTGCTGTGATTAATATTGATGATGAGTTTGGTCAGCGATTGTTGGATATGTTACCTGAGTATGCGTTAGCAGTGGCTGTAGGTCGCTCAAAACAAGTTAAAGCATATTCAGATTATGTTCATATTGTTGATTCTGAATGTCATGCTCAGGGCATCATTTTGTCGCTCGATTGGCAAATTGGTGGGCATCGAGATTTTATCGAACTGCAATTACCAATCTTTGGTGAATTTAATGGTTTTAATATCGCAGCAGTATTTGCCACTTCGATTCTATTGGGTTGGTCAGTTCAAGCGACCCATTTTAGTTTTCTCAAGTCGGTTCCAGGGCGATTGGAAATGTATGTGCAACCAAAGCTTCCTATTGCGGTCGTAGATTACGCCCATACACCAGACGCTTTAGAGCAGTCTATTCAGTCGTTAAGGCAACATTGTTCTGGCGAAATATACACGATATTTGGTTGTGGTGGAGACAGAGATCGAAGCAAACGACGGGTCATGGCCGAAATTGCGGAACGTTTATCTGACCATGTCATAATTACCAATGACAATCCAAGAACTGAATCGCAGGAACGTATTGTCGCTGACATACTTACCGGTTTAACCGGCCAACATAAAGTGATCTACGATCGAAAAGAAGCCATCGTCGATACGTTATTGCGGGCCAAAGCAGAAGACACAATTTTAATCGCAGGCAAAGGCCACGAGACTTATCAAATCATTGGACCTGTGTCCCATGAATACGATGAAAGAGCATTTACCAATCAAATATTGCAAGCACTTGCGGATGGTAAAGATATTCGTTTGGAATTAGAAAAAATAAAGGCGGGTTTATGATAGCCGCAACGTTGAAATGGGTTTCTGACGTATTAAATCGCCCATTTGAGAACCACGGATCAGCAGGACGAACTGTTGATATGGAACAACAGGTGGTTGGTATCACCACGGATAGCCGCAACATTGTAAGTGGCGAAGTATTTTTGGCGCTGAAAGGCCCTAATTTTGATGCCCATAAGTTTATTGCTGAAGTTAAAACTAAAGGGGCGATTGCCGCGGTTGTTGAACAAGCAGATACTACAGTGGATTTACCTCAAATTGTGGTCCCAAATACGCTACGTGCATTAGGTCTTTTGGGGGCCGCTGTCGCCAAAACCGTTAACGCAAAAACTATTGCGATTACAGGTAGTGTGGGTAAAACCTCTGTGAAGGAAATGTGCGCAGAGATTCTAAAGCAAAAAGGTGAAGTACTCGCGACCGCCGGTAATTTTAACAATGAAATTGGCGTGCCATTGACTTTGCTTAGACTTGAGCCAAAGCACCAATTTGCAGTTGTTGAATTAGGCGCGAATCATTTAGGTGAAATCGCATATACCACAAGATTGGCCTCGCCAGATGTCGCAATACTCAATAATGTTGCTGAAGCTCACCTAGAAGGCTTTGGAGATTTGAACGGGGTTGCAACCGCTAAAAGTGAAATATTTGAGGGGCTTAAATCAGGCGGAACTGCTGTTTTTGATCGTCATTCAGATTATCGTTCACAATGGTTAAGCAAGTTAGAACAGCAGTTTGCTGAAACTTCAGGGCAAGTGGTTGAATTTAATGCGAATGACGAAACGGCCGAGGAAAATCAATTTTCTGCGTCGGATATTACATTAGATGAACGTGGCTGTGCCAAATTTGTCATGCATTTCGAACAACACAAGTTAGCGATAACCCTCAATGTACCGGGTAAACATAATGTGGCGAATGCACTAGCCGCTGCCGCCGCTTGTTATCAAATTGGGGCGACATTGCAGCAGATCGCCGCTGGATTAAATGCAGCAAAGTCGGTTAAGGGGCGTGTCAATTTACACCCGGTAAATGACCAAGTTTTGATCATAGACGATACGTATAATGCCAATGTGCAATCGGTTAAAGCAGCAATAGATCTGTTGCAAAGTTATCAAGGTTTACGAATTTTAGTCCTAGGTGATATGGCAGAACTTGGTGCAGATGCAAGGCGACTGCATCAAGAAGTTGGGGTTTATGGCGTTCAACAAGGCATAGATAAACTGTTTAGTTTTGGTGTGTTAAGCCAAAACACATCGACTGAGTTTGAACGTAATGGAGCACATTATTCTTCCCAGGCACAGTTGATTAAAGATATTCACTTGGTTATAGCCAGCGCGGGTAACGAAGTCAATAAACAGCCAGTAGTCGTATTAGTTAAAGGTTCACGCAGTGCCAAAATGGAATTGGTGGTTGAGGAGTTAATCAAGCAAATCGAATTCAGCGTTAATGATGACAACGATAAAAATAATAACAAAAACAGTAAAGGTACAGCATCATGTTAGTTTGGCTGGCAGAGTATTTAACTCAATTTCATAGTGGCTTTAATGTCTTTTCGTATCTTACGTTACGGGCAATTCTTAGTGTTTTGACAGCAATGTGTTTGTCACTTTATTTTGGTCCTAAATTGATCAGAAAATTACAACAAATGCAGATTGGTCAAACCGTTCGCAATGACGGCCCTGAGAGCCATTTTTCCAAAGCCGGAACACCGACTATGGGCGGGATTCTAATTCTGGCGTCCATTATTGTCTCTACTTTATTGTGGGCAGATCTCACCAACAAATACGTGTGGGTTGTTATGGCAGTCGTTGCAGGTTACGGCACCATAGGGTTTATAGACGATTACCGAAAAGTGATCCGCAAAGACAGTGCTGGCCTTATCGCCAAATGGAAATATTTTTGGCAGTCGGTGATTGCGATTGGAGTTGCAGTTTATCTCTATAGTACAGCGCAACAACCTGAAGAAACTCAATTGTTAGTGCCATTTTTCAAAGACGTTATGCCGCAATTAGGTTTGATGTATTTAGCCGTTGTTTACTTTACGGTTGTTGGTACAAGTAATGCGGTTAACCTCACTGACGGTTTGGATGGGTTGGCAATTGTGCCTACTATTATGGTTGCGGGGGCATTAGCCTTGTTTGCGTATGTAACGAGTAATGTGAACTTTTCAGCCTATTTACATATTCCATACCTGCCATTAGCTGACGAATTAACTGTGGTATGTACCGCTATCGTCGGCGCAGGACTAGGCTTTCTTTGGTTTAATACGTATCCAGCTCAAGTCTTTATGGGCGATGTTGGGTCGTTGGCATTGGGTGGCGCGCTGGGGATTATTGCTATTTTGGTTCGACAAGAACTTGTTCTAATCATTATGGGTGGTGTCTTTGTAGTTGAAACGTTGTCGGTGATTTTACAAGTGGGTTCTTACAAATTACGTGGTGAACGGGTGTTTAAAATGGCTCCTATTCATCATCATTACGAACTAAGTGGTTGGCCTGAACCTAGGGTTATTGTTCGTTTTTGGATCATTTCTCTCGTGTTAGTTTTGGTCGGTATTGCGACCTTAAAGATCCGTTAAGGCCAAACCATGAATTCAATGTTCGATACGCTTAAAGATATGAAAAACGGTAAAGTTGCCGTTGTTGGACTTGGTTTGTCTGGCATTTCTACTGTGGACTACTTGCTTCGTAATGGGATCTCACCAGACCTATTCGATTCGCGAATTACACCACCAAATAAAGATGCAATTGAAGAAAAGTACAAATCATTAAAACAGTCTTTTGGCGTATTCAGTGACAACGAATTTTTAGATTACACTTATGTCATTGTTAGCCCAGGGATCACGCTAAAAACACCAGCATTAGCTAATGCTTTAAGACACAACGAGAACGTATTTTGTGATGTTGAGTTGTTTGCGCGAATTAATACTAAACCTGTTTTAGCGATTACCGGTTCTAACGGTAAATCCACTGCGGTTGGTTGGTTGGAACATGCGTTAAACGGGTTGGGAATTAAAGCCGCTGCCTGCGGAAATTATGGCGTTCCGGTACTCGATGTCATTGATAAAGACGTCGATGTTTTTGTTATTGAACTGTCAAGTTTTCAGTTAGAGTCGGTGCAAAGCTTAGAATGCGCGGCAGCCGTTGTGCTTAATGTGTCAGAGGATCATATGGACAGATATGATTCCTTTGAAGACTACAGTAAAGCCAAAAACAAGATCTATCGACATGCCGATCTTTGTATTTACAATCAAGATGACTTTCAAACAAAACCCCTTATCAGCCATGATAATGTCGTTTCATTTGGTTCTTTTGATGAATGCTGTGAACAAACTTGTTGGCAGTATGATGTTATAAATAAATTGTTACTTAAAAATGGTCGCGAGATCGCATGTTTAGACGATTTTAATATTAGTGGGAATCACAATGGCCTGAATGGTTTAGTGGTACTGGCGATGGCACAGGCAATTGGGGTCGATGTTGAACTAGATTCTACCTTAGCGGTATTTAAATCTTTTGCAGGATTACCTCATAGATGCCAGTTGGCCCTTGACGCTAATGGTGTTCGTTATATTGATGATTCCAAAGCGACAAATGTAGCGTCTACCTTAGCTGCATTAAATGGTTTAGCGAATGACAAAAATATTATCTTAATCGCAGGCGGCGATGCGAAAGGTGCAGACTTAGCTGAACTTGCTGATGCAATAGACCGTGATGTGAAATTTGTGGTGGCGTTAGGCAAGGACAAACAGCAATTTGAATCATTTGTACCAGCCGAAAAATTGAGTATTGTAGATGATCTTAAACAGGCGGTGGAACAAGCAGGTAAAGTCTCTGTTAGTGGTGATTGCGTTTTATTGTCACCCGCGTGTGCCAGTATTGATATGTTTAAAAATTATCAGCAACGCGGTTTGATGTTTCAATCTCTAGTAAAGGAATTGAGACAGTAAAATGAGTCGTATCGGATTTGGCTTAGTTAGCTTAACTGCACGAAATAAAGAACCTGAAGCAATGGTTGAACCTATGTACGACCGCCATTTGCTATTTTTGGTTTTGAGTTTGATGTGTTTTGGTTGGGTAATGGTGACCTCAGCGTCAATGCCTGTTTCGGAAAAGCTTTATGTAAACGAATTTTATATTTCCATTAAACATGCAGTATTTATTGTTATCGCGTCTGTTGCGATGTTGGCCGTGATGTTTTTCCCAATGAGTTGGTGGAAAAAATACAATATGGCATTGCTGTTTGTTGCTCTAGTGTTGTTGATAGCCGTATTAGCTGTAGGTTCAACCGTTAATGGTAGTCGGCGTTGGTTGCCATTGGGCATATTTAACCTACAAGCCGCGGAAGTCGCGAAGTTGTTTTTCTTCAGTTTTTTAGCGGGTTATTTGGTAAGACAACATGAACAACTTAGAGAAAATGTATTTGGTTTTGCTAAACCCTTAGTCATCTTTTTTGTTCTCGCAGTATTGTTATTAATGCAGCCTGATTTAGGCACAGTAATCGTGATGTTTGTCACGACAGTTGCTTTGTTATTTTTAGCAGGCGCAAAACTTTGGCAATTTTTTGCCTTGATAGGTGTTGGCGCATTTGCCGTTATAAGCTTAATTATTCTAGAGCCCTATCGGATGCGCAGAGTCACGTCGTTTCTCGCACCTTGGGACGACCCATTCGGCAGCGGCTATCAGCTAACACAGTCTTTAATGGCATATGGTCGAGGCAATTGGTTTGGTTTGGGCTTAGGTAACAGTATTCAAAAATTAGATTACCTACCAGAGGCACATACAGACTTTATTGCGGCCGTTATCGCTGAAGAACTTGGTTTTATTGGTCTGAGCATTGTCGTCTTAGTTATGGGCTTATTGGTTTTAAGAATTCTAAAAATTGGTCAAATCGCGATGGAAAAAGAACATCACTTTGAAGGATTTTTTGCCTATGCAATAGGTATTTGGATTGCGTTTCAAGTGTTTGTAAATATCGGCGCAAGCGCGGGTATGTTGCCTACTAAGGGACTGACTTTACCATTTATCTCCTACGGTGGTAGTAGCCTTATTGTGTTTGCCGTCGCCACGGCAGTTGTCGTGCGAATTGATTACGAATTACGCATACACGAACGGAACTCCAGTTCGACAGAAAAAGGTGCGGCTAATGAAGTCTAAAACCGCTTTGATAATGGCTGGTGGTACCGGTGGCCATATTTTCCCTGGACTGGCGTTAGCTGAAAAGTTAATTCAACATGGTTGGAATGTGGAATGGATGGGAACGGCAGACAGACTGGAAGCCGACCTAGTTCCGAAACATAATATTCCTATCCATTTTATCGAAATTAAGGGCCTGCGTGGCAATGGTTTGCTGCGAAAATTAGGTTTTCCTTTTTCGATTTTAAAAGCGTTTTTACAAGCTAAAAAGATCATTAGTAACATGAAGCCAGATGTTGTGATTGGTTTTGGGGGTTATGCTTCAGGCCCCGGTGGATTGGCGGTGAAAGCCTTAAATATCCCGCTAATTGTGCATGAACAAAATGCGGTTTTGGGCATGACCAATAAATGGCTAAGTAAATTTTCTGCCCATACCTGTCTGGCGTTTGAACTTTCAGGCGGGACTAAATTACCTAATGCAGAAGTGATTGGTAATCCTGTTCGACACGAAATCGTTGAGTTAGGTAAATTACCAAAGCGGACCCTAACGCCGGAAAGTCATTTTAGGATCTTAGTGATAGGCGGTAGCTTAGGCGCAAAAGTATTTAACGAGGAATTGCCCGCACTATTTGGCAAATTTGCGCAAGCGCATAGTGTCGAAATTCGACATCAGTGCGGTAAAGACAACAAAACTGCAGTGCTAGCCGGCTATACGCAGTTGGCAATGGACGATGGTCAATTACTTGTCGAGGTAGATGAATTTATTCACGATATGACTAGTGCACTTAGTTGGTGTGATTTGGTAGTATGCAGAGCAGGCGCATTGACTGTGTCGGAACTCGCGGCGTCGGGAAATGCCGGAATTTTTGTGCCATTGCCACATGCGGTAGACGATCATCAGACCGCTAATGCAATGTGGTTAGTAGAGCAGAGCGCAGGGTTACTAGTGCCTCAGGCAAATTTAGGCAAGTTAACTTCTGTGTTGACTGAACTTGCCCTTAACCCAAATAAAATTAATGAAATGCAAAGTCGTGCAAACAAGGTTGCACGTAATGACGCAACGCAAGAGTTGTATTCTTTGTGTCAAAAATTGGAAATAAGCAATTGAGTATTCAAGATAATATCGTAAATCCAGCGATGAGAAAGTTACAGGCAATTCATTTTATCGGCATCGGTGGTGCGGGTATGGGTGGCATTGCGGAAGTATTATTAAATGATGGTTACCAAGTCACTGGTTCAGATATAAATCAAAATGTCGTATGCGAGCGATTGACTCGATTAGGTGCAAAAATATACATCGGGCACCGTGCTGAAAATGTATTAGACGCTAGTGTTGTCGTTGTTTCTAGTGCGATAGATGAAAACAATGTCGAAATCATGTCTGCACGAGAGCACCGTATTCCTATTGTTCGCCGAGCAGAAATGTTAGCTGAACTTATGCGATTTCGCTTTGGTATCGCAGTCGCGGGCACACATGGTAAAACGACCACAACAAGTTTAGTCGCCAGTATTTTTGCCGAAGCGGAATTAGATCCAACGTTTATCATCGGTGGTTTGTTAAATAGTGCAGGGACCAATGCACGACTAGGAAAAAGTCGTTATTTAATTGCGGAAGCGGACGAGAGTGACGCGTCATTTTTGCATTTACAGCCAATGATATCGGTTGTAACTAACATCGAAGCCGATCATATGGAAACCTATGACGGTGACTTTGAGGTAATGAAAAAAACCTACGTTGAATTTTTACATAATTTACCGTTTTATGGTTTAGCGACAATGTGTGGTGATGACCCTGTTATTCGTGAGCTTATTCCGACCTTAGGTCGCCGAGTTGTGACCTATGGTTTTGAAGATTCGAATGATTATGTGATCACTAACTTTGTTCAAAAGGGCACGCAGAGCCATTTTACTGTAAGCCACAATCAAACATCGTTTGAGTTAACCCTGAACTTACCCGGGGTTCATAACGCGTTAAATGCGACAGCCGCGATTGCAGTTGCACATGAAGAAGGCATAGATAATCAACATATTATTCAAGCCTTGGAAAAATTTGAAGGCATTGGCCGTCGTTTTCAACAATATGGTGAATTTGAAACCGGTAATGGCAAAGTGAGATTGATGGATGACTATGGCCATCATCCAACTGAAGTTTTGGCGACCATTAAAGCGGTTCGTGCCGCATGGCCTGAACAGCGGATCGTAATGTGTTATCAACCACATAGATACAGTCGTACGCGTGATTTATATGACGATTTCACAAGAGTATTGTCGCAGGTAGACTGTTTATTATTGTTAGAAGTTTACCCGGCGGGTGAAAAGCCGATTAACGGTGCCGACGGACGCAGTTTGGCGCATTCAATTCGCCAACGAAACCTAGTCGATCCGATTTATGTGGCGCTGCCTGAAGATATTCCAGCTGAATTGGCAAACATCATCCAAGACGGTGATATTGTTATTACACAAGGTGCTGGCAACATTAACTCGATTATTAAAACGTTGACCGATTATAAGATGGATATCTCCTTAATGGCGGAGGCAAATTAAGATGAGCAGTACGTTATCTCAACAATTTGGTAAAGTCGCCGTCATGTTTGGCGGCAAATCAGCAGAGCGTGAAGTGTCGTTGAACTCTGGTCAAGCGGTACTAAATGCGTTGGTTTCTCAAGGGATAGATGCCCATAAGTTTGATCCAAAAGATCAGCCTATAACCGATTTAATTGCCGGTGAATTCGACCGAGTATTTATCGTTTTACATGGTCGCGGAGGCGAAGACGGCAGTTTGCAAGGCGCACTCGATTTGTTTGGCATACCGTATACCGGTAGTGGCCAGCAAGGCTCCGCATTGGCGATGGATAAAGTTAGAAGTAAATATTTATTTGTTGGTGCCAATTTATCTACTGCCCCGTTTGCTGTCGCCACTGAAGGCAAACCTTTTGATGCTGAGGCCATTATGAAGTCACTCGGTGACAAAGTAATGGTAAAACCCGCTAATGAAGGGTCGAGTATCGGCATGTCTCAGGCTAACTCGGCGGAAGAATTAGAAAAAGCTTTGGAAAATGCGTACCAATACGATCATGAAGTGCTCATAGAACAATGGATCACGGGCCAAGAAGTCACTGTTTCGATATTAAATGGCGAGGCCTTACCCATTATTGAAATGAGAACTCCACACCAGTTTTATGATTACGACGCTAAATATAAAAGTGATTCAACGGTATACTTATGTCCAGCACCACTAGCTCAAGAATTAACCGATAAAATAAAGCATCTTGCCGTTGAAGCATTTGCGTTACTTGGCTGTAAGGGGTGGGGGCGAGTTGATTTGTTAATTGACGCTAATGAACAGCCTAAATTGTTAGAGGTAAATACCGTCCCAGGGATGACAACTACGTCTCTAGTGCCAAAAGCGGCAAAAGCCGAAGGCATTAGTTTTGAACAATTAGTAGTCAATATTTTGCGTGGAACACTTGCATGAGTAGTGAAGCCGTACAAAAGATCAAACAATCCAGTTTTATAGTTGGAATTGTTTTCTTTTTAACGGTTATTTTATTACTGATATGGGGGTATAATGGACTGCTGAATTGGGCTCAGGATAAAAACGATGCGCCGATTAATGAAGTCGTTATTCACGGCGACTTTATTTATATTGATAGAGACGAGTTAACGTCTGGAATTCAGCAAAAATTAGATGGTAGCTTTTTCACGCTTGATGTTGATTGGTTACGTGGCCAAATAGAAGAAAACCCTTGGGTTTATGCCGCATCAATTCGTAAAGAATGGCCGCAAAAAATACATGTCTTTGTTGTAGAACAAGATGTATTTGGTGTTTGGAATAACGACTTATTACTCAATAAGTTTGGCGATGTGTTTTATGCCGACGGAGTTGCAGTGGATGAGTCTCTACCGCGCCTATTTGGACCGGAAGGAAATGAAAAGGACGTACTTAAAGGGTACGTTAAAATGCAGCATTTACTTGACCTGCATAAGTTTAAAATTAAAGAAGCTGTGTTGTCGGAGCGATATGCTTGGCAACTCTGGCTAGAAGTCGGCATACATTTAAATTTAGGCCGCTCAGATAAGATGAAAAGAGTACAACGATTTGTTGATTTGTACCCTATTTTATCTGAGTATGGCGACAAGGACATCGCGCGCGTTGATTTACGTTACGACATAGGTCTAGCGGTAGCGTGGCGAGATAAACATAATAATGAAAGTTAAGTGCGTAATATAAAATATGAACCCAGGTGCAAAAGCCGTTGAAAGAAATCTAATCGTTGGACTTGATGTTGGCACATCTAAAGTGGTGGCGGTCGTCGGCGAAATTACACCAGACCAACAAATTAGTATTGTTGGTGTTGGTCACCATACCAGTCATGGAATGGATAAAGGCGGCGTAAACGATTTAAATCTAGTCATTGGTTCGGTACAAAGCGCGATTAACGAAGCAGAATTAATGGCGGATTGCCGTATTTCTTCGGTTTACTTAGCGATAAGCGGTAAACATATTTCATGTCAGAATGAGAGTGGCATGGTGCCAATTCACGACGCTGAAGTGACAAACGAAGATGTAGAAAATGTTATTCATGCAGCCAAAGCAGTACCAATGGCCGCAGAGCGTAAAATGTTACATGTTTTACCTCAAGAGTTTTCGGTTGATATGCAAGAGGGAATTAAAAGCCCAGTGGGTATGTCAGGCGTTCGAATGGAAGCAAAAGTTCACATAGTGACGTGTGCCAATGACATGGCAAAAAACATCGTTAAATGTGTAGAACGTTGCGAACTTAAAGAAGACCAATTGATTTTTAGTGCACTGGCCTCCAGTTATTCTGTTTTAACAGAAGACGAAAAGGAGCTTGGTGTATGTGTTGTTGATATGGGCGGCGGTACGTTGGACATTGCTATTTATGCAAATGGGGCCATCCGTCACTCAGCTGTATTACCTATTGCAGGTAATCAGGTAACCAACGACATAGCTAAAATTTTCCGTACGCCTATAAGTCATGCGGAAGATATAAAAGTTAAATATGGTGCGGCTTACAGTAATTTAGCCAGTGCCGAAGACAATATAGAAGTACCGAGTGTCGGAGGCCGCCCTGCGCGAATTATGTCACGACACACGTTAGCTGAGGTAATTGAGCCTCGCTATCAAGAGATATATGAATTGATTTTAGATGAAATTCGAAAATCAGGTTTGGAAGATCAAATTGCAGCTGGCATAGTACTAACAGGTGGCACCGCAAAAATGACGGGCGCCGTAGAATATGCAGAGCTGGTATTTCAAATGCCTGTTCGAGTTGGCACCCCAGTCGGTGTAAAAGGACTAACAGAATACGTGCAAGACCCCAGTTACGCCACAGCAGTTGGTTTGTTGTTATACGGTATGGAAAAACAGCAAGGCAATGATGAAGAAAAACAACAGAATTGGTGGCAGAGAATTGCAAGTTGGTTCAAAGGTGAATTTTAAAAGGTTTTTAGACGGAGAGTATGACAATGTTTGAGTTGATGGACGATCATAACGAAGAAGCTGTCATCAAGGTATTTGGTGTAGGTGGTGGTGGCGGTAACGCTGTTGATCACATGGTGAGCGCTTCGATTGAAGGTGTAGAGTTTATTGCTGCGAATACGGATGCTCAAGCATTACGTAAATCAGAAGCGGGTACGACTTTACAATTAGGTTCAGAAGTAACTAAAGGGTTAGGTGCTGGGGCGAATCCAGAAATTGGACGTCAGGCAGCTATCGAAGACAGAGAAACAATTTCTGCCGCAATGCAAGGTGCAGACATGATCTTTATCGCAGCCGGAATGGGCGGCGGTACAGGTACAGGTGCGGCTCCAGTTGTTGCTGAAATTGCAAAAGAGCTAGGCATTTTAACGGTTGCTGTTGTAACTAAACCGTTTAACTTTGAAGGCAAAAAGCGTTTGAGCTATGCCGAACAAGGTATTGCACAATTAGCGAATTCTGTTGATTCTTTGATTACAGTTCCAAACGATAAATTATTAAAAGTACTTGGTCCTAAAACCAGCTTACTTGACGCTTTTAAAGAAGCAAATAATGTATTACTTGGTGCGGTTCAAGGTATTGCTGAGTTAATCACCCGATCTGGTTTGATTAACGTTGACTTCGCCGACGTAAAAACGGTGATGTCTGAAATGGGCAATGCAATGATGGGAACTGGCGCATCGTCTGGTTCTGACCGTGCACAAGAAGCGGCGGAAGCTGCGATTTCTTCTCCACTATTAGAAGACATCGACTTGGCAGGCGCTAAAGGTATTTTGGTTAATGTTACTGCAGGTATGGACTTAACAATTGAAGAGTTCGATACCATCGGTAACACAGTTAAAGCATTTGCATCTGAAAATGCGACGGTAGTAATTGGTACTGTTATTGATATGGATATGCAGGACGAATTGCGAGTTACTGTAGTTGCTACAGGCATCGGCGGTGACAAACGTGCGGATATTTCTCTTGTACCAGCAACGCCATCAGCAGCGACTGCGACGGGGACTATGGGGTCAATGGGCGGTTCTTCTGCGGCAAGGCAACCACGTTCTCATGCTCAGCCAGAACAACAACCGTTGATTGAAGCTGAAGAGAAAAAGGAAGAAGAAAACTACTTTGATATTCCTGCATTTTTGAGAAAACAGGCTGACTAAAAAATAACCACTTGTTAGCTGGTCTGATATGTAGTAAAATGTCTGCCGCTTTTTATGATTGATATACAAATAGAGAGAAAACAGCTTAAATGATTAAACAACGCACTATCAAATCACAGATTACAACTACTGGGATTGGATTGCACAAAGGCGAGAAGGTCACCCTTACTCTTCGTCCAGCAGCCGAAAATACAGGTATTGTATTTCGACGTGTGGACTTGTCGCCTATTGCTGAATTTCCGTCAAGCCCAGAGCTTGTTGGCGATACACAGATGTGTACGTGTTTGATTAATGCCGACGGTCAACGTTTGTCTACGACAGAACATTTGATGGCGGCGCTTGCTAGCTTAGCAATCGATAACTTGATTGTAGAGGTGGACGCAGCTGAGATCCCAATTATGGATGGCAGCTCGCTACCATTTATCTATTTGTTACAGCAAGCTGAAATAATCGAGCAAGACGCATTACGTCGCTATATAAAGATCACGAAACCGGTTCGCGTAGAGATTGACGACAAATGGGCTGAATTACGTCCATATGACGGGTTTAAAATTGATTTTGAAATTGAGTTTAACCACCCAATTATTTCTCAGTCTAAACAACGTGTCTCTTTAGATATCACTGCTGAATCGTTTTTAAAACAAATAAGTCGTGCACGTACATTTGGTTTTATGCGTGACATCGAATATTTACGTAACAATAATTTAGCCCTTGGCGGCAACATGGACAATGCAATTGTATTGGACGAGTTTAGGGTATTAAACCCAGATGGATTACGTTACGAAGATGAATTTGTTAAGCACAAAATTCTAGACGCTGTTGGCGACCTATATATGGGAAGCAAACCATTGTTGGCAGAATTTGTGGCATTTAAGTCAGGACATGACTTGAACAACAAGGTCTTAGTAGAATTGATGAAAAATCAAGATTGTTGGGAATACGTAACCTTTGGTGATAAAAAGCCAGAAGCAATTGGCGACATTGTACCGCAATTTGCCTAAGTTATTCTCATATTAAAATTTAGCCAGCGTAAGCTGGCTTTTTTGTATCCGCACTTTAGGTTCTGCTCACTTCACGATAAAAACACAAGCTCTTGTTTTATTGCTGTATCTAATTCTATACACCCCGTAAAACATCCCCTGTAAGCCAATCAAACCGCCACTTCATTGATGTAAACAATACTTTCCCAATTCGCTGTAGCCCTTATTTTTAAAGGCTTTGGAAAGAAGTGTTAGCTGGGTATGATGGCGCAAAATAAAGTAGTAATTCTTACTATAGTTAATAATCAATAGCGTAAGCTGAAATGAGGAAAATGCGGTGGCAGATTTATTTGAAAATCCAATTGGGTTAGATGGCTTTGAATATGTAGAATTCTGTGCCCCTGAAAAAGGTATATTAGAAGCTGCTTTTGAAGTGATGGGCTTTACCTTAGTTGCGCGACATAAATCAAAAGACGTTGAACTGTGGCGTCAAGGTGATATTAATTTTATTACTAACTACGAAAAAAACAGCCACGCCTTTTATTATGCTGAAGAACATGGTCCATCTGCTTGTGGCCTAGCGTTTCGAGTTAAAGATGCACAGCTAGCTTATGCTGAAGTTCAAAAACGTGGTGCCCAACCCGTTAAAGTTGAAACGGGTCCTATGGAATTGCGTTTACCAGCGATTAAAGGCATCGGAGGTGCGAACTTATATCTAATAGACCGTTATCAAGGCAGTAATACAATTTATGACATCGACTTCAATTGGATTGAAGGCGTTGACCGTCATCCTGAAGGATGCGGCTTCCACACGTTGGACCATTTAACCCATAATGTTTACCGTGGCCGTATGGATTATTGGGCTAAATATTATGAAAGCCTATTTAACTTTCGTGAAATTCGTTATTTTGACATTAAAGGCGAATATACCGGATTGTTGTCAAAAGCAATGACGGCACCAGACGGCAAAATTCGTATTCCGTTAAATGAGGAAGCGGCTGGTGGCGGCGGTCAAATCGAAGAGTTTTTGATGCAATATAATGGTGAAGGTATTCAGCATATTGCCTTCTCCTGCGATGATTTATTGGCATGTTGGGATCGCTTAAAAGCTAACGGTGTTAAGTTTATGACCGCACCACCAAGCACCTATTACGACATGTTGGAAGAGCGTTTAACCGGACACGGCGAACCTGTAGATGAATTACAAGCTCGTGGTATTTTGTTAGACGGAACAACCGAAGGTGAAACACCTCGTTTATTGTTACAAATATTCTCTGAAGCAACGCTTGGTCCGGTATTTTTTGAGTTTATACAGCGTAAAGAAGATGATGGATTTGGTGAAGGAAACTTCAAAGCATTGTTTGAATCAATCGAACGTGATCAAATGGCCCGTGGCATTATAGGCGACGACAAATAGTCGTCGTTAGGAGTGGTTATGAAAATTAATCGAATACATCACGTTGCATATCGCTGTAAAAATGCGAAAGAAACGGTAGCGTTTTACCGTGACCTTTTGGACATGGAATTCATGTTAGCGATTGCTGAAGATGAAGTGCCGTCAACTAAAGAGCCAGATCCGTACATGCATGTCTTTCTTGACGCAGGACAGGGCAACGTATTGGCATTTTTTGAAATACCTAATGCTCCTGATATGGACCGCGATAATAATACGCCACTTTGGGTTCAACACATTGCATTTGAAGTCGATACAATAGATGAATTAACTGAAGCGAAAACTCGTTTAGAAGATGCGGGGATCAGTGTTTTAGGTCCAACAGATCATACTATTTTTAAATCAATATACTTTTTTGATCCTAACGGGCATCGAATTGAACTTGCAGCAAATACTGCTAAACCAGGTATGCTGGAAGAGTTAAAGCGCGTAGCGCCTGCGATGTTAGACGAGTGGGACAAAACAAAAAAAGCACCTCAGCATGCAGCTTGGCTGCATTCGGGTGAAGATTTTCCGGGGAAATAAGATGAAATTAGCAAGTTTAAAGTCAGGTCGTGATGGTCAATTAGTTGTTGTTAATTCGGCACTCACTAAAATGACGCGTGTAACAGACATCGCGCCGACCATGCAAGCAGCACTAGACCAATGGCAAGAAATTGAACCACAACTTAAAGTTCGTTTTCAGCAACTGGAAAACGGCCAAGTAGAGGCAGAAGATTTTGATCAAACAAAATGCGAATCGCCACTTCCTCGGGCTTATCAATGGGCCGATGGCAGTGCTTATGTCAATCATGTGGAGTTAGTTCGCAAGGCTCGAAATGCTGAAATGCCAGCCACGTTTTGGACTGATCCACTGATGTATCAAGGCGGATCTGATAGCTTTTTAGCACCGCGTGACAATATTGTAATGCCTCAAACTGACGGGTTTGGTGTTGATTTTGAAGCAGAAGTCGCAGTAATAACAAATGACGTACCTATGGGGGTCAACCCAGAAGATGCATTACAACATATTAAACTTATTATGATTGTAAATGACGTTTCATTACGTGGACTTATTCCAGGAGAGCTTGCAAAAGGGTTTGGTTTTTTCCAGTCTAAACCAAGCAGCGCATTTAGCCCTGTGTGTGTAACGCCTGATATGTTAGGTGACGCGTGGCAAGGTGGAAAGTTATCATTGCCTTTAATGTCACATTACAACGGCACACTATTTGGCAAGCCTGAAGCTGGAATAGATATGACATTCCATTTTGGACAGTTAGTGGCGCACGCCGCTAAAACAAGACCGCTGTGCGCCGGTACGGTAATCGGTTCGGGTACGGTTTCTAATAAATTAAATGACGGCCCTGGTAAACCAGTTGCTGAAGGTGGTGTTGGTTATAGTTGTATTGCTGAGATTCGAATGATTGAAACAATCCAAAATGGTGCACCAACAACTCCATTTATGCAGTTTGGCGATAACATCCAAATTGAAATGTTCGATAGATCGGGTCAATCTATTTTTGGGCAAATAAACCAAAATGTAGAGCCTCAATAAATATTAGGCATTCTATTTAGGGCACTCTGATTAAGGGCGCCCTAACTTTTTTATCCAAACCTTCTACATTTGCTCTTATATCGTCGCTAAACCTCACATTTTTGTCATAATATCCGCTTAAATTATCTAAAAGTTGTTTTAACTTTATTTTACATTGTGTTTGTTTTTACTTTTACTGGTATGATTCTTAACTTATAGATTGGAACTTAAAGTAATAATTTGAACAGAAAATGAACGTATCAACGGAATATTTAATTGAGTTGCTAAAAGCGAGCTCTGACTTTAATCAACTGTCAGAAGGTGCCATGATCGGACTTGCGGAAGCGCTTGAAGTTATTACGGTTGCCGGCGGTGCAGAAGTTATTCGGGAAGGCGCTGAATCTGATTCAATGTTTATTTTGGTTAGTGGTCGTCTTAGGGTTTCTCGAACCGATAAAAATGGCCAACGTTTGTTATACAACGAAGTTTTGCCAGGTGATTGTGTTGGCGAAACGGGAATGATTTTACGCCAAGCGAGAACGGCAGACATTACGTCTATGCGGGAGTCGCAACTTGCTGTCCTTTCTGATAAAGCCTATGAAGAACTTATAGCGAAACATCCATCGGAGTTAAACAGAGCGTTTTCTCAGGCTATTTATCGTCATCTCAGACATGACCGTAGAGTCGCAGAACGTCGCAGAGCACAAAGCTTTTTCTTAATCCCAATCCACGAAACGATAGATATGTCGGTATTCACTTCTCAAATGAAGTTGAACTTGACCAAGTATGGTTCAACCGAGGTTGTGCCCGTTAGTTTAATTGATGCTGAACGCACAGTTGGGGATGACGGTTACCTTAATCTTGATAAATTAGAAGCGGATTTCGATTATATAATTTATCAGGGTGAATTAAATCTTGATGAACAATTAAATGAAACGTTTGAACATGCTGATCAGGTAATATTTGTCGCTGACGGCACCAAAAGTTCGTCATTAACAAAATTAGAAGAGTCACTTCGATCACGTTTTGATATAGCCCTGATCCGTAGTCATTTAGCGCTAGTTTATCCAGAATCTGAAGTGAGTTGTGGTGACCGGGCTGAGTGGAATAAAGAACGAAAAACCGAGCGTGTCTACCCAATTAAATTGGCAAGTAGTGATGACTTTGGGCGGTTAGTTCGATTTTTACTTGGCAAAGCCATCGGTGTTGTTTTAGGTGGCGGGGGCGCACGTGGTTTTGCTCATTTAGGTGTATTACGAGCATTTGAAGAGTCAAATATCCCCATTGATCTCATTGGCGGCAACAGTATGGGAGCACTTATTGGTGCTTGTTATGTTTCGGGAATGCCTCGAGAGTCTATCCATAAAGAAATATTGAGGTATTCAAAGGGGGGAATGAAACTTACTTTCCCACTTGTCGCACTTATGTCGAATAAAAACCTAAAAGGTGCGTTTCAAGAAGCCCTAGGCAATTTAGATATTCAAAGAATTTGGACGCCTTATTTTGCAGCCGCGTGTAATTTAACAACAGCAGAAACCTTGGTACTTGAAGAAGGGCCACTTTGGCAAGCGGTATTGGCAAGTAATTCACCAGCCGGGTTGTTTCCGCCAGTAGTGGTTGATGGGCAATTATTGGTGGACGGTGCAATACTTGAAAATGTACCAGTGCAAGCAATGCGTCAACGTCTATCGACGCCACTTGAGCGTCGTCGAGGCAATGGTGCGGTAATTGCTATTGATGTTGATGTTAAAGATGCGTTTGAAGTTAATAAAAATGTCACGGATTTATCCTCATGGAATAAGCTTAAATCTCATTTTGAAAAAGCCCATGATAACTTACCGGGCATAGTCGACATTCTCATGCAAGTCGCACATATCGGTGGGTTGGCTCAGCGTCAGCAGACAAAACATGCAGCGGACATTTATTTTGAGCCGCCGTTAAGTAACTTCAGCATAATGGACTATAAAAAAGCTGAAGAGATAATTGAAGTTGGGTATGAATATGCGATGCAACAAATAAACGTGATTAAATCGAGTATTCAGTAAACATATAGCAAGGACGGCAATGGCAACTATTCCCTTATCACTAAGTCAAAAAGACATATGGACTGAGATTTTAGCTTGGTCAAATAGTTGTCATCTAAATATTGGTGGTTTCTCTCGGATTGTAGGAGAAATTGATGCCGCTTTATTTCAGCAAGCGTTAGACAATTTAACGGCAGCGGAAGATGCATTGAGGCTAGTGCCGACAAGTGAAGGCAATCAAATATTACTCGATACCTACCGTTATCCGCTAGTCATTAAAAATTTTACAGATCAACCAAATGGTGAAGATTTAGCAACGTTATGGCAACAACGATGGATGTCGGAGCCGTTTGAAATAGGCAAGCAGCCAACAATACGTTTTGCTTTGGTGACTGCCACCCCTCAATTACATTATGTGGTAATTCAGAGTTTGCACATTGCTATGGATGGCTGGAGTTTATCTAATGCAGTGCAAAAGCTTGGGCAACATTACACTTCATTATTAACAAATGACCCCTCATTGATTGCGGAAAGCCGAGACTATCAAGACTTTATAGTTGACTCGAATAGTTATAAGTCAGGTAAGCAATTTCAAAAAGATGTCGATTATTGGAACTTAGCAATACCGCAACTTCCTGAGCCGGTATTTGAAGCACGGTACAATGCGCCTATCATTTCCGGAGTGTCTCGGGCCTATGTCGAAAACTGCAAAATTCAACGAGCACTAATAGACCAGTTAAAAACCTTATGTACTGCCAATAAACATACTATTTTTCATGGGTTTTTGGCGCTGTTGGCGATTTATATATTTAAAAGTCAAAACCGTAGTGAGTTTATAATTGGCGTTCCAAGTCTCAATCGTGGGGGAAACAAGTTTAAGAATACCCTCGGTATGTTTGTTGGGGTTATACCGATAAAGGTCACGCTAGAGCAGGACGATACACTAGCAACCGTCGTAGAAAAAATATCGAAATTTCTAAAGCAAGCTTACCGGCATGCAAAATATCCTTTGAGTGAGCAATTTAAACGATTAAAAGCGATAAAGCAGGGGCGAGATCGTTTATTTGACGTCATATTTTCATACGAAGAATTTGAGTTTGCGAGTCAATACGGTGATGCTAAAGTCGGTGCGACAAATCAAACATTCGCCGGGTTTAGTCGCTATCCATTAGCAATCTCGGTATGTGACTTTCTGGATGGAGACGATGCTGAAATTGTTTTAGAGGGTAACGAGCAGTACTTCACAGCACCTGAAACCAATTTGATTGGCAATCGACTTATCTACTTGGCTGAGCAAGTCATTAATGACTTTAATATGCCAGTGAGTTCACTTGATATTTGTTCATCAGCCGAGCGCACCAGACAATTGACGGCAGGTATAAGTCTGGCTGAAAACCCTCAGGCAGTATTGCCTTTTGTGAAGCAATTTGAACAACGTGCATTATTACATCCAAAATCCAACGCCTGTATTTCAGCAGAGGTAAAACTGACTTACTCAGAACTACTGCATTGCTCTAATCAGTTAGCGCTGCAACTATTGGCAAATGGGGTCGGCAAAGGCGATATCGTCGCTTTTGTTCTGGACAAAGGCGCAGAGGTTCTCATCGCGCAGTTAGCCATTACTCAAATTGGCGCAGCGTTTTTGCCTAATGACGTTGAAATACCCATCACCCGTTTGGAATTGATATTAAGTGAAAGCCAGTCTAAATGCTTATTGGTAAACAACAATATTGATAGTCGTTTTAAGGCGTTAGACGGTACACAAATTACAATAAATGTTGGTTCACTTTTAAAAGAAAAAACATCCACAGCTCAACTGGCCGATATAACCGTTGAACCGGATTTATGCGCTTATGTGTTGTTTACATCTGGTACAACAGGAAAACCGAAAGGGGTAGCCGTAAGTCATAGAGCATTATCGCTACGATTGTCGTGGATATGCGAAAAATGGAGCATAACTTCCACTGATAGGTCTCTCAATGCGACTCAAGTTAATTTTGATCCTGCATTAATCGAATTGTTAACGCCAATAATACGGGGCGGCAGTGTAGCCTTTCCACCGCCGGGCAGGCTATTACCTGAAGCTTTACCAGCATATTTGGTTCAATTTAACGCGACAATGATGGCGTTTGTTCCCTCTACATTAACGCGTTTCTTAGATGGCATTAAACAGCCAGATAAACTGAAATTACGAGTTTGTTGTTGTGGTGGCGAAATTTTGTCAAAGGAAATTGCAGTTCGTTTTATCAAACAAACAAATGCCATTTTATATAATGTCTACGGCCCGACCGAGGCAACTATTTTTGCCTCGAGTTGGCAAGTTAAGTTAAACGATGACAATCATAAAGCGATGCCAGTCGGCGCCGCACTTACTGACGTTCAGCTTTATATACTAGATGAACAACATGCTTTAATGCCCTATGGTGTCGTGGGGCGAGTGTTTATTGGTGGACTGACACTGAGCGATGGTTATCTTCGTCAAGATGACAGTAACGCGGATAAGTTCATTACAGTTGATTCTATTTCGAGCCATCCGCTTTATGATACAGGTGACAGCGGCTGGTTAGATACCGATGGGGTACTGCATTTTAGTGGTCGCAATGACAGACAGATAAAACTTCGCGGTTATCGTATCGAGTTAAATGAGATCGAGAATAGCCTGCTGCATTTGCCTGGTGTGAAGGCCGCAGCCGCAAAATTGGTAGGGCAAGGATCTAAATCTCAAATTCACAGTTGGGTCGTTATAGGATCAGAAGCACAACCTGAAGCGTATCGGTCTAAGTTATCTGGGATCTTACCAGACTACATGTTACCAAATCGGATCCACATTTTAGATCAAATGCCGTACACACCAAACGGTAAAATTGACTACCCTAAATTAATAAATAGCGGTCATGTGATCGAAAAGTCAGCTGCCCGAGAGCCGGTAGGTCGGTTGGAAAAGTCGATATTAAAAATCTGGAAAAACGCGCTAGAACAACCTAATTTAACGGTACTTGATAACTTCTTTGAAAGTGGCGGCGATTCATTATCTGCTGTAATTACCCTCCACGAAATAGAAAAGCTACTAGGAAAAAGGCTGTCTTTGCATCAGTTGGTTGAAAACGCAACCGTATCGTCATTAGCCGAGTGCGTCGAAGCCGAATTAAATTTACCGCAGTTGTTGGTCAGCCTTGGTGATACAACTCGTAAAGTGAGTATGTATATTTGTGCGTCCGGTAACGGCGATATGCTGCGATTTAAAGCGCTTGCCAAGGAGATGTATGGTGTCTGCGATCTGCATATGTTGCAACCTCCAGGAAATCAAACAAGCATTGAAATAAAAGAATTAGCGACACTTTATGCAAATAAAATAAAGCAACGTGGCGAATCTGAAGTCTATATTGCAGGGTTTTCGGTCGGGGGACTCGCAGCGCTAGAAACAGCAAAGTTACTTCAAAAAGACAATATTAAAGTAAATGAGTTATTTATTGTCGATACAATATTGCTCCGTATGCCAAAACTCGGACTCATGGCGTGGCGTCTTATAATGAAGATGTTGGGTGAAAACGGAGGGCGGCATCGACGATTTATTTCGACTCAATTGGGCAATACACTTAGAGATAAGGGATTGTTTATGCAAGTTAAAGCGATGAAGGGTTATCGATTGTCTAAGTATGAAGGTTCGTTAGTTCTATTAAAATCAACGGCTTACCGATACTTACAAAAGTGGTTATTAGGCGGTTGGTATAAAGAAGTAAATGCGGATCTGGTGTCGTTTAAAATTGATACGCCGCACAATGGCTTTTTTGAACCAGGCCGTGTAAAAATGTTAGCTCAAAAATTAGCTGAACGTATTAACCTACAAAACGATGGAAGTTAAATTTAGACAAAAAAAAGCGAGCATTAAAAAATGCTCGCGAATAAAACAACAACTTTCAGGGAATAAAACTTAATAACTATAAAGTTAGACAGGCTAATTCTATTTAGTTCACATAAACCCAAATTAATTTTTCAATCCATCGTCTATCGGCATTTACCAATAACCTCTGTGTGATCTACAAATTTTGAACAAAAAAAAGCGAGCATTAAAAAACGCTCGCGAATAAAACAACAACTTTCAGGGAATAAAACTTAACAACTATAAAGTTAGACAGGCTAATTCAATTTAGTTCAAATAAACCCAAATTAATTTTTCAATCCATCGTCTATCGGCATTTACCAATACCTTGTGTAATCTACGAATTTTGAACAAAAAAAAGCGAGCATTAAAAAATGCTCGCGAATAAAACAACAACTTTCAGGGAATAAAACTTAACAACTATACAG